>CASBRD010000258.1 GCA_949128025.1 Oscillatoriales cyanobacterium PMM_0008 | reverse complement strand
GCGATGATCATTTTCTGGGAGGTAAATGTTCATTATGCCGTTAATATCACTTACCGCAGTATTATTAAGGTAAACATTATCATATTTTTTCTGCTTATTAACTTCTTTTGACAATACTTCAAAAGTTGATGGTAACGGTTCAAAAGCATGAACTTCACCTGTTTTACCAACTAAATGGGAAAAAAGTATTGTATAATACCCTACGTTTGCACCGATATCAAAAACCATATCCCCCTCTTGAATTAAATTCAAAAACAATATTTTATCCAAGTTAAAATTTCTGTTTAACCTCAGAATTTTTTCGTAAATTTTAGGATGTTTAGCCAAAATAAAATTGAGTGAAGTCTTCATAAATTTTTATGTTTTCAATAATTTTCGTATTTTAGTCTATTGCCAGCGTTTTTTAGCTTTTGCTATAAGCTTAGGCAAATACCATATCAATTTTTGATTATACCGGGAATAGCGTAGGCATGAAAAACTATATCTGGCAGCAAGTGCAGGATTAGGTTTAAAGAACAGGTTAAAACAAAGACTAGCATAAAGCTGGCTTTCAATCACGCTGATGTTATTCTGTCGCTTCACAGTAGCTTCATCAGCATAGTGTTTAACTAATTCGCCCAGAATACAACGACTGCGAAAGCCGTGGTAGTATAGGTAAGCTCCAAACTCTAAGTAGCTAGATCCAAACGGAAACCATTCCACCATTCTATATCCTCGGTCAAAAACTTCCTTGGGGTAAATTGTAGCGCCATCAGCGATCGCCCAGTTATCATCAACATCTGTCACCTCACCACCCACTCCAGATGGGTATAATTGGTTTGCTGTTGGAGAAGTTCCACAATACTCACCATTGATAAAGCCTATCTCTCCGCTTGTCCAAATCGATCTTGGATCGGAGCAAACAGCTTCTATACAATTCTCCAGATGTCCCTCATCAAATTCATGATCGTCATCCATAGTACGAATATGTGTACCTTGGCAAGCTAGAGCAGTATAATTTCTATTGGCATAGAGTCCGCGACGAGGCCCAGGAATATAGCGGCAGTTCCAATACTTTGCCACTGCTTCTGTTTTCGTTGCCATATTTGGATCGGAGTCATCGGATACAATTACTTCAAAAGGTTGCAGAGTTTGCGATCGCAAACTCTTCAAACAACGCTCCAAACTCTCTGGTCGATTTCGCGTCACCAAAGCTATACTTAAGCTAATTTCACCCAATTTCCCCCCCATTAAATTGTAATAGTACTTATTTAATCTACTATTTTTTTGCTAAACACAGCTTCTACTGTATCCCCCATATTTAACTTCTTCAGCCCCCATTTTAGAAGTTTTTTTACTGGGTAAAGATAATCTTTTCTAGTATCATAATGTACCGGACAGCAAAACTTAGATATTTTAAATCCGTGCTGACCGAGTAACTCAATCAAAGTCTTTTGTGTAAAATGCCAGAAATGTTCTTGAGGATACCATCCAGCCCAGTTGGCAGACCTGACAAAAACCGAGTTGTATCGCGGTACTGTTACATAAAATATACCATTTGGCTTAAGCACTCTCCAAATTTCATCTAGTGTCTCTGGCAAATTGGGGATATGCTCAAGTACATGATGAGCTTGTATTACATCAAAGTAGTTAGATGGAAAGTTGCACTCGTGCAGATACATATTTCTGATATCTCTACCTAAGCTGTTGCCATAAGCTGCTGCTTTACTTAATATTTCTATTCCAATAGACTCTTTGACTCCAAGCTGTGCAGCCATTTCAACTAGCTTTCCAGTGTAACAACCAATTTCTAGTGTCTTTGTTGACTCATTTAAATACGGCTTTAATCGGCGAATTCTATAAAAAAGCTCTTCAATAGAAACGCTATATCCATCCTCATGTATTTCCAATTCATTAGTCGTTTCATTGTTATAGCCAACTGCAATAGGGGCTGGATTTGTTATGACAATTCCACATTTCAAGCATTTTAGGGCTTGAAATGGTACAGCTTTTCCATTGAGGGTAAAATAGGAATAATCCCCCTCAATAACTATGTCAAACTTTTCCGAACCGCAAATACATATAGGATTGCCCATTGTACTTTTAACCCTTAAAATGAACCTTGTTGTTTTTGGATGATAGTTCAGTAAATATTTTACTAATTTGTTTACAGTTTGAGACAGCATCAAATTGTTTTTTGGCAATTTCTCTGCCAGCTTTACCCATTGATAATCTTAGATCGGGATTGTTAATCAACTTGAGGAGCGCTTCTCGCAAAGCTGCCCGATCGCGTGCTTTCACCGTAAACCCATTCACCCCATTATGCACTAATTCCGGAACAGTCATAACTGTAGTGCCAATACAGGGCAAACCTGCTGCCATCGCTTCTGTAAAAACTATTCCATAAACTTCCTCGTGAGTAGGCATCACAAATATGTCTGCTGCTGCATAGAGTTTGAGAATTTCTGGAGAAAATGCACGCACACCTCGATGGATTCTCACATTATGTATTATAGGTAAGTTTACAGCGGCATTAGTAACAATGTCAAGTTCGCAAATATCGCTCAGATTGTCCAAAAAGACGGCTAGCAGATCCTCTCCGCCTTTGCGTACAAAGTCATTGCCGACAAATAGCAGGCGAGGCTTACTCTTAGGCTCTCTTGGGGTCATGCCCGCGAAAAGCTCTAAAGGCACACCAGGGTGAATATTAGTAACTTTTGTAGGTGAAATACCGTAATCGTCAATTACAGAGCGTCGCGATCGGTCCGACCAGGTGATAATATGGGCTGCTGCTGCAAAACATTTACGCTCCACTTCTACGATCGGTTTATAAGTAATAGCCGATGGGAATGGATGCTCAGTTGTCAGTAAAGCTGCGGTATAGTCAAGTGAAACTACTGAGGGAATCTGTTTAAATAGGGGGGCGGCAAGGTAGGCAATTGCTTGGGTATGAATATGAAGAACATCAGGCTGATAATTCTTTAAAGCGCGTTCTAAACAGCGACGGGCAAAGAAGGAAGTAGCTAATTCGGTACGAAATCTGTGAAAGTCATAATCAATTTTATCAGATCCTGGTAACTGTTTGCTGAGCAGCCAGTATAAGATTCTACCCGGTAAGTCGGTCTTAAAGTAATCAGTTAGATGTAACGAATTAAATTCAACTTCTGGAATACAATCCCGGAAAGTTTTCTCTAATATGTTTTGATAAGTAGCGTGCCCCATTATATAATGATTGAGGCTCAAAACTTTAATGGCTTTTTTAGTAAGCTGAGACATTTTCGTGATAAATTTGGTTAAGGAATCCGGCTACCTCCGGTGCAATGTTGGTAAACACGATGTAATAATTGCCATCCCCTTCTTTTATTTTTCTCAAAACTTTGCCATAGATATCTCCGCTGACTGTTGTTTCGTGGGTTTCTATTAATAAGTTTATTTTGATATTATCTTCGCGTGGCTTGAGCATATTATCTGAACGTAGTTCGGCACCCTTTATTGACAGCTTGACTAAGCTTCCCTTGCACGTATTGCCATCAAGATGCTTACCTTTCAGAACGCCGTACTCTACGGGTAATTCTTCTTTTAGTTTAACAAGTAAATCTTCTTGTTTGGGCAATTTGAGGTTGTACTTGCCACCGATTCCCCCTAGTTCATGGATGGTGATAGGCTCGTTAAAGCCTTTTGGTTGTGCCGGGAAATCCCCATCTATTTGTAGGATGTCGCCTACATCTTTGAGGGTAGCTTCGGAAATCATGATTTCGCCCCCCAGCGTATAGGACTCGATGCGGGCAGTTAGGTTGACGTGACTGCCAACTACACCATATTTTGCGCGTTTGTCCGAGCCAATATTTCCTACTACTACTTCACCTGTGTTGATACCAATACCCATTTCTATTTTTGGCAAGCCTAAACGTTCATTTTTTTGATTAACGGATTCCATTGCTAGCTGCATTGCCAAAGCACAAGCTACTGCTCTTTCGGCATCATCTTCTCTTTGAGTTGGCGCACCGAACAACACCAATATAGCATCACCGATGAATTCGTCAATAGTTCCCTGATATTTGACAATTTCATCGGCCATTTCTCCCAGGTAAATGTTGAGCATAGAAACTACTGTTTCTGGGGGTAATCGCTCTGATACGGCAGAAAATCCTCTTAAATCGGACATTAAAATCGTGATTTTGCGTCGATCGCCACCTAACTTTAATCCTGACGGTGATTCCAGCAGACAGGCTACTACTTCATCGGTGAGATAGCGACTAAAGGTTTGACGAATTTCTCCTGCTGTACGGGCAATGTAACTGGTAATTACGATCGCAGATCCGGCTATTGCTAATACTGGTGGAACCACAGGAATCCACCAACCTTTTAGAAATGCGAGGTAGCCGACTACAAAGATACCTCCCACTGCCAAAAGCATACTAGCCGTTCTCCGGCGCGAGAACTTGGCAACACCTTTTTTGTATCGCCCTTGCCAAGTCAAAATAGCGCCGACGGTAGCACCGCTCAAAATCCACAACCACTCCAACCACTCAGGCCAAGTTTTAATTAAGGGTCGATTATCTAGTGCTGCACTCAAGATGGCGCTCGTTAAATTGGCATGGACTTCTACGCCAGAAGTGCGTTTGGGTATGCCGAGCAGACTGCTACTGTAAGGAGTATAAAGCAAATCGTTGAGACTTTCTGCCGTTGAACCGATCAAAACGATCCGATCGCGCATCAAGTCTGATGGTATGCGATTTTCCAATACATCCATGATCGACACGATCTTGAAGCTTTCCGCTGGCCCGCGAAAGTTCAACAACAACTGGTAGCCTCTGGCATCAGTGCGTACATAGCCGCCATCATTCGCCTCAAAGGGTACAAACACGGCTTGACCTAATTGCAAATAATCTTTATTGACAGCAGCGGCTTTAGGTGTAATGCCTTTTGTTTGTAGATAAATATAAGCCAGTCGCAGTCCCAAACTTTCTATTGTTTCATCACCTTGTGAGATATACAGAAAATGCCGACGGATCTTGCTATCTGTATCCAATGGGATATCGTTGGCGCTTACTTGACCCGGCGCTTCTAATTCTGGTGGTGGCTGCACCGCAGGGCTACCCGCACCTCCAACCATTTTCTTGATCGCAATCAAGTTAGGTGTACTCTTATACAGATCTACCAATTGCTGATGTCCGGGTTCTACAGGCAAATCGCGATAAATGTCCAAACCAATTGCTACAGGCTGCTGTTCTTTGATTTTATTGAGTAAGTTAGTCAAGACATCATCGTGAATCGGCCACTGCTTTAATGTTTGCAGGTCTGTCTCGCTAACTCCGACAATAACAATGCGCTCGTCGGCCATTTCCTGGGGACGTAGGCTAAAAAACCGATCGTAAGCTGACCATTCCAATAGCTGGAACAATCCTGCAAAGCGCAAAGCGATCGTTAATCCAGCTACGGTAGGAGCTGTAATTAATACCCCGCGCCATTCCCAAATTTGCTGTCTTAGCTTTGACCACATAAAACTTGCTTTGATAATTGGGAAAAAGGTGATAGCCCATCACCCTTTTACCTGTTGGCCGTGCAGCAGTCAACCAGAGGCTTTTCAACTATTGGATCTAAATCGGCTGACTTCAGGAGCTTTGACCACTGATCTGCTAGGGTCGAGTCATCAGGATTGGCGCGGCGCAGCTCGGCTAAGGTTGTCAGAGAGTCCTGCCAAATGCCCGCTGCTGCATATAAGGCCCAACGATCGCTTGGTGCTGCCTTCTCCAGTTGCTTCACTAGAGTTGGGCTGGCTTGGGTTCGCTCGATCCATCCATCTACAATCATATTCCCACTTTTGTCTCCAGAATCTTCAGATGGGCAAACCATTGTCAAGTACCAGTGATACATTTTGCCCACCGCTAGAGGGGGTAATTCGCTCTTGGGGAGGGTCAACCCAATCACACCGGGGGTATTGGGAATGGGCAAAGTTTTTTTGACTAGCCTATTTTCGTTGGCATCCCGCAGCTCGAATTCCAATGCCTCTGCTTTAGATGAAGGGATGTACCAATATAATGTGGGATACTCTGCGATCGTCAGCCCCAAGTTATTGGAAGGCATCAAAGATCTTAAAAGTCCTGCGTTTTCCAAGCACTTTCCCCGCGTAGCCCCTCCCGCCGTTGTCCGGGGTGCCTGTCGGTTGGGAGGTACGTATGTCTGACTTACTTCCCAGGCACGGGGGGATGTTTCAGTTATGGTAGGCCGATCGTACTGCGCTGGCAAGCTAGGAACGATCGCGGTTTCTAAACCCAGGGTTACTGTAAGGGTGGCAACGGCTAGGGGTAAATTAATCCAAGTCATAAAACTTCACTGTCCAAAAGAATTTTAGATCTTAAAACTGAAATTCTTCAAAGCCAATTTCCTACCAGCACAAATGCCGCCCAGTAAAACGGATGCTTGTAGGTGGGATTGTTGAGCAGATTCAGCTGGGCGCGGCGGAGAGATTCCGCTTTACTAACCCCAGGTTGAGCTAGCTCTCGGTAAAATAAAGTCATCAATTCGGAAGTGGCTTCGTCGTTGACCGACCACAGGGAAGCGATCGTACTCCTTGCACCAGACCGAACTGCCATTCCCGCCAGTCCCAAAGCAGCTCGCTTGTCTCCTGTGGCAGTCTGACAGGCGCTGAGAACGAGCAATTCGATCGGCTTTCGTTGGCCTTCAACTCTGACTTCCAGTAATTCATCGAACTGTTTGACGTTTATTTTGTTATCCCAGGTGAGAATAAACGTATCCTCCGCATTGGAACTAAACTGGCCGTGAGTTGCCAGGTGAACCACTGGGAAAGCAGCATCCTTAATCTCTTTTTTGAGGCTGGCGCTAGTAAACTGTCCGTCTAGGAGTAAAGTACTTCTTACTTCAGCGCTGATTTGGTTCAATTCGGTTTTTACAGCAGGCAGTGCCGAAAAGTTTTGACGAGCTTCGGTGAGTCCGCCAGTTAATACCCTGAAAGACTTCTGTGTCAAAACTTTGGGCGCTAGAAGTTGCAACCCAGGAGTCACGGCAATCCGGTACTTTTCTAGCAAGAACTGAGTACCATCGTTGAGGATAGCCATTGGCAGATTCCGCATTAAACCATCTGGCACAAATACCAGGGTTTGTATTCCGCTTCTGGCTAGGTCTGCCTGGGCTGGACGAATGAGCCAATCATATAATTGTTGGGAAAGGCTCAAACGCTTCTGGGTGGAGCCCACGGGGCTGAGGGATTGACGCAATTGGTCTATGCTAACTTCGACTCGATCGCCGGGTATGGGGGTGGCGTAGTGGCGGAGGGGCTGGTTGGGTATGCTGAGAATTACTTCTAATCTGTCTGGCAAGATGATTGGATAGATGACTGCTGCTGTGGGGTCAACTCGATCGATCTGGACTGGTTTGGCGTCTAAACAAGATTCTTGAAAGAAGTTGTCTAATTCGGCGAGTTGTAGAGATTCTAAGACGTTACGGGCTTGAGCGATTCGATTTTGGGTTTTGCGCGAAGTGGGCGTCTTGGCGGTTCCCGTCACGATGCCCACCTTCGCAAGAGAGGATTTGGGATTTTCGATTGGTAAGGGAGAGTTGGTATTTGGAGGTCTTGTTTCTTCGATTTCCTGTTCGGGTGCGGCTTGTAGGAGGAGTCCGACTAATTCTCGGTAGACGGGTTCGACGCTATCGCGAAAGGAGAATTGCAGGTCTCGATCGATCGCAACTAAATCGCTACGCAAGGACTGCAAGGTGTTGACTGCTTCGGTGTAAGCTGCGATCGCATTTTCGATTTTTCCCTGGTTTTTGTACAGTCTTCCCAACTGCCATTGCCACTGGTAGGCGATGTCCCCAGCGTTAATTGCTTGGGCGATCAGTAAGGCTTGTTCGGTCAATTTTTGGGCGTTGGACAGTTGTTGCTTTTCTTGATATAAGTTACCCAGATTGCCCAGGGCATAGCTTTTGGCGCGTGGGTCTTGGAGGCTTTCTCCCTGTTGCGCTGCTGTTGCTAATAACTGCGCGATGTCTAGTGTCAGTTGTTCTCGATCGGCAACTGATAAGTTATCGTTTATTTCTGATAATTTTTTTAGGCTTTGAGCTAGGTTAATTCTGGCATATATACCGGCACGACTGGGCGGTAAGTTAGTAATTTGCGGCTTGATTCGATCGAGCAAGGTTTTGGATAAAGCCAGATGTTTTTGTTCTAGTAAAAGGCTCAGTTGATTGAGTTGAGATTGGATTCGCGTCAGGTTGTTGTTGGATACGGTGGCGGCTTCTTGATAAAATTTTAGGGCGGCATCTCCATCTTTTTGGGTGCGAGCGGTATTGCCTAGACTCAGCAGGGTTTCTCCTATATCTGAGGTAGATTGCGATCGGTTTGCTATCTCCAAACTTTGCTGCAATACTTGACGGGAACGTTCTAATTTACCAATTTGTCTGAGGGTGTTACCGAGGCTTCGCAATCCGATTGCTTTAATGGGAGAGTCTTGTTCTTTTTGAAGGGTTTGTTCTAGGAGTTCTAATGCAGTGGAGGCGCGACGGTAAAGCCCCAAGGCTTGCATTGCTTGGGCTTGGTTAATCTGGCTGCCAATAACTCCGGCCCGATCGCCTGCCTTGCCATAAGCGGTAGCCGCTTGTTGCCAAATAGATAAAGCTTCTTCAGCATTTCCCTGCGTCAATTCCAAATTACCTTTGGCATTTAATGCTTGAGCCAAAATCAGTTCGTAGTTTGAACCTGAACCTCTGGAATTTAAAAGGTTTAAACTTTTTGATATTGCTTCTCTTGCTTCGTTCCACTGTCCGAGTTGCTGAAGGGCTAACGACAGCATGGTAGATGCCATCGCCTGATTCAGCCTATCTTTTTGAGCTTCAAAGGCTGATGCTGCCTCCTGCCAAACTTTTGCCGCATCGCTAAACTGTCCGGCTTGGTAAAGTGCTTTACCTTGTTGTAGCAAATCCTCGGCTTGACTTTTCGTGGCAGAAACGAAAATCTCAGATTGCTTGGCTTGCTCGTTAAACCTGCCGCTATTTTCAGTTGAAATAGCTGGTAGACATAAGGTTGCAGACAATGCCAAGATAAATAAACCAACTAACAGAAAAGGGGCACGGCGAGGTATAAACATATTATTATTTGAAACTTCAAAGCTCAAATTAGTTACAGCCCGGAGTTGTCAATGGGGGACTGTGAGGAGTGACATCTGGCGTTTGGGCGGTGAGTATTATTTTGCCATCCGCAGTCCTCACCCACCCTTGGGCTTCCACAATGCGATCGGGCCTACTAAACTGCGAATTCCGACTTGGCGATGGGGAATTCTCTTGGGCTGGCTGGGATGTTCGCAAATCTACCCAAACTCCCTCACTGTTGAGGTAATTATTGGGACTTGGCGGCAGCCCTCCGCGTCCGGTGACGGTAAATTGGTTGCTGTTGCGGCGGGCACAGCTTTTGGCAACTTGATTTTCGGTATCGACAGTTTGGACTGACAGCTCTACCAATCCTTGGCTGGGATCGACATCAGGGGTATTGATTGTTACTTCCCCATTCAGGGATGGGTCTAATTCGGATGTGGCAGTGATGTCGCTAGTTGTGTCGTTTCGTATTTCCCGCCGCGCTATCCCAAAAACTCCTGTAGCATAGATTTGGATCTTACCGCCTTTGCCTTTGTTGGCGTTGGCAAAGATGTCGCCATTTGCCAAACCGACGAGGTTGCTTGCGTTAATTGTGATATAGCCGCCATCTCCAGGGCCTTCTCCGGTGGCTGCGGATGTGGTGATGTTGCTGTCCCGACGCAGGAGCAATAATTCTTCCACCTGTAGGATAATATTACCGCCTTTACCGGATAGTTCGGTTTCGGCTGCGATCTTCGATCGGTTATCGAGCTGGAGGTTGCGAGCGGTGATTTGGATGTCTCCTGCTGCACCTGTTCCAAAGCTGTTGCTTGTGATTTTGGCATTTTGAAGAAAGAAAACGTCGCCGTTGGGAACTTCAATTAAGACGTTTCCAGCTTTTCCCGCTCCAGAGGTACTGGTTTCCAGGGCGGCACCGTCGGTTAAGGAGAGCGATCGGGCCTTAATGTTAATAGTGCCGCCGTTGCCGTCAGCTTTTTGTGGATCGCTGTAGATTCTGGTGTTTTTGCCTGCTATTTCTACGGAGCCATCAACGTCAATATTTATACTGCCAGCATCTCCGTCTCCAAAGGTGCCTGCATCCAATGTAGAACCATCGGTCAAGGCAAAAGATTCGGCTTTAATTACTACATTCCCAGCTTTTCCGGTTCCAGAAGTTGTAGCTTCCAGTCGAGATCCACCTGTAACCGAAAGAGAGCGCGAATTGATCGTAATGTCACCACCAGTGCCAGTCCCAAAAGTATTCGTACTCAGTTGGGTTTCATCTGATAGCGAGATCGAATCAGCGGACATATAAATAGTGCCTGGTTGATTTTCCGGGGGTTTAGAAGTACCCAACTCAGAAAAAGTATCTGCTGTGATCTGGCTTTTGTCGATCGCGATGTTTTTAGCTGATATAAAAATATATCCTGCGGCGCCGCCAGAAACAGAACCATTGTTTTTGGGCGCGGTATCGGTGTTGTTTAAGCTATAGGCATCGCTGGAGATGGTACTGTTATTTGCAATAGCGATCGTATCGCCAGCTTTAATAGATACGTAACCAGCATTCCCCGTACCAGTGCTATTCGTCTGTAGCTTAGCGCGATCGATATCGATCGTATCGCCAGCTTCAATAAATACGTAACCAGCATTCCCCGTACCAGTGCTATTCGTCTGTAGCTTAGCGCGATCGGTTAGAGAAACTGAATTAGCTGTGATATTTATATCGCCAGCGTTTCCGGCTCCAGAAGTTGTGGCTTCCAGTCGAGATCCACCTGTAATAGAAAGAGAGTGTGAATCGATAATAATGTTACCACCAGCGCCGGTCCCAAAAGTATTCGTACTCAGTTGGGTTTCATCTGATAGCGAGATCGAATCAGCGAACATATAAATAGCGCCTGGTTGCTTTTCCTTGGTGTCAGAAGTACCCAACCCAGAAAAAGTCTCTGCTGTGATATTGCTTTTGTCCATCGCGATGTTTTTGGCTGATATAAAAATATATCCTGCTGCGCCGCCAGAAACAGAACCATTGTTTTTGGGCTCGGTATCGGTGTTGTTTAAGCTATAGGCATCGCTGGAGATGGTACTGTTATTTGCAATAGCGATCGTATCGCCAGCTTTAATAGATATGAACCCAGCATTACCCGTACCAAAGTTCCGGGCGGAGATTGTGCTATTATCAATGGCGATCGAGTTACCGGCTTTTATGGAAACCAATCCGGCAATTCCGCCAGAGTTTTGCTCGTCGTTGTAAGCATTACTCGCGATCGAGCTTTCATTGGCGAGGGAAACAAAGTCATCAACTTGGACAAATATGTTTCCGGCATTTCCTTGTCCTAAGTTGCCAGCGTCTACTTGTGCATTGTCAAGGGAAAGGGAACGAGCGAATATGTTGATGTTGCCGCCATCAGCAGCGGTATCAAAATTAACGTTATTTTCAATCCGGCTCGACTCTATTGCGATCGATCCTGTCGCATTCAGCGTAATATATCCCGCTTTGGTGGCAAGATTGCCTAAACTTGACTCTATCCCATTGGTAAGGAGAGTGTTTGCCGAAATATCCAAATTTCTAGCGTTGATGGTAATACTACCGCCACCCTGGCCGATAACGTTAATTCCGGCTCCCTTGGTGAAGAAGACATCGGCGCGTTCCGTTTCGGAGGGGAAAGTCAAACTGCGATCGGTATTTATTTCGACTGTTCCTTGCGCGATCGCACCCAACTCAACTCTACCCCCCGGTGCCTGCAAAATCCCACCATCCAACCTTACCTCTCCCCCCACCAAGGTCAAGGTATTCCCCGGTTTCACTTCCAAGGGATTAAACTTGCTTTCAAAGCTGTTTACCCGACCCGATCCTGGCTGACCTTTCCCTTCTACGACAATACTGCCCGTCGTCTGACCAAATTGCAACCCAACGGGCACACTCACAGTCAGCAGCGGTGGCGTTTGTGCGGCGCTAGTGCCTAGTTCGCTGCCGTCGGCAAACTTAAGGCTACGCGCCGTACTCGCCAGAAAAGAGCCATTAATATCCAGACGCGCATTGGGGCCAAAAATAATCCCATTGGGATTGAGCAAAAAGAAATTGGCGATGCCATTAGCTCGCAGCAAACCATCTATTCTGGAAATTGAACCACCCGTCACCCTGGTGATGATATTTTGGATATCCAGCGCGTTGTTGAAAAAGGCCGTACCGTTGGTGGGTATGGAAAACTCCCCAAAGCTGTGGAACAAGTTGCCACCGGCTCTAGTTCCACCTGTGATGACGTTGGTATTGCCTTCGGGACTCACGATGGAGTTGACTGGAAGGCTGCTATCTGGGACGATTTGCGCCACTGTCGAGGCAGGCACAAGTAAAAAGGCAAAAGGCAAAACAAAGAACTTTTGAGCTTTGCTTTTTAATTTTTGACTTGCCGAAAGGTTAGTGGATAAAGCCATGACGGTCACAAACTCCAAGTAGGCGCGGTCTACGCAGTGTAGTGTGATGTTTTAGTCTACCTTAAAACAGTCGCTAGAGACAAAACGATCGAATAACCAATTAAGTTAAGTAACGCAAGTTGCTAGTTATATAGTTGAGGCTGGTATTAGGTACGTAGTTGCGCTTTAGCGCTCTTATTACAACTGGGATAAGAGCGCTAAAGCGCAACTACGTACCCGGAAAGCAAGTAACTAGCAACTTGCGTTAAGTAACTTCTGCCCATTGCTGCCACACTAGCAAATCGGGGTTAGCCTTGACTCTAATATCATACTGTTCGATCTTTTCCAGCAGCAACTGCACGCCCTGCCTATGGTTGCGATGTCTGCTCGTAAATATTATCCTTTCTTGTTTTGCAGATTCTGAGGAATACACCCAGATGCAAATTTCTCTAATCTCTGAGGGGAATCCTATGCGATTGGGTTCCCATCCTAACTCAATACTTAGCACTTCTCTCCAGGTAAACACTTTCAAGGGTTTCCAAACTCCTTGATAGCGAATCCCAGCTTCGTTGATTTCAATGCAATCCCATCGCTGCATTTGAAATATAAATACTCCCACCCACGGAGAAATTAAGAAAAGACCAAAAATCAGGATTTGTATGGGATTTAGCTCGCTAGTTACAGAGAAACAAACGCATAAAACAAAAAACAAAACTAAGCCAATTAAGCAGCCTATTTTCGCTCGTTTTTGAACGATACATAGTTCTTGATAAGTTGTCCCAACGTAACAAGGTCGCGGTCTAGGTTTCATGGTAGCTATAGCTAGGGGCTAGGGAAGAGTGGGGGAGTGGGAGAG
>CASBRD010000257.1 GCA_949128025.1 Oscillatoriales cyanobacterium PMM_0008 | reverse complement strand
GGGCATTTGAATCTAGGAGAAGAGTTAATCACCCAACCGAGCGATCGCGAAGCCTTAGCCCAACTGAACTTAAAAGCCGGACGCAAGGCAAGAAGTTCTACCGCCTACGCTGCGGCAAATATCTATCTGCAAACAGGGATTGAACTCTTGACAGCTAACTGTTGGCAGAGTCAGTATGAATTGACCTTAAATCTCTATGTTGATGCTACCGAAGCCGCCTATTTGAATGGTGAATTTGATGGCATGGAACAGATGGCAGCACGGGTGTTACAAAATGCACAGACAATTTTAGACAAAATCAAAATTTACGAAATTTCAATCGCCGCCCAAACAGCCCAGAGCAAGGTGTTGGAAGCGATCGCAGTGGGCAGAAACGCGCTAGGGCAATTAGGGGTTGAACTCCCCACCGAACCGGACGAAGCCTTGATTGGCAAAGCGCTACAGAACATTGCCAGCCAACTCCAGGGCAGGCGAATTGAGGAACTGGTTGACTTGCCTGTGATGAGCGATCCCCAAGCTCAGGCAGCCATGCAACTGTTAGGTATGTTGTTTGCAAGCATTCTTGGGGGGATGACGGGTTTGCTACCCCTACTTAGCTCGACGATGGTGAGTTTATCACTCCAGTTTGGAAATACACCCGCATCGACGGTAGGGTATGCGATTCACGGTATGGTGCTGTGTGCCTTTTTTGGAGATGTGGAAACGGGCTATGCCTTTGGTAAATTGGCGCTCTCATTGCTGGATCGGTTGAATGTGCGGGAATTCAAACCCATAATTCATAACTTGTTTGGGACATTTATTCAGCATCGTCAGAAAGCTATGAGGGAAACGATACCGACACTGAAAGATGGCTATACGGCTGGCATGGAAACTGGTGATTTTCTACACGCTGGCTACAGCATACTCAATTACGCCGAAGCCAACTTTTTCGCTGGGGTGGAACTGGACACTTGGGAGTCCGAAATAGCAGGTTACAGCGCTGTCATGGCCCAGATAAAGCAATATTCTGCCCAGACTTATTTGGATATGAAGCAGCCGTTGGTGTATAACTTGAGAGTAGTCGTGAGTCAACCGGATTGCTTAATCGCAACTGCCTACGATGAAACGGTGATGATTCCTAAGTATTTTCAGCAAAACGATATCACTGCGATCGCCCTTGCCTACATTTACAAACTGCTGCTTGCCTACTCTTTCGGAAATTACACGGATAGCCTAGATCACATAGCCCAAGCCAAGCAGCATTTGATAGGAGTATCAGGATTTATTCTTGTTCCCATTTTCCATTTCTATGCAGCCTTAACACACTTGGCACTTTTTTCCAAACAGCCAGAGCCGGAGCAAGCGGAAATTCTGGCTGTTGTAAAAACCTATCAAACCACTCTGCACCAATGGGCGCAAAATGCTCCGATGAATCATTTGCATAAATGGTATTTGGTTGAGGCCGAAAAGCATCGGGTTTTGGGAAATAAAGCAGAAGCAATTGAAATGTACGATCGCGCGATCGCCCTCGCTAAAGAAAATCAATTCCTCAACGAAGAAGCCCTCGCCAACGAACTCACAGCCAAATTCTACTTGGAATGGGGTAAAGAAAAAGTCGCTCAAGCCTACATGATTGAGGCATATTACTGTTATGCCCGATGGGGAGCCAAGGCTAAAGTAGACGATCTGGAAAAACGTTATCCCCAAATACTCGCTCCCATCCTTCAGCAATCTCGTTCCTCTACCTCTTTCAAGGGAACTATCACCCAGGGAACGATCTCTTCTACCCGTTCTTCTAGTAGCGTCTCTGAAGTTCTAGATTTGGCTACTCTACTCAAAGCTTCTCAAGCTATTTCTGGGGAAATTGAACTAGATCGACTCTTGACTACTCTGCTAAAAATAGTAATTACGAACGCTGGGGCAGATAAGTGTGTCTTACTGCTAAAACAAGATATGGAGTTACAAGTAGCAGCCCTTGTAGAAGAGGGACAGGAACCAGATATATTACCACGGATGCCTCTAGAATCAAGTCAGGATGTAGCGATTAGTTTGGTGAATACTGTCAAGCGGAGTTTGAAACCTCTGGTACTGGTTGATGCTAGGGTAAATCCTCAGTTTGCAGGCGATCGCTATATTGAACAGCACCAGCCTAAAAGTATTCTTTGCAGTCCAATTCTCAATCAAGGCAAGTTGATTGGAATTTTATATCTGGAAAATAACCTGACGGTGGGAGCCTTTACGAACGATCGCGTTGAAGTGCTGAATCTTATTTGCTCTCAAGCCGCCATTTCCTTGGAAAATGCCCGTCTTTATCAAGAATCCCAACAAGCCTTTACTGACCTCAAACAGGCACAACTAAAAATAGTCCAAAGTGAAAAAATGTCGGCATTAGGTAATTTGGTGGCTGGTGTCGCCCACGAAATCAACAACCCCGTTGGCTTCCTTGCTGGCAACATTACCCCGGCTTTAGATTACATCAATGATTTATTTAAATTGATCGATCTATTTCAGCAAGAATATCCTAATTACAGTGCTGCAATTCAAGAGGAAATTGAAGCGATCGACCTCGACTACATTCGGGAAGACTTACCAAAATTAGTGGGTTCTATGCGCGAAGGGGTGAAGCGAATCAAAGGTATCAGCACCAGTCTTCGCATCTTTTCCCGTGCCGATAGCGATCGGCCCGTCGCCTGCAATATCCACGATGGCATCGAAAGCACCTTGACGATCCTCAAACATCGCCTCAAAGCTTCGGACACACGCCCAGAGATTCAAGTCATTAAGAAATATGGTGATTTGCCACAAGTAGAGTGCTATGCCGGACAATTAAATCAAGTGTTTATGAATCTCCTGGGTAATGCGATCGATGCTCTAGATGAATCTAACCAAGGGCTTAGTTATGCCGAAATTACCAATCAAATTACGATCGAAACAGAGTTATCTCCAGACCGGAAACAAGCGGTAATTTACATCAAAGATAACGGTGTTGGTATGACTGAAGCGGTGCAGAAGAAAATTTTTGATGATTCATTTACTACTAAGGGAGTAGGAAAAGGGACGGGGTTGGGGTTGGCGATCGCTCGTCAAATCGTGGTGGAGAAACACTCTGGTACTCTAGAAGTCAACTCAACTTTAGGTCAAGGTGCAGAGTTTACGATCGCAATTCCGGTGAAGGCAAACGTTGCATTTATGGAATCGCAGAACGGATAAAATACTAACATATATTCAGTACAGGGACATGATATGATATCGTCAAATTGTCTGTTGTCATCGGGGGTTAAATTTTTACCGCAGATGAAGACAGATGAACGCAGATGAACGCAGATAAGAATAATCACAGATTTTTTTTTGTAAACGATGCGTAAGGATACGATCTCACTCAGTCGCGAAGCGCTATAATAATTTTGCCTACTAGAAACAAGAGAGCCAAAAATCCTTGCATCCAAAATATAAAATTAAATGAAACGAAGGTCTTTTTTAGTTGGCAGCAGTGCGTTGGCTGTTTCTGGGCTACTACCAGGGTGTAGCGGTCAGCAACAGGCAATTCTGAAAGTCAGATTGCTGAAAGATTCGATCCCAGCCCAGCTGTTAAATGAATTTCGTAAAGAACTCAAACAATCAGCTGGGTTGGATTTCGCAGCGGAAACTCAGTTTAAATATTTATTTGCCCAACTGCAAAATTGGCAGGAGAAACCAAAGGCGAATAATTGGTGGTCAAACATACCGCTACCTTTTGGGAAAGAAAGGGCGATTCCCATTGCAGACTTGGTAACTTTGGGTGATTACTGGTTGACTCAGGCGATCGCACAAAAGCTGATTCAACCCCTAGACCCAAAACAGCTCGATCTATGGCCGCAACTGCCACAACGCTGGCAAGAACTGGTAAGGCGCAACGATCGAGGCAAACCAGATCCGAAAGGAAAAATTTGGGGCGCACCCTACCGCTGGGGTAGCACGGTAATTGCCTATCGTCGGGATAAATTTGAGTCGAATGGCTGGAAGCCGCCGACTGATTGGGCCGATCTATGGCGAAAGGAATTTAAAGGACGCATTTCTTTACTCGATCAGCCTAGAGAAGTAATCGGCCTAACCTTAAAAAAACTCGGTCATTCCTACAATAGCGATCGACTAGATAAAATTCCCAACTTAAAACAGGAACTCCTAGCGCTACACCAGCAGGTCAAATTCTACAGCTCCGATACTTACCTGCAACCTTTGATATTGGGAGATACCTATCTAGCCGTTGGTTGGTCTACCGACGTTCTGCCCGTCATGCAGCGTTATCATAACATTGCAGCCGTGGTTCCCCAGTCTGGCACCGCATTGTGGACAGACTTGTGGGTACGCCCCGCCGGTGCCAATACTAGCCCCGATTTACTGCAACAGTGGATTGATTTCTGTTGGCAACCGGATATTGCGCGTTTACTATCTCGTTTTACCCAAGCAGCCTCGCCCATTTTAGCTGGTAAAAACCTAGTTGAATTTGCCAATACAGACAGAAATCGGGTGTTATTGCCAACAGCAGAGATTGTGCAAAACAGCGAATTTTTGCTTTCCCTTTCCCAAAAAACTCTCCAAGAGTACCAATCCCTATGGACGGAAATCCGCTTTCAGGGCGGTAGCGTTCGCGATCGATCGACCAATGAAAAAGGCTAGAAAAGTCATTGGTTATTAGTCAT
>CASBRD010000256.1 GCA_949128025.1 Oscillatoriales cyanobacterium PMM_0008 | reverse complement strand
TCACAAAAGGCAGAAATTGACCAAATGAAACAGTGGCGGCAAGCTTGGTATAAAAAGTAGATTTTTTCAATAATCGCATCAGGGCGATTTAAGACTACAACCGAGCAAGAGCTAGTTTAGCACGAGGCATTAGCGACAATCTAGGGCGGACTCAGTAACTAACAGCAATAACATGATAATTCGCTGGTTAATTTGCTAACCGGCTTTTTCAGGTACGCAATGCCAGGAGCCTTAATTGAGATTTCATCCTGATTTCATTTCTCCATGAAAAACTAGAGAATGAGAGTTTTATAGGCTCTGTAAGAAACTTGTTCCAGTGGAGCGGGCTAGTTACCTCGCTTACTCCGTACAAATGCCCTCCTCAAAAATTCTGCTCCCTCGGTATACTCAAGGACATTCCCGATGATACCCAACTCTTACCGTTTTCAACCATCGATAGCGCGACTTTGTGTTTCTGGGACAATCCTGAGCCTAATACTACTAACGGCTCCCACCGCGGTTGTTGCCCACGGCGGACACGGGGATGAATTTCAAGGAGGAACTGAAGCAACAGAGGCTCCTGGTTCAATTCAAGTAGATGCAGAAACTGCCAAACGGCTCTTAATTAAAGTAGAGCCAGCTAAATCGCAGCCACTAGCTATTGGCATTAAAACCACCGGGCAAATTGAAACCTTACCTAGCCAAAAAGTAGAGGTAACTGCACCAATTCCAGGTAAAGTTGTTGAGTTGTTAGTAGAACCCGGTGCATCGGTGAAAGCAGGTCAACCCGTCGCCGTTATTTCTGCACCTGAATTGGTGGAACTGCGCGTTGCTTCCCAGGAGAAACGGGCAGAAGCTGACGCGGATTTGCAGAAGGCGCAAGCAGATTTAAAGCTAGCCCAACAAAACTATGAGCGATATTCACAGATAGCTGCCGCTGACATAGCACAAGCTAACACTCAACTGGCTGCCGCTCAAAAACAGTATAACCGAGATAAAGCTTTGGTAGAGCAGAAAGCGGTTTTAAAAGTTGCTCAAGAAAACTATCAGCGTCAGGTTCAAATAGCAGAAGCTGAAATAGCACAAGCCAACACGGAACTAGCAGTTGCTCAAGAACAGTACGATCGAGATAAAGAGTTGGCGGCGGCTGGCGCTATCCCACGAAGGCAGATGTTGGAATCTAAAGCGCACCTCGCAGAAGGACGCAGCCAAGTCGCCAAGGCTAATAGCCGCCAGAATGTTCTCCAAGCCGAAACTGAAGTCAAACGTGCCGAGGTAGACCTTCCACTGCGGGAATTGCGGGAATCAGAAGGCAAACTAGCAGAAGCTAAAGCCCAATTGATTAGGGCAAACCAACGCCGGGACGTTATTGAAGCTGAAGCGCAACTCAAACGCGCTCAGTCATCTGTTGAAGTAGCTAAATCTCGGATCGGGCTGAGTAACACCACCTATCAAACTCGGCTGCAACAACTGGGCACAAAAGCTAATGATAAAGGGCTAGTGACGGTAACTGCTCCTATTTCTGGTAAAGTTGCAGACCGAGAAGTTACGCTCGGTCAATCATTCCAGGACGCAGGTGGTAAGCTGATGACAATTGTGAATGATAGCCGCGTTTTTGCCACCGCGAATATTTATGAAAAAGATCTAAATAAAGTTCAAATTGGTCAACGGGTAAGGGTGAAAATTGCTTCTTTAACCGATCGCAGCTTTGAAGGAAGAATCACGCGCATTGGCTCATTGGTGAACGGGGAAACGCGAGTAGTACCTGTGCAAGCAGAATTGAATAATCCGGGTGGAGAACTCAAGCCGGGATTGTTCGCGGAATTAGAGGTAATCACAGACCGAACAGCTAATGCTATTTTAGCAATTCCCAGTTCAGCTTTAGTAGATGCAAATGGTAAAAAAGTGGTCTATGTCCAAAATGGTAATGCTTTCCAATCTGTTGAAGTCACTTTAGGTCAAACATCTGGAGATTTAGTTGAGATTAAAAGCGGTTTATTCGAGGGAGATTTAATAGTTACTCAGCGTGCGCATCAACTTTATGCCCAATCTTTGCGGGGTGGTGGGAAGCCAAAAGAGAACGAAAAAAAAGAAGCTCATCCAGAAACAACAGAGGTTAAAACTAACAGTTTTTCCCTGCCAATATGGTTAATGGGAGTAGCAGGAGGATCAGCATTAATTACTGTTGCTTCTGTGGCTTTTTGGGCTGGTCGTCGGACTCGTTTCCGTACTGTAGCAGCGGGTCATCCAGAATATGAAGATATGGGCTATGAAATTGAACCTTTTCTCAACAACCATAAACAGCCAACCTTTTCTCACTCAGTCGCACTAATTGAGGAGCGCGAAAACCCTCACAAGGCAAACTAATTTCAGATTTAAAATGGCAGATTTTAAATCTGAAAAAGATTGTAATTTGAGAGCAAAAATCTAACAGATAATATCGTCATGCTCAATTCTATTATTAAATGGTCGATCGTCCAACGCTGGTTAGTCATTCTCGGTGCAGTTATCGTCACCTTTTGGATATTTCGCACCATCATCCAAATGCCGCTGGATGTCTTTCCCAGTTTTGCACCTCCCCAAGTGGAAATTCAAACCGAAGCTGCTGGACTGGCTCCCGAAGAAATAGAATCTCTGATCACTTTACCGATTGAAAGTGCGATTAATGGTACTCCCGGAGTTACAGCAGTACGTTCTTCCAGTGCAGCAGGAATTTCTGTTGTCAAAGTTATCTTTAACTGGGGAACTGATATCTATCAAGCTCGCCAGTTAGTTACAGAGCGATTGCAACAAGCGCAGAGCAAACTTCCCGAAGGAGTAGAAACACCGCAAATTTCTCCAATTAGTTCCCCCATCGGGACTGTACTTCAATATGCTTTCACTTCTGAAACCACTCCTTTAATGGAAGTACGGCGAATTGTTGATTGGCAAGTAACCAATCGCCTTTTAGCTGTGCCGGGAGTTAGTCAAGTAGTGGCGTATGGTGGTGACATCCGTCAATATCAAGTATTAGTAGAGCCAGCTAAATTAAAAGCTTTTGATGTTTCCTTAAAAGAAGTTACTGAAGCCGTAGCAGCCGCCAATGTAAATGCTCCCGGCGGTTATTTAATTACGCCCGATCGAGAAAAATTAATCCGGGGTATTGGGCGAATTGAATCTATCGAAGACCTCAAAAAATCAGTAATCACTGCACGTAATGGCATACCTGTCAAGATAGAAGATGTCGCAGACGTAGAAATCGGCGCAGCAATTAAACGGGGTGATGGTAGCTTTAACGGTCAAAAGGCAATCATCGTAATGATTAATAAACAGCCTCTTGCCGATACTCCCACTGTCACTAAGGCTATTGAAGCAGCAATGACAGAACTTAAAGTTGGCTTACCCAAGGATATTAAAGTAACTGCTACATTTCGTCAAGAGAACTACATTGATTCCTCAATTGAAAATGTTAGAGAAGCTTTAGTCGAAGGCAGTATTATTGTTGCCATTATCTTAATACCGTTCTTGATGAATTGGCGTAATCTCGCTGTTTGTCTAACTGCCCTTCCTTTATCTTTGTTGTTAGGAGTGCTAGCCCTAGACTGGTTGGGACAAGGCTTGAATACAATGACCTTGGGAGGATTAGCAGTAGCAATTGGTTCGGCTGTTGATGATGCCATTGTTGATGCCGAAAACGTCTACCGCTGCTTGCGAGAAAATAAATACTCTCCTCATCCTCGTCCCGTTTTAGAAGTTGTATTTGAAGGCTGCCAGGAGGTACGCGATTCGGTATTTGGAGCCACCATAATTACCATAGTTGTCTTTTCCCCAATTTTTGCTTTAACGGGTGTGGAGGGCAGCATTTTTATCCCGATGGGTATTGGTTATTTGGTAGCAGTTTTGGCTTCTAGTGTTACTGCATTGACGGTGACTCCAGCTTTGTGTGCTATCTTATTACCTTACGGTAACTTACCAGAAAGAGAACCTTGGGTAGCGAGGTTTTTTAAGCAGCTTTATTATCCCCTGTTAACGTTTTCTCTGCGTCGTTCTGGAATTATATTATCTGTCGCCGTTGCTAGCCTAGTGGCTGCAATTATTATCGTTCCCTCCTTGGGAAGGGTATTTTTACCGGAGTTTCAGGAACAAACTTTAGTTAATACTTTGACTCTTTATCCAGGTGTATCTTTAGAGGCTACTAATAGCGCGGGATTGGCAATGCAGGAAGCGCTGAAAAATGACCCTAGATTTCCTTACGTGCAATTGCGATCGGGCCGTGCGCCTGGAGATGGAGATGCAGCGGGGGTGAATTTGGGGCATTTGGATATAGAGTTAAGTGAAGAAGGAATGAAAAACCGGGAAAAAAGTTTAGAAAAACTCCGGGATGAATTTGCTAAATTACCAGGGGTAGCACCTAATATTGGGGGATTTATCTCGCACCGAATGGATGAAGTTTTATCGGGAGTGAGAAGTGCGATCGCTGTTAAAATTTTCGGCCCCGATTTAGAACAACTCCGCACTCTTGGGCAACAAGTTGATGATGTAATGAAAACCGTTAATGGAATCGTAGATTTACAACTAGAACTTCAAGTACCAATTGAACAAATACAAATAAAATTCGATCGTTCAGCCGCTGCGAGGTATGGTTTAACAGTCGGACAACTAGCGGAAATTATTGAAACCGCGCTCAACGGTAGAGTGGTATCTCAAGTATTAGAAAACCAACAAACCTTTGACCTCCTGGTCTGGTTAAAACCGTCAGCACGCAGCAACTTAAATAGTCTTGAAAACCTGCTTGTTGATACTCCTTCTGGTACTAAAATTCCTTTAGCTCAAGTTGCCACAATTAATTATGGAACAGGGCCAAATACTATCAACCGCGAGAATGTTTCTCGTCTGATTGTTGTTGCTGCTAATGCTAAGGGGAGAGATTTGCGTTCTGTCGTTAATGAAATTCGCGAAAAAGTTAATCAACAGGTGCATCCACCTTCTGGTTATTATATTCAGTATGCGGGGCAATTTGAAGCGGAAGAACGAGCTACGCAGAATATCTTAATCTCCAGTGCGATCGCTTTTGTTGCCATTACAGTCATCATGTATATTTCGGTCAAATCCATCCCTTCGACTGCCATGATTATGATTAATTTGCCTTTAGCTTTAGTGGGGGGAGTAATTTCAGTCGCTTTAACTGGGGGAATAATTTCGATCGCCTCTTTAGTTGGCTTTGTGACTTTGTTTGGAGTTGCCACCCGCAATGGATTGCTACTGGTAGATAATTACAATAGTAAATATGCGGAAGAAATGCCATTTAAGGAAGTTATAATTAAAGGATCGATGGAACGTCTCAATGCTATTTTGATGACAGCTTTTACCTCGGCTTTAGGGTTAGCACTTTTGGTATTTGAGGGAGGTGCTGGAAAAGAAATTTTGCAGCCTCTATCAATTGTAGTTCTAGGTGGTTTGTTTACTTCTACAGCATTAACATTAATGGTATTGCCAGCTTTATATGCTAAATTTGGAAAGTTTCTATTTACTAAAAAACCTGTAATATTGATTGAAGATGGAAAAGCAGTTGGAGCAGTTTTTGAGCAGTGATATTTGTCCATTGCTTAAGAATTATTTACCAATTACCTATTACCTAAAGAGGAGTAAAACTCATGAAATCGTTTAATTCTGGTTTGATTATTCTCAGCAGTGTCGGATTGCTTTTTTTGGGAGCCTGTAGTAAAGAAGCCACAACCAGCAATCAAAGTAGCAGTCCAGCGGCTTCTCCCACTACTTCTTCCAGTCCCGCTACATCTACAGAGGAAACATCGGCCAAATCAGACCATTCCAAATCCTCAAAAGGAGGTCAAGTTGTTGAGTCGGGAGCTTACCATTTAGAGTTTGTCCCTGAGAAGGAAGATAACGTAACTCATTTAGATTTCTATTTGCAAAAAGGTGACAACCACGAAGCCATACCTAATGCCAAAGTAACAGCACAAATTCAATTACCCGATGGCACACAAAAAACGCTAGACATGAAATATGATGCTGAGGGCAAACACTATACTGTTTTGCTTCCAGGAACAGCACCAGGTCAGTATCAGGTAAAAATGAGCGCAGATGTTAACGCAGAAAAGGTTAACGGTCGCTTTAGTTTCAATAAATAGACAGGTGGTTACCGTTGCTGCCTAATTAGCTTAAAACGGCAAGGTGGGATACATAACCTACCTTGTCTGTTTCTAACCCAACATCTAAAACCTACTAGCGATCGGAGAATATTAAATGAATCGTCTTCTCACTGCATTTGCTATAACTTCAACCATCATGCTATCTCAAAGTTGTTCGTTATCGCCTAGATCTGAATAAAAGCCAATCCAGCTATTGATTCTGATACTTATTTTGTTTAGCCATATAAAGATATCCCTGCCACATTAACGCTAGATGAGTAAGAAAGCTTAGATATTATTAAGAATTTTTATCAACTATTCTAGTAATTGTCTCATGCTAGCTGCTGCTTTCGTCTAAGCAGATAGAAGAGAAAGTTTATCAACTAGACAATTAAGTATAATAAATCTTTATTGAAAATATAAAATTTCATCTTAATTTCATAACTACTTGTCAAGCTAGTTAATACCAGGTTAATTCCCCAATGATAAATCTGAAAGTTAATTAACAAGGACTATTGTGATGAAAAAGCTAATTTATGCTAGTACATTTACCCTGATGCTAGCCTTTTGGATTCCCATAGCTCATGCAGCCGGAAGCAGTCGTGATTCCAAAGCTTCTCGCATTGTCCATAGCGCCGTACACGCTACTGGTACTCGCAATCTAGATGCTACTCATCATTTTGAGATTGATGTTCAAGGATCTGCACTTTCAGAACTTTCGATTGATTTGCCGGAGGAGGTAAGCATTCATAGGGGAATCAAGGTGACAAATCAATCGGGTCAGAAAGTCCCAGCAACAGTTTCTATCGGTGACAAAAAAGCTACCCTAGTTTTCTCCCAACCTGTGCCTCCTCAAACAACACTATCCATTGAAATACAAGGCGTTTCTACTCCACGTTATAGACGCTTTTGGGAGTACATGGTCTATGGCAAGATGGTTGGCATAGATGCACAAATTCCCCTCGGAATCGCTCAAATGCAAACCCCTGGCCGATAGAAAAATGCCGATAAATTATGTGAAAGTTTGGCTCGTTTTTTAACTAGACCGGAGTTCTGCAATTATGTACTTCCAAGACCCCAATTTCACCTACGGTCTTGGATTTTTAGTAATAAGCTCTCACGCATCTAAATTGTAGGTAGGGACGGGCAAGATGCCCATCCCACAAGAATTTAATTAAATTGACTGTAAAATTTAGGTGCGTAGCAGCTTATCATGTTTTGAATGCCGAAGTCCGTGGTATAGTTTCTGTGATTTCGTATCGGCGCAATGCTGGTTTTAGCAAGGAGGAGCTTCCTATTTGGCCGATCGCAACTTCAATGGTATCCTTGGCTTTCTAGCATCTGGCAAAAGTACCTTCAGTTGTTGCTGCCATCAGTGGGACGGCGTTTGCAGCCTGTGACACTCAGGTAAGCTTCAAGAAAAGCTGGGATTTCATCGTAATTTTATAATAACCTGTTAAACTAGAAAGTAATGACTCAATAGGCTTCTGACCTACACTCCTTTTGATTAACCTTTTAATACTCACACTTATTTTGGCAAGGAGCCTACGAGCTTTTCTTTCTAAAGTTGCCGATCAAATACTTTTTTTAGAAAGGCTCAAAAAAGCATATTTAATAAATTATTTTTTATCGTTGCTTGGTTAATTTCATGAGAGTGCTGCTAGTTGAAGATGAACCAGATTTGGGTGTAGCAATTAAGCGAATCCTGAACCAGCAAAAGTATGTGGTTGATTGGGTGATGGACGGCAGGGAAGCTTGGAACTATCTAGACGACCAGAAAACACAGTATACCCTGGCTATCTTTGACTGGTTGATACCAGGAATATCGGGATTAGATCTGCTGCGTAAGTTGCGTGCTAAAAACAATCCTCTCCCAGTGTTAATGCTGACAGCAAAAGACAGAATGGAAGATAAAGTTGCTGGTTTGGATGCGGGGGCAGATGACTATCTGGTCAAACCCTTTGGTATGGCGGAGTTTCTGGCACGATTGCGGGCTTTGCAGAGGCGATCGCCTCAAATCCAAACCGAACAACTTCACGTAGATAATCTCACTCTGGACTACGCAACGAGAAGCGTTTATCGTCTCGATATTAACGGTAAAAAACAGGAGATTTCTTTAACTAATAAAGAATTCCAGCTATTAGAGTATTTCATGAAACACCCGAACCAAATTCTTACTAGCGACCAAATTCGCAATCAGCTTTGGGAAGTGAGTGCAGATACTATTAGTAATGTGGTAGCAGCGCAAGTACGCTTGCTCAGACGCCAACTGGCACAGGTAGGCAACGATCATCTGATTGAAACAGTTCACGGCACAGGCTATCGTTTTAATCGGACTGATGAACCAAAATAAGCTTTTTTCTCACACTCGTTTACAACTCGCCACCTGGTATACAGTCGTGATGGGTTTCATTCTAAGTCTATGTGGTTTTGGGCTATATGAGGCGATTCTTCACGCTCACTTGCAAACCTTAGATCGAGAATTGGAGACGGTTGCGGGAACTCTACACGATAGTATTGAAAATAAACTACAACAACCCGGACGTTTAGAACTAAGTGAAAAGCAACTCATACCAGAACGGCAGTCAAAACGCCACATTCTAGGAGCAATTTATCAAGGTAATTATTATGTGCGGTTGTTAAATCGTTCGGGACAGGTTGTGACTGAAGCAGGTTTTGTGCCTCTTGGTTTACCTGTCACATCGACAAAAACTACTTGGCAAAATCTTAAAGACGCTGATGGAAATCGTTTTCATCAAATTTCTCTATCGCTGCATACTCAGAATAATCTTTCCTGGGGATATATGCAGATGGGGCGTAGTCTTAAAGACCTCGATGACTACCTCCAGACTGTCAAATTGATTTTGTTTTTCGGATTGCCAATAGCGATGATTTTGGTAGGTGGTTCTAGTTGGTGGTTAGCTGGTTTAGCGATGCAACCAATTTACCAATCCTACAGCCAGATCCAACAGTTTACAGCGGATGCTGCCCACGAGTTGCGGACGCCTTTAGCTGCTACGCAGGCGACGGTCGAATCAGCACTAGAAATGCCTCAGTTGGATGAACTTGAGGCGCGTGATATCCTACGAACTATAGAGCGTCAGAACCGCAGGCTAATTCAGTTGGTTGCCGATTTGCTGCTGCTGGCACGCCTGGAGCGACAAGCTGTGCCGATGCGACTTAAACTCTGTTGCCTAAATGATGTAGTTGGCGACTTAATAGAGGAATTAGAAGCGTTGGCAAGAACCAATGGCGTAACTCTCACTGCTGATATTCGGATGCCTCATCTAGTAGAGATTGTCGGCGATGAAGACCAGCTATATCGCTTGGTTTCTAACTTGATGATCAATGCTATCCAATATACACCAGCCGGAGGGAAGGTAATAGTTGCTCTAGACCGCAGGGATCGGCATGGTTTGATTGAGGTTCAAGATACAGGTATTGGAATTGCATCCCAGGATCGAAAGTTGATATTCGATCGCTTTTATCGAGTCAATAGCGATCGTTCTCGCAACAGCGGCGGGTCGGGTTTGGGGTTGGCGATCGCAATTTCTATCGTTCAGGCATATAGGGGTAGTCTACAGGTTACTAGCAAATTGGGCAAAGGTAGCACTTTTACTATTCGATTGCCTTTAGGTTAGGGCAGAGGGGCAGAGCATTTCAGATTTCAGATTTTAAATTTTAAATTTAAAATCTAAAATTTTGAAGTCTTTAATGCCCAATGATATCATGTCCGGTTAATCACTTATGATATCTGTAGGTTGGGTTGAGGAACGAAACCCAACCCGAACTTCAAGTTAAAGTTGGGTTTCACTCTGTTCAACCCAACCTACACAAATAAAATTTATTACTAAAATCTTCTTTTCTCCAATACCCAATGACTATTAGCAATCATGATAACTCTTGCTTGCCAACGGCCTCAGAAATATTCGTCAAACCCCGTTCATGCAACTTTTGCAACAAGCCTTCTAAAATCCGCCGTACCATCCAAGGCCCTTCATACATCCAACCAGTGTAAACTTGTATTAAACTCGCACCAGCTGTAATCTTCTCCCACGCATCGTCAGCAGTAAAAATACCTCCCACACCAATAATCGGAAGTTGCCCTTTAGTTTCCCGCCAGATAAATCGAATTACCTCAGTCGAACGCTGACGCACAGGCGTACCGCTAATTCCACCCGCTTCTTCGGTGATGGGGTTACCAGTTTGGGAAATCGTCTCAGTTTTGAGTCCTTCGCGGCTAATCGTGGTATTTGTGGCAATAATTCCAGCTAGCTGATGCTTAGAGGCTACTTCTAGAAGATTTGCGATCGCATCCCACTCCAAATCGGGGGCAATCTTTACTAGAATTGGCTTATGTCCCTGATTTTCTGACTGCAAAGCTGATAAAATCGCACTAAGCTGAGGAGCGTCTTGGAGCGATCGCAAACCTGGTGTATTGGGTGAGGAGACATTAACGACAAAGTAGTCACCCCATTCTTTCAGCAGGCGAAAACTTCCCAAATAATCAGATGGAGCGTCAGATAAGGGTGTTACCTTAGATTTACCTAGATTAATTCCTATGGGAATCAGTCGGGGACGCCCCTGCCAAGTTGCTTCTAGCTTGCTGCTCATGACTTGGGCACCGTCGTTGTTAAAACCCATGCGGTTTAATGCTGCTTTATCCATTGGCAAGCGAAACAAGCGCGGACGGGGATTTCCAGGCTGGGCCAGTAAAGTTACAGTCCCCAGTTCAGCAAAGCCAAAACCAAAACTAGACCAAATGCCAGAAGCTTTACCATTCTTATCAAACCCAGCGGCTAACCCTACCGGGTTTTTGAAGAGTAAGGGCGTCACCTTTTCGTCGCCCTTCTCCCCGCAGATTTGGGGGGATGGGGGGGCTGAGGTTTTTGAAGGCGTAACCTTTTCTTCTTCTTCTTCCCCCTCTTCCTCCCCCCTCTCCGAGATCGGAGAGGGGGGTTGGGGGGGTGAGGTTCAAATTTCTCCCCCCTCTCCAAATCTTTCTCTCCCCCCCTCTCCTCCAGAGGAGAGGGGGGTTGGGGGGGGTGAGGTTCCTCCCCTTTTCCGAAACTAGCACCAATCAAAATTTAAACGAAAAGTTAAAAAAAATTGGTATTTAACTTTAAAATTTTTACTTGCACCAATCAGGAATTTGCTAATGAGTAACCGTTTTGCACTTTTGAGTGTATCCGACAAAACTAATCTAATCGACTTTGCCCGGAAACTGGTTGAGGAATTTGAGTTCGATCTAATCAGCAGCGGTGGAACTGCCCAAGCACTAAAAGAAGCTGGTATACCAGTAACAAAAGTTTCTGATTACACTGGTTCTCCTGAAATCTTAGGAGGACGAGTAAAAACTCTACACCCCCGCATTCATGGCGGTATTCTGGCACGTCGCGATTTGTCGCAGGATATCGCAGATTTGGAAGCAAATCAAATCCGCCCGATTGATTTAGTGGTGGTAAATCTTTATCCATTTGAACAAACAATTGCTAAATCAGGTGTCACTTTGAGTGAGGCAATTGAGCAAATCGATATCGGTGGCCCTGCTATGATCAGGGCATCGGCCAAAAATTACGCTCATCTGACAATTTTGTGCAATCCCGATCGCTACGATGCTTACTTAGAGGAGTTGCGGCTGTATGGAGGAGAGGCGTCTGTAGAATTTCGGCAAGCGCGTGCTTTGGAAGCATTTTCGCACACTGCGGCTTACGATTTGGCGATCGCAACCTACCTCGGCGATCGATCTTCTCAAGAAACGTCTCTACAACGGTTTGGGCTTTCCGGACAACAGCTGCAATCCCTACGTTATGGCGAGAATCCCCATCAACCAGCTGCATGGTATCAAACCGGAACAGTTCCCAGCGGTTGGGCAGCTGCTACTAAACTCCAAGGTAAAGAACTAAGTTATAATAACTTGGTGGATTTAGAAGCTGCACGGCGAATTATTGCTGAGTTTACCGATACTCCCACTGCGACAATTATCAAACATACGAATCCCTGCGGTACAGCAATGGGAAATAGCGTTTTAGAAGCTTATGAAAAAGCTTTTAATGCTGACCCTGTTTCTGCTTTTGGTGGTATTGTTGCTCTGAATAAACCTATCGATGCACCTACAGCAACTGCTTTGACAAAGACATTTTTAGAATGCGTTGTAGCGCCGGGATGCGAACCAGAAGCACAAGAAATATTGGGTGCTAAATCGAAAGTTCGAGTTTTAATTCTGCCAGATTTGAGTACTGGGCAAAACGAAACTGTCAGATCGATCGCAGGTGGTTTTCTAGTTCAAGCTGCTGATGATACAATAGAAAATCCTAGCCAATGGCAGGTAGTCACTGAGAAACAACCAACCCCAGAACAACTGGAAGAATTACTCTTTGCCTGGAAAGTCTGCAAGCACGTTAAATCTAATGCTATTGTAGTGACGTGCGATCGCACAACTCTCGGTGTCGGTGCGGGGCAAATGAATCGCGTCGGCTCTGTTAAAATTGCCTTAGAACAAGCGGCAGAAAAAGCCCAAGGTAGCTTTCTTGCCAGCGATGGTTTCTTCCCATTTGATGATTCTGTAAGGACAGCAGCAGCAGCGGGAATTGTTGCCATTGTACAACCGGGTGGTAGTTTGCGAGATAAAGACTCGATCGATGCTGCCAATGAATTGGGTATCGTGATGGTCTTTACTGGCATCCGTCACTTCTTACATTAATCCCCAAGTCATTTTCTATGGATGGGGAGTTATTGCAATAATTGTAATAACTCCCTTTCCGGGTCTATAATACCAAAAGACCCTGAAGGCAGCTGGAGTCTTATTCTCGACATAAGCTTCAAATACCTCCTCGTCTTCGGGTCCTGATAGGGAATCAAATTTGTGAGTATTGAGGCTGGGGTGTTGCAGGTTGGTTTGCATTAACCCAAGTGTTTTTAGCACTTTCTTGTGCTTTTTTGGATCTGTTTGCTCAAGGTTAGCTAGCGCTTCCTTTGCCTCTGTTGTAAATTCTAGCTTGAAATCCACTGGTAGTCAGTTAACACTTTAGTCATCAATCTCCAAATCTCCGTACTGAGCGAATGAACCCAAGTCCTGAACCTCTCCGGATGCTGCCTGCTGTAGTCCCCTTTCTAAGGAAGCACGAGCCCCAGGGTTCTTCCACAACCACAGTTCTCGCTCAGGAATGTTTTTAACGGGGTCTAATAAAATTTGCCCCACGTCGTTAATCAGTACTCGGTATTTTTTTGACTTCACTTCCTGCCCTATCGTCAAACGGCCTCGGTTGTCAGTCCGAACAATCTCTTTAATTTCGCGGAAGTTTTGGTCTGCAATCGGGCTGTTTGCTAACATTTGGCGTCACCTCAAAGAGGCATATATAAACTGCGCTACATAAGCGCTCTTTTAGAGTTGTCAGATAGTCATTGCCAAAGCTACAAAAACGTAATTTTATTTTTCTTGTTTGGCGATCTAGGCATATACTTTGCATTTTCAAAATATAAAATTTTGCTATGCCTTGCCAGCAAAAAGGCGAATGACTCTCAGTTTACTTTCTCCGAGGTGATTATAACATAAGTGGGTAAGTGGGCAATACCCACAAGAAAGACTGGGGATGGCTTTAGAGGATAGCCCCAATTGAAAAGGTTATAGCGTCGCACCGACGGTTATGGGCAATTCATCTTTCTTCCTCCTTGGAGACTCCCGCCAAAACTGTACTCAGTTTGGCGGTGAGAGTCAAAGGAGGGCAGGGTAAAAGTTGCATAACTATTCATAAGGTCGATGAGGAAACCGTTGCGCCTCAAAAGTGGTGAAACTTCTTCGCATACCCGCTGGCATTACAGGATTGAGGCTACCGATATTGTTCTGTGATTGACCCGCCGCTCCTCAGAGGAGCCGCTGCGCTAACGGTAGGGCGTTTAATTTCTTGGGGATTGCTCCCCCTCCCATTACTGGGGTGATGTTCGCCTTGACAATGTTAGTGGTCGGTACTTTCTTTCGTAGCACTGGCTTAACCCTTTAGACCTGTTTAACCACCTGGTTCTAGAGCTACAGACTGGCGTCGCATCCGTAGGTAGGAACTTGAACTCTTTCCACTAACGTAGGTATTGCTACCTGAGTCTGGTCAACTCGACTCTTTCAAGCC
>CASBRD010000255.1 GCA_949128025.1 Oscillatoriales cyanobacterium PMM_0008 | reverse complement strand
GCATGAGGGGGAACCTCACCCCCCCAACCCCCCTCTCCGCAGGCGGAGAGGGGGGTTGGGGGGGTGAGGTCTCCCCTCATGCTAGCCAGGGGCGACTCGCATTTTCGAGCTGAGCAACTTCATCATCGTTCAGTCGCCAACCCAACGCGCCAGCATTCTGCCTCGCTTGTTCGGCTGTTTTAGCACCCGGAATCGGTACAACATTCCCTTGTGCAATTAACCAATTGAGCGCAACTTGGGCGGGGGTACGATCGTGCTTTTCTCCCAACTGACGCAGTAAAGATATTACAGGCGCGATTTTTTCTAAACCGCTACGACTGAAGCGGGAATCGAATCGGCGAGCATCTTTCGGTTCTTGATAATTCTCAAGTGTGTATTTCCCAGTCACCAAGCCTTGAGCCAGGGGGCTATATGCGAGGATGGTGACACCTAGCTGTTTAGCAGTACTAACGATTTTTTTACTTTCAACCTGTCGTGTCAGCAGGGAGTACCGCACTTGATTAGTAGCTAAAGGCACACCTCTAGATGCCAAGATTTGGTGGGCTGACCGCATCTGTTCGGCTGAGTAGTTGCTGACGCCCACTGCGGCTATTCTGCCCCGCTTTACTTCGTCCGCCAAGGCGTTCATCAGCGTGTCTTGACTCATCAAGAAGGCAAAAGGCCAGTGTACCTGGTAGAGATCGACTTGCTGGACTCGCAGGCGTTTCAAACTCGCCGTCAGAGCCTCAGAAACCGACTCTGCTGTAAATCTCCAGGGCAAGGGGCCGTATTTAGTGGCAATTTGGACTTTTCGATCTGTTTGCTGCATGAACTTTCCCAGCAGCTCCTCTGAGAGTCCCATGCCGTAGATTTCCGCCGTGTCAAAAAAGTTAACGCCAGCATCTAGAGACGCCTTAAAAGCTTCCCACAGCTGCGATTCCCCGTAATTACTGCCGTAATTCCAAAACAGTTTGTCACCCCAAGCCCAAGTGCCAATACACAGAGGTGTGACAGTAGGGCCATTTTGTCCTAAAGTAATAGCTTGCACTTCTGTTGCCATTTTTCTTTACACTTCTTTACATAATTCAAGTGTAGCGTTACCGAAAAAGGCTCAAAGGAGGGTCGCTGACGGCGTATCTTTAGAGAAGAAACCAGTAAATTGTAGGGGCGGGTTTTGCCATGATTCTTGTCGGTTAGTCACAAATTAACTACCAAACCCGCCCCTACGCGGGATCGAGAAAACTATTGTATAGTACCTGTGCGGCTGCAAGCCGCTGTAAAAGTCAATTTTGTAGCGATCGCTTGTTTGAGAAAATATGTCTAGTGGAGACTTATCAGATTTGCAGATAGAAGAAAATTCCAAACAGTTGCCCAGACTTAATCTAGCCGCGATGTTAAGACTGGGGTTATTACAAATCGGACTGGGTATGATGTCAGTTCTCGTCTTTGGCGTCCTCAACCGCGTGCTGATCAGAGAGTTGGGAGTGCCAGCAACGCTTGCTACAGTCATCCTGGCCTTGACTTTATTTGTAGCACCAGCACGAGTTTGGTTTGGGCAGATGTCTGACACCAGAGCCTTGTGGGGATATCATCGCACGGGGTATATCTGGATTGGCGCAGCAAGTCTGGCGATTATCGCATTTATAGCTGTGCAAGTGATGTGGCAGGTGGGCGGTAGTTTGAAAGCAGAAGGCTGGACGAGCCAAACCTACGGCTGGACTGCCTTGCTAGCGTTTTTGTTTGCGCTTTACGGTGTCGCAGTCAGCGCCTGTTCTACGCCCTTTGCGACACTGCTGGTGGATGTTTCCGACGAGGATAATCGCTCTCAACTGGTGGGAATAGACTGGTCGATGCTAATGATGGGAATTATTATCGGAGCAATTACCATTGGCGTCTTGCTGAAGAAATTAACTTTAAATGCACCGATAGAGGATCTACAAGCAGCAATTAATCGCCTGTTTACGATCGTGCCTGCGATCGTCTTTGGGCTAGCAATGCTGGCAACTTGGGGGATGGAGAAAAAATATTCCCGCTATACTTTGCGATCGACATTAGTTAATCGGGAAGAAAAGATTACCCTAGATAGAGCTTGGCGCATTTTAACTGCTAGTCGGCAAACTCAGGTATTTTTTACCTTTTTGGTAATGATGACGCTGGGCTTATTTATCCAAGATGCCGTCCTGGAAACTTATGGCGGTGATGTCTTCAAAATGCAGGTCGGCGAAACCGCTAGTCTGAACGCCTTCTGGGGTACTGGGACATTATTTGGTCTGCTGGCCGCTGGCTTCCTTCTGGCTCCGCGTATAGGTAAGCGCAATACTACTAAAGTAGGCTGCGTGTCAGTGGTTGTCTCTTTGATCTGGGTGATATTATCTGGATTTACCCATAATTCAGCATTTCTTTTCATTGCTCTTTTACTATTCGGTTTGTGTTCTGGAGTGGCAACGACTGGAGCGCTCAGTTTGATGTTAGATTTAACAGCAGCGGAAACGGCAGGCACGTTTATTGGCGCTTGGGGATTGGCACAAGCGCTCGCGCGAGGAGTAGCGACAATTGCCGGTGGTGCATTGTTAGATGTGGGCAAGAAATTGTTCCCGGATTTGGTGTTAGCCTACGGACTGGTGTTCGTAGTGCAAGGATTGGCAATGCTTTTGGCAGTTTGGTATTTGGGGAAAGTGAATGTGACGGAATTCCGCACCAATGCCAGGGAAGCGATCGCATCTGTCCTCCAAAATGAGCTAGATTGAGATAAATGTGTTG
>CASBRD010000254.1 GCA_949128025.1 Oscillatoriales cyanobacterium PMM_0008 | reverse complement strand
TTAGAGAAGGGAGAAGATTTAGGCGATCGCCTTCGTTCCGAACAAATACTTACTTTATTGCCATTTACCAAATATCCAATTGAACCACTGTTAGAGATAATAATTTTTTCTAAAATATTACCGACATTTAATTTATTAACATCTTCCCCTAAAACATCGGATAAATTTTGCCATAATTTCGATGCAGTATCTCGAACATGACCTTCACTTAAATGGTTTCCCGAGGCAATTTTGGCATATTTCTGACCTTGTAAAGTTCCTTTAATTATGGTTTCTTGCAGATGGTCTAGGCGATCGCCTGTATGGGTGAAAAGCAGTTCATCAGCGAGTTTCAAGACTTCTGCAATGTCCATAGATCGGTCAGATAGGTTGGTTTTTCCGATCTTATCCGATCTTTCCGACATTTTTCCGACATTTTGGCAACTTTTTGGGGAAAAGTTCCGATCTCGATCCGACTGACAAAGCGATCGGTCTTAGGTTATTCGTTGAGTTAAGGCGGATCAAAAGTCGCTAACGCCTGTTCGGAGTTAAACCGCTGATGTGCGGGGTAAGCCGGCCAAGAAGAGTATTATCCTGCATCCAGCAGTTGAATAAATAGTTAGACCTCGGAGGTACAATGCCAAGAGATTTACGCGGTACAGGAATTGCTAGTGCTTTAGAAAATTACTTTGACTCAATCTGTATTGGCAATGATGGTGATTCAGAAATAAAAAACCTAGATCTGAGCGACAGTGGTATTCTAAGCTACGATGTCCAAATTCGACATAGGCAAGTCACAACTATTCACATTCCATTTAATGGAAATAAGAACATTGTTACTTACAGCTTGACAACTCATGCTACTGGCGAGGTCGATCCTCGCAATCCCGATCCCAGCAAATTACATTTTGGAGTTGATACTCCATTCGGCACAGTAACAGTAAATCTGACTGAACTTATGCAGGTCATAGCAACTATGATTTGAAGTAACTCACTTTTTCTCACCGACAGAGCGATCGGGCTTGGGTTATTCAATTCTTATTTAGGTTACAAAGGAGAAACTCACGATGGCTGGTTTTGAAATTGTCTCTGAAGTGTCTACTAGAGAAACTGATTTCGATGGCGCTAGACATGACGCTTGGTCTGATTGGACTTCCAACACGGCTCCTGCTGGTCATGTAATTAAGCAAAATGAAGTGAAGGTAGAATGGCTTTCTGACAACGGGTCAGCAAATACTCACGAAATAATTTATGAAAATTTGGTCGAAATCATACCAGGAACAGGGATTAAATTGCCACAAACAATCAAGGTTCGGACGTATGCACGGAGTCCAAAAGGAAGGTTTTGGGTCGGTCGAGGTTGGTCAAAGGTCAAAGTCACAGGGGAATATGTGAAGTATAAATGAATTGCAATTGCTAGTTAGCAGCAGGGTGGGTAATGCTCACCTGATTTGTTGATAAGGCGATCGCACTTCGTCACTATTCATCTTTTCACCAGAAAACAGAAAATGAGGGGTGTGGATGCGATCGCCTGTATGGGTGAAAAGCAGTTCATCAGCGAGTTTCAAGACTTCTGCGATGTCCATAGAACGGTTAAATGGGTGGGGTTTTCCGATCTTATCCGATCTTTCCGACATTTTTCCGACATTGGGGGAATTTTTTGGGGAAAAGTTCCATTTTGTCAGGGTGTGTTAGAAAAACATAACATACCCTATTTTTGTATAGAAATTTGGAGTGGTAAAACCGCCGATCGGAGGATGCTTTAGAGACCCGTAAAGCATCTTCTTTTGTGGCATGATGAAGTGTTCGCCATCGCGCACCCACCCGCATGACTGAAACCGTTTACATTGAAACTAGCATTCTCGGCTACCTCACTGCTCGATCGACAGACAATCTAATTCTTGCTGCCAACATCAAAATTACTCAAGATTGGTGGGATGAGTACAGTAGCTCGCTAGCCCTTTATACCTCAGAAGTTGTTGAAGATGAAGCAGCAAGGGGAGATCCAACGATCGCATCTCAACGACTGAATCTGTTACAATCTTTAACCTTCCTGGATTTAACCGAAGAAGCTACGGAACTCGCAGAAGAATTTCTACGGCAGAGTAACCTACCACCTAAAGCCTCCAACGATGCTTTACACATGGCGCTGGCAACAGTCTATGGCTTAAATTACTTGCTAACGTGGAATTGCAAGCACATGGCAAATTCCCAGATCCAACGAAAATTATCAGAGATTAGCCGCGATCTTGGATATAAGCTACCATTTGTTTGTACGCCTTACGAGTTCATGACAATGGAGCCTCTAGGAGAGTAGCGATGTACAAAGACCCAATTTTGGAAGAGATCCACAAATACAGAGAAGAATATGCAAAATCCTTTAACTATGACCTGAAGGCAATATTTGAGGATTTGCGAAAGAAGCAAATTGCCAGCGGACGGAAAGTTGTGAAACTCCCGATCGAGCGCCGATCTAACACTGCACTGCACCCGACCGCAAGCTAAAGCATTCGCTCGAATAGGAAAATCTCTAAGCGTTCCTGTATTGTGTGGAAACCGCAATAAAGCAATAGCTGTTTTCGTTGAAGCGTTGTTTGCGATCGCCCTTGCTTTTTTTATTAGACCTCTCCAAAAAAGAATGTAGAGACGTTGCATGCAACGTCTCTACGGGGGTTACAGGTAACGCACCTTTAATTTCTGGAGATGTCTATTGATAGGCGATCGATAAGAGGTTAGGGAGCGATCGCCTATCTCTGATAATATGAAATGGCTCTATACTAAAAAAGCAATTCATTTTTGCGAAAAAAGATGAGGTTTAATGTAACAGTCGATCGAGATGAAGATGGAATGTGGATTGTTGAATGTCCTAGTATACCAGGCTGTGTCAGTCAAGGTCAGACCAAAGAAGAGGCACTAGAAAACATTAAAGATGCCATTTTTGCCTGTCTCCAAGTCCGTGCGGAACGAGGTTTCCCACTTACCGTAGAGACGCATCAGGTAGAGGTTATGGCGTAATTATGTCTACCGCTTTTCCTGTTCTCAGTGGTCGTGAAGTAGTTGGTGTGTTTGAAAAGTTTGGTTGGCAGGTTGCACGTCAAAGTGGGAGTCACATCATCTTGGTCAAAGAAGGCGAAACCGTAACGCTATCTGTTCCAGACCATCGCGAGGTAGCTAAAGGAACTTTGCGTAGCCTTATTCGTACTGCTGGACTAACCGTAGGTGAATTTGTTGCAGCAAGATGAGGGTGAAAAATGCGATCGCCTGACTACGCCAACGCATATCCAGTATATTGCCGAACGTGAGGCGGATGGAACGCCAAAACAATCCGATCTTTGGGAATTCCGGCGGCTACAAGTTCTGGAGTAATTCCCTCTTCTATACCATCCCGTTGAATCCAAATTTTGCCGTCGATAATTTCGAGATGGACGACACAACCATGAATTCTTTTTGCCCCATCCCAGCCTACATCCATCAATAAAAGATTGTTCTGTAGGCGATCGACAATAACGGTGCTTTTGATTTCTCCATGACTGTAGGGAATCCGAGCATGATCTTCTAGCACATCTAGGATAATCTGGCGATATTCATCTAATCTATCCATCTGACAATCGTCTCCTTTTTTGAATTAAAAACAATTAATTTAAGTCGCTTTTTATTTAATAAAATTTGACCGATAGGCTCTGAGAAAATATCGAGATAAACTTCTTCTGAAATTGCTAGATATATAATTCTGTCTGGCTCTGAATACTCTAAGATATCTTCGTAGACGATATATTGTCCAACAGCTTCTTCTAAGTCACTGACTGGTGAAACACTCACAAAACTTTCCACTTCGACAGCAATTTTGCGATCTTGCTTTTCGGCAGTGAGGAGTTTTTCTGCACCTAAATCGACGTATAGGGAACGTTCGCCAATTTTCAACCTCAGCGGATCGTGGGTTATCTTCCACCCGTCCTTTTTCAAGGCTGTTTTGACTGTATTGTGGTAGATATCTTTCGCCGCCATAATCTACGCTGACCCGCCAATTGTACCCCAATATATATGATAACACGCTTGTGCGATACGTGCTACGCACACGCTGCGCGTGAAGCGAAGCTATCGCGTAAGCGAATCGCACTTTGCTTTATTTACAGAAAGAGCGATCGCCCGTCGCTTTACTGCATCATAATTACATATCATACCGAAAGTTTAAGCAAAGCTTCATTAATAATAGTTTGATACCCAACTCCTCGTTTTTTTGCTTCCGCTTTCGCCCAAGCAATTACTTGAGGATGAAGTCGAATTGATACTGCTTGATATTTTTCTGGTTCACTTTTAGGCGGTCTTCCAACGCTAGAATTATTGATACCAAACTGCTCTTGAATAGCTGTTTCAGCAGCCATCACTTCTTCTGGAGTGATTCGTCTTGCTTTTTCAAATGGAAATTCAACTTTATAAGGCATATTGTTGACGCTCGCGTTTTGTTGCTGGTCTAGCACTGATAATTCTAATCGTTAGTCCGATAGTACGCTAAAATAAACCTCATGGCAGTGTAAGGAAAAGTCCATGAAAATTAAAGCAATTATCTGGCAGGAAGATGGCGTGTGGTGTGGTTCTGTACCAGCTTTGCCAGGATGTCATACTTGGGGAGAAAGCTACGAACAATTATTAGAAATGCTTAAAGATGCGATTCAGGGGTGGCTCGAAGTTGCTAGCCAGCAGGAGCAAGTTGAACCAGAAAAACAGTCGATCGAGCTATCCCTATGAAATCTGTTTCTGGCAAAGCTCTTTGTAAAATTGTTGAACGGTATGGATGGACATTAAAGCGGGTTACTGGTAGCCATCATATTTACGGAAAAGAAGGTATCGGTGTCATTCTTTCTATCCCCGTTCATAGCAATCGAGACTTACCAACTGGAACTCTAAAAAGTCTTCTAAAAGATGCTGGTCTTACAGAGGAAAATTTGGATTAAGAGCGATCGCACCTCGTCACCTATTCATCTCCTCACCAGACATTATTGAGATGAGGGTGAAAGATGCGATCGCCTTCTCTTATAATTACTCTGGTATATAATCAGGATTGAGGATATCTAAGAGAGTAAATGCCGGTTCGCTTGGGAATATTTCTGCATCTAATTCATATTTTCTTAAGAGATCTTTTCTAGCATTAACATAACATTCGCTAAATAGCTCTGCTAACAATCCTCTGAGACTGGGACTATCTTCTAATAAATATTCAATTTGCCTTCTTTGTTCAACAATAGTTTGACGCCAACCTCTAGCATTCTTAGCTTTTTCGGCTTGCCAATATTTAATTTTCAAAAGATGTTCTATTAAGGTTGTCAATCTACTTTTTAATTCTTTTCTCTCGCTTTTCCCCATGCTTTCAATTTCTTCTATCAAACTATCGAAATCCACAAGCTCTAGTTTTTTTTCTTTTAACAATTTTGCGGTCGTTTGCAACCACAAATAAAAATCTTGCTCGTAAAGTTTTGATGTATCAGAGATAGATTTTACCTGTAACTCTGGATTCATACAGCCCTTAATGGAATTACCAATTAATTCTATGATATACAGATTCGTAATGTTAGTCAAAGAATCCAAGATCTAAAACAGATTATACCGACAGTGCGATGTTAAGCTTGTGTTAGCTTGTCATAGTCTTCTGGCTCGATATCGGGTACTTTAGCTAGTACCGATTCGTATTTTTCTCGACTTCCTCTGTTTGCTCGTTCCTGAAGATAGGATTCATTCCTCAATGCTGATATTTTTTCAGCGATCGCCGCTGCAATAAATTGCTCAACAGAAATATTATCTTTTTGCGCTAATTCTTGCATACTTTTGTAAATTGAATCGGGAATATTAATGTTCAATGTACTCATAGCTAAGCTCCTATTGACTGTAAAAATTCCATCGGTTTAAGTGTTTTCAAACCAAATCGATCAACTCCTACAAAATCACGAGTATTGTATGTAACTATACTGTCACAGCGAGCTTTAACAGCAAGTTCCAAAATCATGTCATCCTTGGGGTCGCGTAAGTAAGGTCGCCATAGAAAAAAGATTTGATGGTGCGTTGCTACCGAACAGTAGAAATCAAGCAAATCTCCAATATCTGCTCGTGTAATTGACAAATTTATCAGTTCTCGTAGCAATACTTCTTCATATTCTAAAACAAGAGGCACAGATAAATGGATGTCAAATATTCCCGTACCTATGAGTTGCAGTAATCGAAATGCACTACCTCGACTGGAGCGCAAACCTGCAACAATAACATTGGTATCAATAACAATTTCTGGCACGAGTCTACTAACAAAATCCTGCTTTATTTAGATGATAACATACGCACCTTGCTTTATTCACAGAAAGAGCGATCGCATCATAATTTGTTTAGGTCAAATTAGAGCGATCGCCTTTAAATCAACACACTCTCAACTCAGTCGAGTGCAATATCAGCTAGAAATAAATTCCAGGGATACACCGTTCATGCAGTAGCGTTTGCCAGTTGGTTGAGGGCCATCGTTAAATACATGACCTAGATGTCCGCCGCAGCGATGACAATGCACTTCAACTCTGGTCGTAAAAAATGACTTGTCTACAGATGTGCCGATCGCACCTTCAATGGGGGCAAAAAAGCTAGGCCAGCCAGTACCGCTATCGAATTTGGTTTCCGATGAAAAAAGTGGTAGAGCGCACCCAGCGCAAACGTAAGTCCCCTTACCGTATTGCTTATCAAGCGGACTGGTGTGAGCGCGTTCTGTTCCATGTTTACGCAGCACATTAAATTGTTCTGGAGTCAAAATTGTGCGCCAATCCGACTCGGTTTTGACGATCTCAAATTCATTATTCGCAGTTGCCATATCTATTGAACTCCAAGGTAGATAGCGTGATAATAAGGTAGTGCCCAGAATTGCTGTACCACCCCATAAAAAATTGCGTTTCTTCATAATTTACCATTGAATTACTTACTATTAAACTTAAGGCGCTGCTTTAACGTAGCCAATCTTCGGTGCTGAGTAGATAGAAACGAATACAGCGTCTTCTGTTCCTTCATTAACGGCTCCGTGAACTTGACCTTGTTGGGCTAAAGCCAACTCACCTGGACTCAAAGTTCTATTCTCACTATCACCCAAGTAGTAAGTCAGCGTACCTTGTAACATCACCCATGTATCTTGTCCATCAGGGTGGAAATGATCTTCAACTTTTTGTCCGGGTCGTACTCCCCAAACAGCAATGCTAGAGTTTTCATTGGTCACAATTTCAGTCACCACAGACCTTTTATCAGAAAAGCGAACGTGGGTATTGAGTGTAAAAATTCTTTCGTTCATAGCTGTCTAAACATGGCGCTCGACACCTGTTATTTTAAGTCGATTCAAGGATTAATTTGTAGCCAAGCCAACATTCAGTCCTTCGGTAAGGGGAATTTTTGGCACTTGTTTGTTCCTTAAGTTGATTGTTGCTTAGGAAATCATATCGTGTCCGGTAGCATCGATTACCTAAAAATTCCCGCTCTTATCTGCGTTCATCTGCGTTCATCTGTCTACCCTACGGTAAGGCGAAGCGCCTACATCGGCGGTTAAATTTAACCCATTATTCCTACAGACAATGCCGATGTAATCGGACCAGATATCAGTAAAAATGATGATACTTATCTAAATATCTCAGCCTTGAAACCTGAGATTTTAACTAAGTAATTCTTATCAATTTCTCAGCTAAATCTAATCTGCGAAATCTCTGATTTAACTAAGGTTGAGCCTCCCCCGTTATAGGGCAAACTTAACAGGGGAGGATGTCAATCAAGCAAAAGTTCGGCGCAACAGAGGTTGAATCCCCAAAAATGCTACCACATCAAGAACCAGTAGCACTAGCAGCGCCCCACCCAAGGTAACCGCACCCCAAGGAGCCTGCATTACAACGCTATTTAGTGCCCAATCACTGTTTAGATAGAGATAGCGAATTGGTTCGATCGCATAACTCAAAGGATTGAGAGTCGCGATCGTCTGCAACCACCTCGGCATAAAAGATAAAGGTGCGAGAGCGGTGCTGGCAAACAACAAAGGCAAGTTGGTAACAAAAATTACCGCAATCAATTCAATGTGACCCGGTAATGCAAAAGCCAATCCCAAGCTCAAAGCCGTTACGCCGAGAACCAGTAACAGGAGAATCAGCGAAATCAAACCAAAACCCAACGGATCGGGCCAACCAGCACCTAAAAAAGCACTCGCCGCAATAATTGCCGACGTTTGAATCGCGCTGAGGGTAATGATGAATATAGCCGAAGCGAAGACGATCGAATAGCGGGAAGCCAGGGGAGCAACCAACAAACGATTGAGAAAGCCAAATTCGCGATCGAACATTATCGGCAAACCAGCATTCAGTGCCCCGCTAAACGCTGTAAAAACAATCACACCAGCGGCGAGAAATTGTTCGTAATTTACAGTATCGCCAAAAAGTCCTTTAGGCGCATTTTGAAACAGCGCCCCAAACAAAACTAACCAGATCAAAGGTTGAATAACCCCAGCAATTAAAGTTGAGGGACGCCGCTGTAATTGAATAAACAAACGACGAGTTAAAGCCAAAGTTTCTTGCACAAGTTCGCCAAAGAAACCCGGTGCAGGACTAACCTGCATTGCCTCTGGCTTCAAGCTAACATTTGGTTTAGAAGGAGTTACAGTACTGCTCATATCAATTTTGGATTTTGGATTTTCGATTTTGGATTAAAGCAATACGCAGGCATTAAGCTATGATAAAGCTATCTCATGTTTTGTTTTCGTTCCGCTTTGGGATCGCGACTTCCAGCCGCTGCAAGTTCCGCATCCATCAGCGTTCTACCCGTCGCTGCAAGGTAGACATCATCCAAACTAGGCCGCGATTGTGCAATACCAAAAGTAGGTAATCCAGCCGCTTGTAGAGCTTGCTGAATGGTAATTAAGGCGTCGCTTTGAGGCGTGACTACCAAATTGAGCGAGTTCCCTTGAGCTACGTTAATAATCGCTTCTTGCACAAAAGGAAGAGATTTTAGCATATCTTTGGCTTTCTCTGCTTCTTCGATCGGGGAAAACTCGCGGATGCGGAGGGTAATGCGATCGCCTCCCACCCTATCTTTCAACTCCGAAGGCGTACCAGCAGCAATTACCACACCTTTATCAATAATCGCCACTCTGTCAGCCAGCGCGTCAACTTCCTCTAGATAGTGGCTTGTCAGTAAAACAGTCGTCCCCGCATCCCGCAGCTGGCGCAAGATATCCCACATCACCACGCGACTTTCGATATCAAGTCCTACTGTTGGTTCATCCAAAACCAGCACATCTGGTTTATGCAGCAACCCCGCAGCCAAATCCAACCGCTTGCGGATACCACCAGAGTAAGTACCAGTTTTTTTATCGGCGTATTCCTGCAATCCTAGCGAACTTATCATTTTATCAATTCGATCTTTGGCAAATTTGCCAGGTATGTGGTATAATGCTGCTTGCAGTTGCAGTAATTCCCTACCAGTCAGCACCTTATCGAGGGCAACTTCTTGGGCCACGTAGCCTAGCTTTTGCCGTGCTGCTTTGGGGTTTGCGATCGCGTTGATGCTAGATACTTCAATTTTGCCAGCATCGGGCGTCGCCAGGGTACATATACATCTGATGGTTGTGGTTTTGCCAGCGCCATTTGGCCCAAGCAGACCAAAAATCTCTCCCGGTTCTACCTGAAAGGAAACATCTTTGACGGCTTCAACCTTACCGTAACGCTTCTGGAGTTTTTCGATTAAAACTGCGGGAGCCATAGCTGTCCCAAATTAACAAATCTAAACAATCTTTACTCTCATTGTAGCGGGGGAGTGGGAGAGTGGGGGAGT
>CASBRD010000253.1 GCA_949128025.1 Oscillatoriales cyanobacterium PMM_0008 | reverse complement strand
TCCTCGGACGCTCCCTTCCCCTCTTGAGGTGGGCTCACGAGCGGAACAAACCCAGATGATGATGCGGCTGGACTAAGAGGCACTTTTGGCCTAATAGAGGGCGTCTGTGCTGTCGGGTCAATGCGGACGAAACCAGTGTCCGAAGAACTGGGTTCTGGGGAATTCTCCCCTGCTCCTCTGCTCCCCTGCTCCCCTGCTCCTCTGCTTTGTTCTGGGTAGCGGTCTGTCAAAGTAGCCAGCGTGCCAAGGGCCCATTCTTTAACCTGGGGGGTGGAACTCTTACTCAGAGTTTTACAAAGGGCGATCGAAGAAGGAACATCGCCAATGCGTTCGTAGGCGATCGCTAACCCCATCTGAGCCCTAAAAATTGATTTTTGATTAAGATCGATCTCGCAGACGCTTTCTAGGTGAGCGATCGCATCTTTGTAATTTCCTTGCTTGAGAGCTGCTAAACCCGCGTCCAGAGATGGGTTTTCCTGACTAGAGGCAGACGCACCAGACGCAGGCGGATCGGGAGGAAAGGCCATAGACGTTTTTGCATCAGAATCTCTTCCACAATAGCCTACCCACCATTTGCCTCAATTAAGTCATTGCAATTATTTTTCCCATTCGTTTCTTAGTTAACCAAAAGCCGGGAATATGCGCGTAAGTCCTGTTCTTCTAATTCAGAGTCACAAAGATTCCGGTTCTTGTCCGGCAACTACTGGAGCCGAAGTATTTAGCTTTAATTCCGGTTGATCCGCTTGCACTTGGTGCAAATTCCATTCATTTTTGAACAAGAGTACTGGTCGTCCCCAACTATCTTTTACCGTCACGGTATTGAAGAGTCGCCCAACTTTTTCTAAAGCTGACCAGCCACCAGCAACCCAACGAGCAACGCTATAAGGTAGCATATCTAAGTGAGTCTCAACTCCGTATTCATTTTGCAAACGGAACTGCACTACTTCAAATTGCAGCTGCCCTACTGCTGCTAGAATTGGGTCGCGCTTAGCTTCATCAACCGAGTACATGATTTGCACCGCTCCCTCTTCTCGCAATTCCGAAACGCCTTTGCGAAATTGTTTAAATTTAGAAGGATTTGGGTTTCTCAAATAAGCAAACAATTCCGGCGAAAAACAGGGTATACCTTCGTACTCTAATTTCTGACCAGTGTAAATCGTGTCGCCGATCGCAAAAACGCCCGGATTGTTCAAACCAATTACATCGCCTGCATAAGCTTCTTCTATGGATTCCCTTTCTTGGGCGAAAAGTTTCTGAGGTCTGGAAAGGCGTACCGTTTTGCCAGTGCGGGCGTGACTTACAATCATATCTTTTTCAAACCTGCCGGTGCAAACGCGGACAAAAGCGATGCGATCGCGGTGTCTTGGGTCCATGTTGGCTTGCAGCTTGAACACAAATCCCGAAAACTCTGGATATGTCGGCGTAATTTCGCCAATGGTGCTGTTATGGGAACCCGGCTTAAGGGCATAGTCTAGAAAGGAATTTAGGAATAGTTCCACCCCAAAGTTGGTCATGGCGCTACCGAAGAACACAGGCGTCATTTTGCCATTGTGAACTTGCTCAAAATCCAATTGGGGGCCTAATTCTTCCAGAACTTCTAAATCTTCTTTAAGTTGGTAATAGAGGTCGGGCTCTAACAATTCCTCAATGCGGGGATCGCCTATATCCACAACAGTATCCTTAGCTTCGCGGCTGCCGTGGGCCATGCGTTCAAATAGGTGAATTTGGCGTTTCTGGCGATCGAAAACACCTTGGAAGCGATCGCCCATTCCGATCGGCCAATTTACAGCATAAGTCTGCAAGCCCAATTCCCGCTCGATCTCGTCCAGCAATTCCAGAGGTTCCCGTCCGGGGCGATCGAGTTTATTGACAAAAGTGAAGATGGGAAGACTTCGCATCCGACAAACTTCAAACAACTTCCGCGTCTGGGTTTCCAAACCCTTCGCCGCATCAACCAGCATCACCGCATTATCAGCCGCCGCCAGAGTCCGATAGGTATCTTCGCTAAAATCTTGGTGACCGGGAGTATCCAGCAGATTAATCTGCGATCCCTGGTATTCAAACTGCAACACCGTCGAAGTAATCGAGATCCCCCGCTGTTGCTCCATCTCCATCCAGTCAGAAGTCGCCTTCCGCTGCGCCCGTCGCGCCTTGACTGCACCCGCTTCGTGAATTGCGCCCCCGTACAGCAAGAGCTTTTCAGTCAGCGTAGTTTTACCCGCATCGGGGTGAGATATAATCGCAAAGTTGCGCCGCCGCTCAACTGCTGTTTGGAGTTCGCTTTCAAGTTCTGTGGTCATAAATGGCGCGTCCTTGGGGAATCTTCACCAGACCATTATAGAAATTCCTTGAAAATGTAAGTGTACCACTACCTCGGTGCGGATAAGGGGAGCCAAGGCCCGATCGCTATTCCTGTAAACCCCCACTTATAGTACGGAAATCTCCTCCGACCGCCTCTTAAGCAGATATGATAGCTTCGTAACGAAAGAATAAACCTAACTGAACTTAGGAGACTTGGTTATATGTACGATACTGACAAGCGAAAGCTTTTATCCGCCCTAGCTCATGGATCGATCTTTTTCAGCCTCACGGGTGTGTCTATTGGGATACCAATTGTCGTCTTGTTCGTATCCGATGACCCAGTTGTGAAAGAGAATGCCAAAGAAGCACTGAATTTTCACTTTAACGTATGGGTTTACGGGATTATCTTTGCAGTGCTGACTATTGTATTAATCGGATTTTTGCTACTTGGTCTATTGCAGATTGTCAACTTCGTCTTGCCAATTATGGCCATTCTCCAGAGTCTGAGCAATCCCGAACAGCCCTACCGCTATCCTTTTATCTTTCGGTTACTGTAGCTTAAGGGAAAAAACCCGCGCCTATACCTGTGGGGCAATTCAGCGGATATATAGCAACCGCCAGCTGGCATTGTGCAACTTCCTTTCTTCCTCATCTGCTGCGCTTCTCAGCTAAGTTGACACAGCCGCTAAAAACAAAATTGCCCCACTGCTAAGGTGCTGTAGGGCAGAAGGACAGTTAAACGCTATCCACCAGTTTCCTCAAATACAGGTCTGAAAATCTCTTACTTTGTGCCGATTTATGGAGTGTCTATCTTGAGTTAATGTCGCGAGAGTTTTCCTATAAGACTATAGGCAGATAGTGTGCCGCCCAACCCAGCCCAAAGCCAGCCAGTGAAAAAACAGACAAAATCCAAAACGTTTGCCAATCGCTAAAACCTGCCGTGAGCAGATCCAACCTGGCTAAGAGCCCAGCGGCGATTACAACCAAGGCATGGACAACAATATGAATCCAGATCACCAGCAAGGCAGTAAAAAAAGCCATGCTAATCGCTAAAATAAAAGCGCGGGTATCGGTACTTAAAGAATAGATAAGACCCTTTCTAACGTTGGAAAAAGGGGAAGCTAAAATCTCCGCTAATAGCAATATCAAGGCTAGGGTCAACAGTAACGTATACCAGGGAACAGCGGATAAAACCCAGCCCAGAGTAGTATACGTAAGCATAAGTAGGGCTAGCGAGAGCCACGGGATTTTTTTCACAAGCAACTTTCGTGCATAACAGCCAGCTGAGCTGCAATGGTCACATGAACTAATTTATATCTCACATTCATTAACTTTATTTTTTTCTTCCTAGTCCCTCTCGCCCTCTTACCCTAGCCCCTATCCCTAGAACACCGAT
>CASBRD010000252.1 GCA_949128025.1 Oscillatoriales cyanobacterium PMM_0008 | reverse complement strand
GTCCACTGGATTGGAAGGGGTCCGGCACCGCATCCGAGACGGATCCTATGGTGATCACATTTTTCGCCAAAGCCGTGAAACCGATCGTATCAAAACCTGGATTCAATTTCTCAGAACTCTAGCACCTTTCATTTGGCTAATTGTTCTTTTAATTGTAATTATTCCCCTCATCGGTCAACTATTTATCACTAACGCATTTTCGCCTAAAAATGTCATTAAAGATACAGAAAAAACAACCATAGTTGTACCCGCACAACCAGACTGGAGCAAAATTAATCAAGAAACCGTACAAGGACTCAAAAATGCCCGTGCAAGTGCTGAAAACTATGCCTCTCAAGAACTTGATGTTTGGGTTAATGAATTAATGAATCGCGTTGATAATAGCTTTTTAGATTGGTACTTCGGCTACTTCAACCAGAAACAAATAGAATATAAAAGTCTATTTGTCCAAATATCCTCTGGCGTAGCACATTTACTCAATTCAAACAATCCTAGTCCAGAACAAAAAGTTGCCGAAGTAATTACTAAGGATTTCCAATCAGAATTTGCCAAACGGGTAATTATACCCCAAATTGCCCAATTAAAACTAGAACGATTAACCCAACAAACAGTTAATCATTACCTTGAGCAATTGAGTGTTAATATCAATAATATATCAATAAATTACCAAATACCCAAAGCAGACTGGAATCGATATCTCAGCGAAATAGCTATTAATATTAACGATACAGAAGGGGATATATCCAATCTTTCCCTCAAAGTGTTAACTGCTGGTGGTGCTTATTTAGCTGTCAAGCCTTTAGTTGCACCCCTAGTATTAAAAGTAGGCAGCAAAATGGTAACTAAATTAGCTAGCAAAGCAGGCGCAAAAATTGCTGCTAAAACAGGTGCAGCTTTAGCTGGTAAAATAGGAGCAGCCGTTTTAGATTCTACTGTCGGTGTCGGTATTATTCTTTGGGATGTTTGGGATAATAACCACACAGCAAACATAGAAAAACCAATTTTACGTGCTAATCTAGCTGAATATTTACAAGAAGTGAAAATCTCTCTACTCAACAATCCAGAAAAAGGGATGATGACAGCAATAGACCAAATACAAAACAAGATTATTAAATCAATTTAAGTAAAAAAATGCTCTTTCAAAATCAATTATTTAAACTATTCATTTCTCTCGCGCTTACTGTTGTAATAACTTTAAGTGGGATAATTCCAATGATGGGAAAAATTTATCCCGCCTATGCAGCAGATACACTCACAATACCCAGACAAAATTCCGGCGAATTAGTTACTATTAATTCCTCAAGCGATTGGTATCAACTTGATAAAGATTTGATAGACGCCCTCAGAATAGCGCATGATAGCACTGAGGAATTTGCCGCTGCTGAGTTAAATGATTGGGTAGATGATTTAATGAAGAAAGTTGATGAAAAGTTTCTCAATTGGTACTTTAGTTACTGGAATCAGAAAGCGCAGGAATTTGGGAGTCCTTTTGCTTGGGCGGCATTTAAGATTGATTCATATCTAAAAATTCTTAGAAAAGAGGATGAAAAAAGTTTAAATGCCAGTCAACTTTTACAAAAAAGAATGATAGAAGATTCTCAAAGTAAATTGACCGAACAGGTACTAGATGAAGAATCGAAAGCCGAACTGGTTAAGGTGACAGAAAGAGTATGCAGAAACTATGCTTCAGCACTGGGTATGAAGTTGGCAAGTATCAAATATTCTTACAATTTAAGTGATGGAGAGTCGGAAAAATATTTAAATGACCTGGCTAGTCTGATTTATGATACAGGAAATAGTAAAAATAGTTTACAAATAGATAGTGTGGCTGCTAATTTGGGCAATAAATTATTAATAATAAGTACGGGAGTTGGAACTAAATTAGCTGTCAATTTTGCCTTAAAAGCTGCTGCGAAGATAGCAGGTAAAGCCAGCGGCGCAATTGTAGCTAAAATTGGCGCTCAACTTATAGATCCGCTGCTGGCTGTAGGGATTTTAATTTGGGATGTGTGGGACTATGATAAGATGGTGAAGAAATCTCGACCAGAATTGCGCCAAAATATTTTAGATTACTTAGAAGAAGTCAAATGGTTAATTCTTAATTCGCCTGAGAATAGTATTATGGCTGCTATTAAAGAAATGGAAAGCAAAATTATTACCAGCTTGTCATCTCGACAGATTCGGCAGGCTAGTTGAGGCTGAACAGAAAAAATGCGATCGCTTATCTGCTAATCGCTGAATATAAATACTTTCCGTGAATTTCCACTTCACTAACTAGAAAATCACTAAATCTCTCATGGCTTCTAATGAAAGAAGTTTGATTGATTCCTTCACAGTAAGAATAAGTCGGCGGATCGTCTCCTTCCGAAAGTCTAAAAAAGCTGAATTGATACCCCTGGTGCATCAAGAAAACAAAGGCATACTCTGGCATAAATTCCGAAAAATTATTCTCTTGTAATAGCTCTACTGACCAATTTTGTAATTCAGGTAGATGTTTAAAAAAACAGTCCGACCCACGCAAAAATCGCCCAGCACCATGCCCCATTGATAAGAGGAATTCCTGATAGGCTTTTGGCAGGCAAATATCCAACTGTCGCTCAAGTTCAATTACTTCATCCTGAGTACAGCCTAGCAATTCATCTGGCAATGCAAGTTTTAGTTCTATCAGTTGTTTTTTGACTTTATCTAAATACATAGCTACTAACTCCTTTAAACCTCCCCTGTATGGTTGACTCTTAGGATAATGTTTGGAAAGCGGCGGCTAAATTGCACAATAACATTAGTACAGGAATCACAGGGCGATCGTTCCGTCAATAGATTAATAGTCCCTTCAACTTCTGGAGTCTGGACATATCGGAACGCCAGTTCCTCAAGCAGTTTATACTCACTATCATAGGCTCGTGAATGTCCTGGTGGGGCTTCAAATGTTTCAAATAAAGGCTGCTGAGGTAAACCAACGGTTCCCGGACGAGTCGATTGACCGCTAATAGCTATCAGTTCCTCACTATCACCGCCAATCTGGAAGTTAGCAATAGCAATATTTTTGAACGCCGACACACCTAACTGCTGCCGAATTTGGGCGATGCGTTGTAAATTAGCCATTATTCCTTATTCAAGAAGGATTATTATTTCTCTTATCACCCTTTCCTGTGCGTTTTTTACGTATCTCGTCGCCCATCTGGCCAAAAGCGGCGATCGACAAAATAGGGGCAACTCGTGAATTGCCCCTACTTTACACAACTAACTATTCAGATGTGCTATTTCAGATCTAGTAGCCTCTGGTGTTTGGCTTGGAAACGATAAAGCTGAGAACTTGGCACTGCTTCACGTTATCAAAACCCACCACACGGATATAGCCGTTGGAGTATTCCGAACGACAAGATTTCACCTCATTCATCACTTCTTGAGGAGTGGTAACATTGAACAAAGGCAACTTCCACAGAGTCCAGTAGTGCATTTCAGGTTCAGAAGTTTCGCTGAATTCCACGGCTGGGATATAGCCTTGGTCTATAATGTACTGAATCTGCTTGTTGATTTGTACGTCGGTGAGAGGAGGCAGGTAGGAAAGGGTTTCGTAACGACGCTCTTTGGGTAAAGTTTTCATTGCTTGCTGGTCTTCCTTGTACTTGTATTTCTGGTCTATCAGTTGACGATCGAAGTTATCCAGATTCGGCTGGTGAATCTGTTTGTTCTTCTGGAGGTGGGCTGGGGTCAGACACGGTTAGTTGGGTAATCCGTTCCAAATGCTGACGCCGATGTTTCATATTGCCCTCCTGAATGCCAGTGCGAACCATCTCAGGCAAAAAATCTGTCACTTCCTCCGCTAGATGCTGGCGCACAGTCATAATCCGAAACGCCAAATCCTGTTTTTCCCGGAGTAATTCCTCAATATAAGCTTCTCCATCTTGGAGTTTGCTTTTTGAGGAAAAGTTATTCAGCCAGTAAGCCAGAGGAGGATTAGTTTCGCTCAACTGATCCAGGACAATCCGCACTGCTTTATAGGTCAAGTAACTAATCAGCGTCTTGCAAGTGTCTTTGGCAACTTGTTTTAGATCCATTTTTGACCCCGCCCCCAAGAGTTTTGAGTTTTGAGTTTTGAGTTCGTTTAACTGTAACTCAGCACTCAGCACTCAGCACTTAGATCAGACGGTATCCATTGCCTCGAACTCGAACTTGATTTCTTTCCACAGTTCGCAAGCAACAGCCAACTCAGGGCTCCACTTGCAAGCTTCGCGGATGACATCGCCACCTTCGCGCATGAGGTTGCGACCTTCGTTACGAGCTTGAACGCAGGCTTCCAAAGCCACGCGGTTAGCAGTTGCGCCAGGAGCATTACCCCAGGGGTGACCCAGAGTGCCGCCGCCGAATTGCAGGCAGGAATCATCGCCGAAGATGTCAACCAACGCTGGCATATGCCATACGTGGATACCACCGGAAGCAACTGGCATTACACCCGGCATAGAAGCCCAATCTTGGGTGAAGTAAATACCGCGTTCGCGGTCTTGTTCGATGTGGTCTTCGCGCATCAAGTCAACGAAGCCCATCGTGATACCGCGTTCGCCTTCCAGCTTACCGACGACTGTGCCGGAGTGCAGGTGGTCGCCACCAGACATCCGCAGGGTCTTAGCAAGGACGCGGAAGTGGATACCGTGATTCTTTTGACGATCGATCACGGCGTGCATAGCGCGGTGGATGTGGAGCAGAATACCGTTGTCGCGGCACCACTTAGAGAGGGTGGTGTTGGCGGTGAAGCCAGCGGTGAGGTAGTCGTGCATGATGATGGGCATTTTGAGTTCTTTGGCGAACTCAGCCCGCTGCATCATTTGTTCGCAGGTGGGGGCGGTGACGTTCAGGTAGTGACCTTTGATTTCACCAGTTTCACCTTGCGCTTTGTGGATGGCTTCTGCTACAAACAGGAAGCGATCGCGCCAGCGTTGGAATGGCTGAGAGTTGATATTCTCGTCGTCTTTGGTGAAGTCCAGACCGCCGCGCAGACATTCGTAAACTGCACGACCGTAGTTCTTAGCCGACAGACCCAGTTTGGGCTTAATCGTACAACCCAACAAAGGACGACCGTACTTGTTCAGTTTGTCGCGCTCTACTTGAATCCCGTGGGGTGGGCCTTGGAATGTCTTCAGGTAAGCAACGGGAATCCGCAAATCTTCTAGACGCAGCGCACGCAAAGCTTTGAAACCAAATACGTTACCTACGATCGAGGTAAGCATATTGGTGACAGACCCTTCTTCAAACAGATCCAAGGGATAGGCAATAAAGCAGATGTACTGGTTGTCTTCACCTGGAACGGGTTCGATATCGTAGCAACGACCTTTGTAACGATCGAGGTCGGTCAGCAAGTCAGTCCAAACTGTTGTCCAAGTACCAGTGGAAGACTCAGCCGCCACAGCAGCACCTGCTTCTTCTGGAGGAACTCCGGGCTGAGGCGTGACGCGGAAAGCCGCCAGAATATCTGTATCTTTCGGCGTGTAATCTGGGGTGTAATAAGTCAGCCTGTAATCTTTTACTCCGGCTTGATACCCAGTTTTTGTCTGAGTCTTGGTTTGGGCGTAAGACATATGTCTGTTCCTGGGAATTACTTGAATTTTTTTTTTGCCTATCTGGCAGTTGTTTAAAACTATATCAAGAAATCAATTAGGTAAACTTCAAATTTTTTAGAGAATGTCATAATGTATATTTATATGATGTAGGTATAAATATTTGTTGCGACATCGATACGAAAAGCGACATCTTGTGATTTTTACTTATTCCCCTTCCACCACTTCTTCTCAGCGATTAAATTAAGTTAAAAATAATCTTGACGCGGTAACGTATTTGTGAATCATTTGGTCAGGAGAAATTTATGCCATTGTTGAGCGAACATAACAGTATTTGCCTGAATGCCACCCTACTGGGCTTCTTGGCAATCCTTGTCGGAACCAGCACCAGCGCTGTTCTAGCCCAATCGGCGGTAACAGATACTTCCATCTACCCGCCTCAAGCGCCACCGCCCGGAGTGGACTTGCAGAGGATACAGCGCCAAATGCAACAGCAAGCAGAGTATCGCGTCGGTGCTTTGCTACGCGACATTGCGGGAAACCTCTGGGTCGGTTCTTCGCAGGGGTTAGCGCGAATTGACCCCAACACTGGTAGAATTTTGGCGCGGGTCAATTTACCGGATGTCAACATCGGTGCTTTAGCTGAAGATAAGGTGGGAAGGATTTGGGTGGGAACCTACGAGGGATTGCAGCGAGTAGATCCCCGCACCAACGAAATTACGGCACAGAATTTCTTTATGCCTTCCAACCGAGTTTTGTCGCTGTTGATTGACAAACGTGGCTATTTGTGGGTTGGTGGCGATCGCGGTTTGTCCCTAATCAGTCCCGATAAAGGATTATTGATGACCACGCTGCGAAACTTACCGGGAGTCAGCGCCAACGCCCTCAGTCTCGACTTGGAAGGACAATTGTGGGTGGGAACACTCGATGGTTTGGTGCGAATCGATACTGCCAGCGCTTATCCAATTAGTCGCGTTACCGATTTACCAGGCACTACCGTACAAGCTTTAGCCCTCGATCCCAAAGGTACTCTGTGGGTGGGAACGCCCAGCAGTTTGATCGAACTTGACCCCTTAACGGGTAAAGTGGTGCGAACTGTTACCGAACTAGCTGAACGCAATATCACCACATTGCGCGTTGACGAACTGGGTAGCCTTTGGGTGGGAACAGATGGATCTGTGTTTCGCTACAACCCGTATACTGGTACTCTAGCCGGACAAGTTTCTGGTTTACCCCTGGCAAGAGTCTTTTCCCTTTCTCCCGATACCGGCAATAAGTTATGGGTGGGAACTCGCGAGGGACTGGCTTGGGTAAACTTGAATACAGGTGCTGCTAGGGCGCATCGCGCCTTCACTCGCGTCAGTCCCCAGTACTGAAGAGGGGGAGGAGGGGAGAATTAAATGAAGAGACAGCATTTTGATAGCAATGCAATCCAATTAGACTATCAGTTGGCACACTGACGCCGAACCAGAACTAGGTAAAAATCCAGTTATAGGTTCTGTTAGTTTTGGTGAAACAAGAAGATTTATGTTTAGGCGCATAGACAATAAGGATTTGAAGACAGAACTCGAACTGACAGATGGAAGTTTTCTGCTAATGGCTGGTGCAACGCAGCACTATTGGCAGCATCAAATACCAAATACATCGAAGAAAGTCGAACCCAGAATAAACCTGACTTTTAGAGTGATAATAAAGTAATAAGGAAGGAAACATCGAGCGAGCGAAAAGTTACCTATAATAAATGGCAGTCACAACAGGGCAATTAATTCAATGGAAACAGCAAGGGCGTCCGATTGTGGCGCTAACAGCTTGGGATTATGCGATCGCCCTAGTGTTGGATGCCGCTGGTGTGGATGTTATCCTGGTGGGAGATTCTCTGGCAATGGTGGCGTTGGGCTATGAAACCACTCTGCCGGTGACTCTGGATGAGATGATACACCACGCTAAGGCGGTGCGTCGAGCTGTGAAGCAGGCGTTAGTGATTTGCGATTTGCCGTTTTTGAGTTATCAGGAAAGTCCTCAGCAAGCAATGCACTCAGCAGGGAGGGTGCTTAAGGAGTCGGGCGCTCAAGCGGTAAAATTGGAAGGAGGATATCCGGTAATGGCACAAACTGTGTCCCATCTCGTACAAGCGGGAATTCCAGTGCTGGGTCATCTGGGTTTGACGCCCCAGTCAGTGCATAAGTTGGGTTATCGTCAGCAGGGGAAATCGCTGGAAGCAGGAGAAAGGATTTTACAAGAAGCGATCGCACTTGAAGAAGCTGGTGCCTTTGCGGTAGTCTTAGAGCATATTCCATCTGAATTGGCGTTGCAAATTACCCAAAAGCTAACAATTCCGACAATTGGAATTGGTGCAGGGCCACACTGTGATGGTCAGGTCTTGGTTACTGCCGATATGTTGGGGCTTTCGCAAAAACAGCCACCTTTTGCTAAATCTTATGTTAATTTGCGAGAAGCGATCGCGCAAGCCGTGCAGCATTACGGCAGCGAGGTCAGAAATCGGCAATTTCCCGATTCCTAAAACACAATTGGGTCAGAAAAAACCCAATGAACAAACTTATAAAATTTATTTTATTAGGTATTGTAAAACTTCACTGACTTTCTAGCCATTATAGACAATCAGATCTCGATTCGGATATCCGCCAAAGCCTTTAAGACCATAAATCGATAAAATTAAGAAAAATTACCGGATATGCAAACACCATGATACCTACCGTTATTGAACAATCTGGGCGCGGCGAACGTGCTTTTGATATCTACTCCAGACTGCTGCGGGAGCGTATTATCTTCTTAGGCAGACAAATTGACTCTGATCTCGCCAACCTGATTGTTGCCCAGCTACTCTTTTTAGACTCCGAAGACCCGGAAAAAGATGTCTACATATATATCAACTCGCCGGGTGGTTCTGTATCGGCAGGCATGGGCATTTATGATACCATCAGACAAATTCGTCCTAATGTCTGCACCATTTGTACGGGACTGGCAGCCAGTATGGGAGCATTTCTCCTCAGCGCCGGTACTAAAGGCAAGCGGATGAGTCTGCCTCATTCTCGGATTATGATTCACCAGCCGCTGGGTGGCGCTCAAGGGCAGGCCACGGATATAGAGATTCAGGCCAGGGAGATATTATACCACAAACGACGCCTGAATGAAATGCTGGCAGAACATACAGGTCAGCCCATAGAGCGGATCGAGGAAGATACTGAGCGGGATTTCTTCATGTCAGCGAAGGAAGCGCAGGACTACGGGTTGATCGACCAAGTGATCGATCGCACCGCAGCTGGTAGCAAACCTTTAGCCGTAGCCTAGAAAAGGTTTAAGTTGTAGGGGCGGGTGAGAGTTGTTGATTGTTGTGCTTGGATAACAAATTTAACAACTCTCACCCGCCTCTCCTCATATTTATGAGGAGGGGGAGCGCGATCGCTTTTTGTAAGTCCGCCACAGGTAGTCGCGTCCCGGCTCGATAGTTCAGCCTAACCCTTCATTTGAATAGAAATGCGATCGCTCGCATTTGATAAATCCAAAACGAGTAATATCAAATCCGTCTGCGTCGGAATTGTTCGTTTTTCCCCTCTGCCCCTCTCTCCTTCTCCCCCTCCCCGTGGGACGGGGAGGGGTAGGGGGTGGGGTTGCCCCTCTGCGGCCATAATGATTCAGACACAACCGGAAACGATATGACTCCACAATTGTCCCACATTTCACTCGATCGCTAAGCGATCGCCAAAATACTGCCGATACAACTCAAACCGAGGCGTCACCTCATTCCCGCGCAACTGCACCAACCCCAAACTGTGCAGCTTAAACGCCAGCACCGACTCCAACTCCACAGGCTGACTTGCTGTAACTACCTTAGCAAATGCAGCCGCCAAATCTCGGTGTTCTTGCAAATTCCACAAATGTCGCCGCAGATGATCGCCATAAATTCCCGCCTCAGTAGGCGCGATTTCCGCCAATTCTTCTAGAGTCAATTGTTGCTGAGCAATATGATATAAAGCCACCCGTACCAGATAAGGATGTCCTCCCACAATGCTCATCAATTCCTCAACCTGAGTAGCTTGCCAATTCAAACCGTGCCGAGTAGCTAAATCGCTCACTTGCTGTAGGCTAAACTCTGACAACTCAATCGGCAAACCCACATTAAACGGCGATTGATTCACATTCAGCGGAATATAAACTTCCGTTGAATGTACCACCACCAGACGCAGCTTTTCCCAGAGAACACTGTCCGTACCGCTATAGCCAGCTTCCTCATACCAAGCTCGCAGCAAACCAAAAAAATCGTAAGCAATATTTGGATATTGGAAAACGCGATCGACTTCATCCAAACCCAACACCAGAGGACTATCTATTTCCGGCAAAATACAATCTTCAAAATAAACAGTACAATTATCTTTACTACCATAAGTATCAGTCCAACTCTCGTCTACTTGATGTGGCAAACGCAGCTTGCGAGAAATCTTCGTACAAAACCACCGCAACAGTTCATTCAGATTAGTAAAAACAGCCGTATCTGCGTGTTGAAAACTCAACGGCACCGTGCGATATCCCTGTTCCTTTGCTTGATAAAGAATTCTCGCCATCAACGAAGTCTTTCCCATCTGCCTCGGCGCTTTAATTCTAATCAAAGCTCCAGGCAGTAAAATCGCTTTATAACATTGAATTTCATGGGGAACTCGCTCAACATAAAACGCAGAATCCAGACGCACTTGACCGCTTGGTAACTCTGGTTCTGCTACTGGCGAAGGTGAAGGAATTTTGGATTTTGGATTTTGGATTTTGGATTGTAGAGACGTTGCATGCAACGTCTCTACAATCTCTATTTCCGATTCCTCCGGAATCTCGACTCCCCACTTCCCATTATTTGCCAGCAAATTGAGAATTTCTTGGACAATAATTGGGGTGTCGTCTGGTGAAAACCAATCGCGCTTTCGAGTTCCACGCAGGTAGCTGCGTAAATCGTGGTTTAGCTGCAAGTTTGGCGGACAATCGATCCGAAGCTGTAGCACAATCGGCTTAGCATCTTGGCGGGAATCATGCAACTCTTTAATTCGTCGCAACTCCTCAATCACCATTTCACTAACCGCAGCTTCTGGAGATAGCAGCAGCAAAAAGTAATTGCACTGTTCCAATTCTAAATCGATTTGAGAAAGCCAGTCTGAATTGGAATTTTGATTATTAGGAGGAATGGCTGCCACATTAGCCATAAATGCTTTGTGTCCAGCAGCAGAAATAGCTTCATGAAACTTTACCGCCAGACTAAAATCTAACTCCTGACTGCGATAGCTGATAAAAACTCTCTCGCCTTGGTAAGGGGGATTGGGGGGATCTAAAGCTTTGCCAGGGTGGTTGTCCGGATTTAACGGCTGTCGCTCTAGGGCTCTTTCTAAGGCTCCCCGAAACTTTTTTTTGCTAACTTTTTCTCCCAACACATTAGAAAGTTTCTGCCATAACCTATAGCCAACGTATTTTTCTACATACTCAGGATTAAAAGGATATATCTTCTCGTAAGTCTGTCCTTGCCAAGACCCTATAAAAACTTCCCTTTCCAGATCGCTGAGGTGCTTACCCGTCTTGGTGTAAATTAAATTATCTACAAATTCTAAAGTTTCTTTAAGATCCATATTTCCCTTTTAACCAAAATTAAAAACTCTATACATAGCCCGATTATCTAAAAATGCTGGGTCTTTATGATATTTTATGAGGTTTCATGAGGTTTTTAAATTTGAATGCAAACAAACTCTTTAAAAAAATGGTGTTGGTTACGAAAACCTTACTAAATTTGTGAGCTTTTTTGGTTACTACTTCCGGAAATTTGAGTCAAACTAATGATAGTTGTGATCACCTCTGTCAGTTTGGATATAAATAAATGAGCAATGAAGAATAAAGGTAGGGTTAACCAGATTATCTGTCATACCAATAGTTCTCTCGTAAAACCACACACTACTAAACTTGACAACCTTAATTGAATACGTCTGCTGAACCTAAATTTTATCAGAGAAATAGCGATGTTCAATCTCACAGAGAGCATAATTAATACCTGCGTCGAACGCCTGCAAGCAGGTTACCGCAATACTTACGGCAACCTCAAACCAGACTATGCCGACTTCATCGGCCGGGTTGCCAGCATGGCTTTGGAAAATATTGCCCATAGCAACGCGCTTTATCACAATATTGAACACACCATCCTTGTGACCTTAGTGGGACAGGAAATATTGCGGGGTAAGCATATTCGCTATGGTAGCGTTTCCTGTGAAGATTGGTTGCACGTCATCATCTCGTTGTTGTTTCATGACATTGGCTACGTCAAGGGAGTTTGTCTCCAAGATAAACCAAATGAAAGGTTGTATGACAAGGGAATAGACGCTGAGTTGATTTTTTTGCCCCCAGGTTCTACTGATGCCAGCTTCACTCCATACCACGTAGACCGAGGCAAAGTTTTCTTTGAGGAATTTTTTTCCGATCACTATCTGATTGACATTGAAGTAGTTAAGCAGAACATTGAAATGACTCGTTTCCCGGTGCCAGATGATGATGAACATCAAGACACTGTTAACTATCCTGGGTTAGTTCGTGCTGCTGATTTAATTGGTCAGCTAAGCGATCCTCGCTACTTGGAAAAAATGCCTGCACTGTTCTACGAGTTTGAAGAAACTGGTGCAAATAAAAACCTGGGCTATAGTAATCCTGATGACTTGCGTGCTGGCTATCCGAACTTTTTCCGGAATGTTGTCTATCCTCTTATTGAAAAAGGATTGCACCACTTGGAAGTAACGAAAGAAGGCAATAATTTTATTGCCAATCTCTATAAAAATGTATCGGTAGTAGAGCAGGAAATTATGGAAAATACTTCCCATTTACCCGCCTGGGCATCAGAGATTGCTCATTCCCAAAAAAGGGGTAAAAATATAATTTGTCAGCCAGTAGCTTGGGATCAGCCCAATCAATTATTGAGTCGTAAATTGGATAATGTGCAAATTTTTGAGTTGAACATACCACCGCTAATCTTTATGGAAAGCGAGGCCGAAATGGGTTATATATCCCATGATTAAGCTGAAAAAAGGCTCTCCCGTACTGAGGCGATCGCGAAAATGCGCTCTCGAACGCGATCGCTACCTCTGCAAGCATCTCTCCTTGGTACTTGCGGCGAAAAGCGATCGCCTTTATCATACTAAGTTTTGCCGAATTACTGACCACTTAAGTATCGAAGCTTATTTCGGAAATAACAGAAGCTTGGTGACTGGTTCTTGTCCGCATCCATATATGGAGAGATCCTTTTAGCCCAAATTGATTTTTCTTCGCCAATCGCCTGTCCTCCAAGTTTCGACAAGTTTTGACTACCACCAACGAACACTGCATCGGCTAACTTCTCCCACGTACCACAGATACTATCACTCATGTACGAATTTAGAATCGCATCTTTTGCACTTGGATAAGCTGCTTTCACTGCTGCTAAATCGCCTAAATACCAAGCTTCTCCTTCCTCAATTGCAATGCAGAACTGTGTCGCTGGACTAGGATTACATTTGTCCAGTAGATCCAGTAATTCTCGGCGAAAGATACTCAAGCATCGATCGTCAAGATCGCAAATGATTATGAGGACAGCAGAATAATCAGGAGGATAACCAGCAAATGTTTTCCCATAACCTTGAATAAGTTGAGGAAGTCGGTCAAGCAGAATTCGCTTTTTGGGATCGGAGGTAGATTTAAGCCCTTGAGGTATGCGTCCTATTCCTTTGTAAGAGTGGACATTAAAGGTATGTTGATTGCCAATAATCTTTGGAACAATAATATCAAGAGCAGTTTTACCAGAAATGTCCTCAACAAGAATTTCAAAGTGCATGGACTTACCCGTTATCCCTGTTATCCAAGTAGTCGCTGTACCAAAGCCCACCAAGAGGTAAGCCTTCATTAACAAGATTTTCGATCAGAGGGTCTTCGCTGGCTCTTCTAATCGTAGAAAAACCATCTTTGCCCTTCTCAAGCACCCAAACCTCTTCCGGTGTCAGAGCATCTACAAAATAGGGTTGATGGGTTGTGATAAAAACCTGCGAACCACCCTTGCGCCCTGTCGCGTGTTCTCTAAATTCTCGCGCCAGAGTTTCTAATAGTTTATGATACAATCCGTTTTCTGGCTCTTCGATACATAAAAATGGTGGTGGGGAGGGGTCTTCTAAGAGAAGAAGATAAGCAAAAATCTTTAATGTTCCATCTGACATCTGTTGAGCGTAAAATGGATCTTGAAACCCCCGATCGTTGAAACGAAGGAGAAGCCTGCTATCTGGACTTTTTTCAGTGCTAATACGGTTTACACCTGGAATTTTTCCAGATATTTTTTCAAGAATAGTTTTAAATTTTTTGGGATGTTCTCTCTCCATAAACTGAACTACATTGCCAAGATTATCGCCATGAATATTCAGATGCTTTTGCGGGCTAGCGAGAGGTAGACTTCTAGCTGCATCGGGTGTAAAGTAACTGAGATACCATCCTTCAATAAATCTACGAAACGCCGAAATTCTTGGGTGTTGTTTGAGCGAACCCAAAGTAGCAATTCCAAGTTTTCGTTTATCATCAAGTTCGACTAATTCAGTTTCTTTACTCTCCGCTTCTTCCTCACCTTTATGTATGCTTTCTATGAGCCTTAATAAATCTAACTCACCTTCTTCAATTTGCTTACCTTCCTCTTCCCCCTTCCATGCCACACCTTTACCTTCATTGAGAATAAGAAAGGAAAATGGTCTTCCTTTGCTTTGTCCCTTTCTGCGTTGTCTGAGTCTTTCTCTCTTTACATAAGGTCTTCCGTCTGAGTCAATATCTATTGCCAACTCATAGGTAATGGGTCGAGCGTTACCATCCTCTTTATAGTAGATTTGAAACTCAACACTTCCTTCTTGTCCTTGCGATCGAATTCTCTCAAATCCCCCACGACCGCGAGAATCGCAAGCTTCCTCAACTCCCCCTTTCAAGCAGTCGGCAAGAAAGCCAAAAGTATCAAAGAGCGTACTTTTTCCCACCCCATTTTTACCGATGACCGCTGTCATTGGTGTCAGTGGTTTTGCATCCTGGGTATTCCACAACTTTCCCAAGATAATATCGTGAAGAGACCTGTAATTCTTTACCCTAAAGCCTTCTATCTTTGCCACTTAAGCACCTTTACTAAATTCAGACGTTCATCCTATTAGTTTCAATATAATTCCTATTCTGCTTTGCGGGCTAGCAGTCGATCGCGCAAACCTTGCGGGTCAAACCTCGCCTGGTTCATTTGGCGAACTTCTTGTGCTTGTTGCTGACGCTGTTGCAAATATGCTTCCACACCTATGTAAACTGTTGCGATCGCACTTTGCTAACGCAACAGATCGGCCCAAACCCTCGCTACATCAATGTTTCATCTGTACCTATTATCTTGGCGACTAAAAAAAGGCTCAAAGTCCCTTGGGGCAAAAGTTTTAAGCTTTTAGACAGGCGGAACTTCCGCTTAGTCTGCACAAACCAGTTTCTTAAGCCTTATTGAGAAAGCTGCAAGATCTGAGTAAAGCGATGATATGGTTTGATCCTGATAACGGCTGCAATTAAAGGAGATTTTGCTATGTCCATTCCAAATGGCTATACCCAGGTAACCTTTCATTTTATCAACGGTCAGACAGAAGCGTTTAATATCCCTGTGTCACCAGAAGAATTTGAGCAACAAATTTCCAGCCTCTTAGAGAAACCTTCTTTGATTCTGCATCTGCGAGATCAAACGGTTGTTGTCAGTACCGCCCAACTTATGAAAATCGAGGTCAAGCCTCCCCTGTCTCAACTTGAAGGAGAGGGCATTTTCCCCAATTCCGAGCGAGTTACAGCATTAACTCGTAGTGGCCGATAAACTGGCTGTAATCAAATCTACTCTAGGAGCGATCGCAAAATGCCACCTGCTGTTAGTTTAATTCGGGCCAACTCCTACGACCTAACCGACCTACGGGCATCCCTGGAAACTCTGCTCTCACCGTTCGGGGGAATGGTATCCTTTGTGAAACCGGGCGATCGCGTTTTGCTCAAACCCAACTTACTCACAGGCGCACGTCCCACCAAAGAGTGCGTTACCCGCCCGGAATTGGTTTACTGCGTTGCCAAAATGGTACAAGAAGCTGGTGGCAAGCCTTTTTTAGGGGATGGCCCAGCTTTTGGCAGTGCGTTGGGAGTGGCAAAGGCGAATGGTTATTTGCCTTTGATTGAGGAACTTAATTTGCCGATAGTGGAGTTCCACGGTAAACGGTACGAGACTGTCAGCGAAAAATTCAATCACCTGCTGCTATCTAAAGAGGCGATGGATGCAGATGTGACGATCAATTTGCCGAAAGTGAAATCCCACGTACAGCTGACGATGACAATGGGCGTAAAAAACCTGTTTGGTTGCGTCCCCGGCAAAATGAAGGCGTGGTGGCACATGGAAGCTGGCAAAGATGCAAACCGCTTTGGGGAAATGCTGGTGGAAACAGCACGGGCAATTAATCCTGACTTGACTATCCTGGATGGCATTATCGGTCACGAGGGGAATGGCCCCAGCGGTGGCGAACCACGCTTCTTGGGAATTCTGGCGGCCTCTCAAGATGTGTTTGCCCTCGATCGCGCTATCCTGGAAATCCTCAACGTTGACCCCAGCTTAGTACCAACGGCGGCGGCTTCCCAGCGCCTGGGCTTTTGTCCGGAATTAGCGGCTATTGACTTTCCCCACTTACGTCCGGCGGATATCCAAATTTCTGATTGGAAACTACCGGACGCGCTAGTACCGATCGACTTCGGGTTGCCACGGGTCATCCAGTCCACCTTCAGGCATCTTTATATCCGATTTATCAAAGAACCGATGGGTGCTTATGGCGATCGCTAGTTGAGCAGTTTTTTAAGCGAAAATACCTAAAATTTTTGAGTTTCAGGCAGCGAACAGCTGCCTAATCTCTATCTTTAGATAGATTTACGTCTAGATTGTTTTCTGGGAGACAGTCTAGCTCAAACCAATAGTTACAATTATAAGTAGAGGGACAATATTGCCCCTTGCTTCATTCGTACTTTCAACTGAATTGGTTAACAATTTAGTTAACGCATCTTTTTTTATGAACTCTCCTGACCAGGCTGCCAATTCTCCTGACCATCCGCCTCAGAGGCTGGCAGATATCGTGGGAACAGTCATAGCTTTGCTAACCCTGACTTTACCCCTATGCGCGATCGCACGCTACTCTTCAAACAAAGTCCAGGTTCTGCAACAAATAACCTATCCACTACCAACCCAGAGGGAATGATCTAGAAAAATACTTTATTCCAGAGACGGCGTTAAGTCGCAAACACAGGGTGCCCAAATAATTCTAAGGCATCGCGAACCAAACCTGTCTGCCCGAAACCAGCTGCTGTACCAAGCTGGTTTTGTGCATCTACAGTCAACTTATAGTAGTCCTCTTGCAAAAGTCCTGGAAACCCC
>CASBRD010000251.1 GCA_949128025.1 Oscillatoriales cyanobacterium PMM_0008 | reverse complement strand
CCTCTGCCCCTCTGCCCCTCTGTGGCCATAATAATTCAGACACAACCGGAAACGATATTACTTACTGCGGCTTCGGCTCTTGTCCGCTCTCTAAATTGTTGATATCATTTTTCCTGCCAGCATCTCGATCTTTAGGTCTGATCCATTTTGGAAACAACCCCACTACGAAAGTTCGGCTTTGCAGGCTAGCCTGCCTTACTGGTTTGGGTAGAAAAGTCAAACCGTCACCAGCAATGATAAATCCCGCAAGTAGGAAAACGAACACAAAGCCAAATGTCTGTTTATTCATGTTTTGGCTCACAATTTGCTAACACTTCTTCTCTTATTGTTACCCAAAATATACTTAAAATTATCAACCTATCGATAATTTTAGCGGTATACTATATCACAGCACCGCTCCGTGAGCTATGGTTAATCTTTCTGGTCTTATACCCTACAAAGGGTAATTTTAGCTTGAGTACCGAGCAAATCTGCGGAACTAAGAAAAGCTAGTCTGAAGGTAGTAAGCTATTACGCATCTAAATCAAATACAAAGACGGGCAGGATGCCCATCCCACAAGAAGTTCAGAAAAACTGACTATCAAATTAGATGCGTAGCAGCTTAAATGTACAGTATGTTTTCCTTCAGATTTATGAAAGGTGATGTTTGGATTAGACTGGCTGCAAGTGTAGCGATCGCGATCGTCCTACTATTTCTACCGATAAATGCTGCTATTGCACAAGTTCCCATAGCTGGAACCTTTAGGGCCGATCGCACTTGTGAGGCCCCAAGAGCGATCGGCGGTGCCAATCCTGGAAATCTTCGAGTTTCAAACCCTCAGCGCTATGAAGCGCTTAGCTTCATCAGATCACCCAGATGTATTGAGAGAAATCCAGCAAGCTGTTGGCGGTCAACTGCTGCCAGTTCGCAGTACACAAGCAGAATTCCTGGACGATTTAACGGCTGTTTGGTCTAAGCGAGAAGGCTTTGAACATATTTTTTGCGGGGAGTTAGAAGGGCCAGAAAAAATAGGCGGACTGCATTTTGTGGGCAGATATCTGCAACTGCAAAAAGACGGTATTGGCGGACGTTTATCCAGTAACTTGCCAAAAGAAGAGGTAATTCCCGGCGTAGTTTATACCCTGGGTGTAGTCGTCAAAAAAGGCTCAAGCACATGGATCGATGACATCAAAGGCTATGCTTTAGTCAGCGATGCCAAAGAACTGCTTTTGAATGCGACTAAAGCATTTAAGGCGCAGGGAAATGCCCAAGGAGCTTGCATTTTGGCTGTGCGAGATGGGGATACGGGAAAATCTTACAATGCCGTTTTTGTCAAGGATAGAGACGCGATCGTCACTTTTTATCCCGACGCAACTCCCAAAGGTAATCCTTGTATAGCTAGGGGCTAGGGGCTCTCTTGCTCTTGCTAGGGTCAGAAGGGGCTAGAATCAAGGGTTTCAGGAATTAAGAAAGTCCTAACTGATACCAAATCCGGGTTGGTTACCCCTTTAATTTTTGGCCTAAACATTGTAGAGACGTTTCATGAAACGTCTCTACAGCCGCTCGACATAAAAGGGGTAATCGTTGCGGATTTGGTATGACTTATCGGTTGCTATAAACTATCCTTTCTTGTGGGGAGGGGGCAAGGCATCCTGCCCGCCCAAAACCAATGGCAGGCAAGATGCCTGCTCCACAAGAAGCGGTTGGATATTTTTTGATTTGGAAGTCCCTAGACAAACAAGAATCCCACGGTTTGAAACCGTAGGACGATCGCATCAGGCTATTTTCAAACTTTAAACAGAACGACTGCGATAGCGTTGCAATTCTGACCGTAATTGAGCAATTTCTGCCCTAAGTTCATCAATAGTTGCTTGCAAGTCTGTCGGTTGCGAACCCAGGGGGACGATCGCAGTAGTGGTTCGCCCCCGGACGGCAATTTCTTCGGCTCGGTTAGCTCGTTCGATCGCTTGCTCAGTGAATTCCCGCATCCGCTCGCGTTGCTCGGCATCAAATTTGCCAAGTTCGCTCAGGGTGTTTGTAAAGGCTTGCTCTAGCTGCTCGTAGAGGGCTTCGGCAACCGCTCTGCCGACAAAAAAGGCATGAACGAGATTATGACTCATGGAATATTTTTATGGTTTCTACCCGCCCAAATTATAGCTTGCGCTCAAATCTCCTGCCTGAGATCCAAAAGCGACTAAGGCTGTTGAGATGGTTCCGCAGATGGGGCTACGGACTCTGAGGCGGGTATGGGAGGTAATGGCTGGACAACTGGCGGTTGGGAATTAGATGGTTCCGTAGCTGGTGCTGGTTCGGGGTTGGTTAGAGTCACAGGAGGGGCTGCTTGGGTTGCTGGTGCTGCTGTGACGGCTGGAGTCTCAGCAGGAATGGGCGTGGGAGTAGCAACAGCAGGCTGAATTGGTGCTTCGGGCTTTGGCGAAATTGTTGGCATTGGTGCGATTGGTGCGATCGCCGATTGAGGGGTTGCCGTTGGTTGGGGCGAAGGTTTCTGACGTACAGGCGGGTACGACGATCGGACTCTCGATTTTAGTCTAGAACGCCGCGATCCTGTTGTGGAGTTTTCCTTAACAACAGGGTTGTTTGGTTGAGAGTTCGATCGCGAATTTGGTGGCGAATCGATCTGAGAATTCGATCGCGAGTTTGGTTCCCCAGTTGCTGACGATGGAGTCGTGGGTTCTACCGTCGGCCAGTTATTGGTGGGTGGAAAAGACTGTTCTTGCTGCAATACGGGTTTCCCAGCGTTACCAAAGCGCAGCGTTAAGCCGAAACTTGTCCCGACGATCGCCGCCAGAAGAGCCGTAATTCCTAAAAGCCTCATTCCCCAACGTTTGGGTGTCTTTTGGCCATTAAAAGGCTCCTGTTCCACTTCGCCATTTGTCGGTGGGTGAGTGGTGGAAAGCAAGGATAGCGTGGGTTCGCCGATCTGGGATACTGTATTGGGCAGCAGATTTAACCATGCGGCAACAGTTTGCGGACGGCGATCGGCTTCCATATCTAAACCCCGCAAAATCGCTTGCTCAACGGCTGGGCTGAGGTTGGGGCGCATTTGCCTTGGGTTCGGTAGGGGGACGCGATCGCGCAACGCTGCTGGCACCGGAGGTTGACCCGTTAGCAGGTAATAAAGAGTCGCCGCCAGAGCATAAATATCCGTGGCTGGACTGCGCCTACCTCGTGGTAGATATTGTTCGATCGGCGCATACCCAGCCGACAAAATACCCGTATGAGTTTGAGTCACCCCCAGCGTAAATTCGCGGGCAATTCCAAAATCAATCAGGATTACCGACTCTGTTCCTTCCCGTCGGATGATGTTTTGAGGTTTAACATCCCGATGCAGTAGCCCATTGTGATGTACAACGCTTAAAGCTGAGCCAATTTGACGAATGTAGTGAATAGCTTGGGCTTCAGCTAAGGGCTGACCTTGTTTAATCGATTCGGCCAGCGTTGGCCCTGGAATATAATCCATGACGATGAAAGACTGCCCACCCTCCTCAAAAAAATCCAGCACCCTGACAATGTTAGGATGCTGGCATTTTGCTAGTCGCTGGGCTTCGGCGATAAATTGCTCCTGAAATCGGTCAAAATCTTCGTGGCGGCGAAGATTATCATGCAGGGTTTTGATTACAACAGTTTGACCGAGATAGGTGTGGGTGGCTTTATAGGTGATGCCAAATCCACCCTGGCCAATAGCGGCATCAAGAACGTACTTGCCATTTTGAAGTGCTTTGCCAGTCGTTATGTTCATCAATAAAAGTCACTCCACGTGAGATCATCCCAGCTTTCTATCATAATGCTACTCTCTTCCTACTGACTGGCAAGGGATGTGCGGGACGATAACCAGATGCTGGTACAATTTTACGTAGCAAATATAACATACTGGCGCGATTCCACTTTGGTAAGGTGGCGCTATTGAATGGTGTTGAGGTGTGAGGAAAAATGCAAAAACTTTTTTGGCAGGCGTTGCTAATTAGTCCAGCAATTTTAATTGGTGGCTGTGTAATTCCTACTTCTGCTCTAGCACAAGACGTTCGCGAAAGTGTTGAGCTACCTAGCCGCAACTCCCAGGAGGAAGCCATTGACCTGGGTACAGAGTTAATGGGATTTACCGCCAGCATTCCCTCCTTAGATTCAATTAATCGCCAACAAGTTTCAACCAAATTCTTAAAGGATGAGGCAAAGACACCGGCAGCTTCTGCTTCCCATCCTGGAGAACCAATTAATCCCCAGTCAGTTCCCGCCAAGGCGGTAAAAAATGAGACGATCGCCCAGGTGACACCCGTTTCACAGCTGTCTGGCGAACCAATTAATCCCCAACCAGTTCCGATGAAAAACAGCGGCATGGCGCAGGTGACACCCGTTTCACAGCTGTCTGGGGAAGCAACTAATTCCGAACCAGTTCCAGTGAAAAAAGGCGGCATGGCGCAGGTGACTTCCGTTTCTCAGCTGTCTGACGTTCAACCTACCGACTGGGCATTCCAAGCACTGCAATCTCTGGTAGAACGCTACGGTTGTATTGAAGGTTATCCCGATCGCACTTATCGCGGCAATCGCGCCCTGACTCGCTACGAATTTGCCGCTGGCTTAAATTCTTGCCTAAACCGAATACAAGAATTGATTGCCGCAGCAGGCGGCGGCGGAGTCACTCAAGAGGACATCGAAAGCCTGCGACGGTTACAAGAGCAATTTAAAGCTGAACTCAGCACACTGCGCGGTCGCGTAGACACTCTGGAAGCACGCACAGCCCGACTGGAAGCCCAGCAATTTTCTACCACCACCAAACTAAATGGTTTTGTCTCTTTCAACATCACAAACGCCACTATTGGTGGGGGCGATCGTGTGAGGGCGGAGGGATTTAACGCTTTCGCCACCCAGCGCCTTCCGAACGGTATACCGTTTGTCAGGACAGAAAATAACCCCGAAACCACCTTCAGCTATCTGGCGTGGTTGACCTTCAACACTTCCTTCACCGGGAAAGACACTCTCGTGACTCGGATAGGGGCTGGAAATGGATTTTCTCCAGCGAATGCACTTGTTTCGGCAGGTCAGTTCAACACCACAGGTACTCCTTTTCTCGACCAAACGGTCGGCCCAACTGAAAATGATGTGGTAATAGCCGAATTGTTCTACAGCTTTCCAGTTGGTGAAAAGTTGCGTGTGACGGTTGGGCCAAGGGTAAACTTTTATCGCCACTTTGACGGCAATCCTTTCACCATCCCGATCAATGGTGCAAGTACTTTTAACTCAATTAACAGCACCTTTTTAACTTACACCAAGCGCGGTTCTGGAGCTGTCGTAGAGTGGAACCTCAGCAAGCAATTTGAATTTCGTGCTGGCTATCTGGTGGAAAATATTGAGTTTTTCTCCGGTAATCGCCCACCATCCGATCCAAACAGAGGTTTGTTTAACGGTGCGGATACAATTACAGCCGAACTGACATTTAAACCCTCTAGAACTGCCAATATTCGCCTGCTGTATCAGCGTTCTAATCTTCCCCAAAATCAAAATGGTCAAATCGCCTTTCAGCCTGTTGTTGGGACGGCTGATGATGGTTTTGGCGGGCGCGTTCACGATGCAACTTCCGATACCTTTGGTGTTAACCTTAGTTGGTTGATTACCAAGCATTTTGGTATCTTCGGACGCTATTACTATTCGAGTACTCACCTAGACCCGATCTCAGATGGGAGGGATGAAGGAGATCTCAATGCACAAAATATCCAGGCTGGACTTGCGTTCCCAGACTTGGGCAAGCCGGGGGCTCTAGCAACGGTGTCTTTTGTTATCCCGTATGATGTTTTAGATGGTCGGGAGTTTTTGGTTGCGGGTGGTGGCAATGGCGGTACTCAATACGACATTGAATTGAATTACTTCTACCCGATAAGTCCGAATATTGCCATTGTTCCAGCTTTTTATATCATCCAAAATATGAACAACTTTGATGATAATCCCACTGTGTTTATAGGCAATTTGCGAACTGAGTTTCGTTTCTAATTAGGTGGGCGCTACAGCTTTACTACAGCGGCTTGCAGGCGAATGAGGTATAGGGCGAAGCATTGCGGAATGTGGGTTAACTTAAGACCGAAACATTTATTCCGCAATGCTAATGCCTACGGCACGCACTCGCGGAAAGCCCCTACAATCTATACTTCACTCAGTTGCAAAGCGCTGTAAACACCCATAAACCCGGTTTATCAGGGCAATACCTTCGCCATTTCATCTTAGGTTGTGTTGAGTGAAGCGAAACCCAACGCATTTGCCCTAGTTTCGTGCCTCAACCCAACCTACAAAGCTAGACCCTTCTTCCCCTAGCAAGAGCAAGAGAGCCCCTAGCCCCTAGCTATACCAGCCCAAGCGTGGGCGAACAAAACTAATGACTCGCGTACTTTTTTTCTCCCACGCTCCTTTATGGGCAAGGGAGCCAGATTTCAATTATAATAAATCTTTGTAAACAAAATTTAAGTTTGTTTTCTTTACTTAATATTCAGTCAAGAGTATCCAGTATATTAAATCTAACTTTTATCTACTCTGCCGAGAAGATCCCCGCCATATCTTATTGACGGAGGATGAAAAGCAGGTCAAAATGGTCAAAAGCATCAGCTTGTAGATATAAGAAATGGAATTTGACTGCGGATGATATACCTCCTCATGCTCGCGAACGGTTTCTTAAGACTCATCAGCGTTCGATTGTGAATGTAGCCTGGCAACAGATTGGCGTTGGCTATTCAGCAGAATAAACTTGACAAACAAGTGTAGGTTATGAATACTAATTTGGAGCATCAAATGGAAGAGAGAACTGTGGAATTACAGCGGCGAACGCTCGAATTGCAGCAGTCGTTGGAATTAGCCAGAGTCCTCAAGCAAGTGACAAATCTAATTCGCGGCACTTTAGATTTGCCGACTATTTTGCAAACTATTGTCCGAGAAGTAAGGCAACTTTTAAACACAGATAGAGTGATAATTTATAAGTTTAGGGAAACCTGGAGTGGCAAGGTGGTGGTCGAAGAAGTAATTGACCAAAAATTGTCAATTTTGGGAGAAGTTTACCACGATAACTGTTTTCCTGTGGAGTACACCTATCAGTACCAAGCGGGACGGGTTCGGGCTGTAGGTAATATAGTTGAAGAAGGTTTGAGTCTGTGTCATGTAGAGTTTTTGCAGAAGATTTGCGTAAAAGCTAACTTAGTCGTACCGATTAGGAGAAGCGATTATCTGTGGGGATTGCTGATTGCCCATGAGTGTTACGCTACAAGAGTTTGGCAGGCTGCTGAAATCGATCTGCTGCAACAGTTAGGGGATCAAGCTGCGATCGCAATTCATCAAGCGGAACTATACGACGAAAGCCGCATTGCTGCCGCCACAGCAACGGAGAAAGCTCGACAGCTAGAGTTAGCCCTCGACGAACTGCAACGAACCCAATCTCAACTAATTCAAACAGAAAAAATGTCGAGTTTGGGTCAGCTTGTGGCTGGTATTGCCCACGAAATTAATAACCCAGTCAATTTTATCTACGGCAATCTCACCCACATTGATGAATATGCTGAAGATTTGCTAAACTTACTAGAGTTTTACCAGCAGGATTACCCCGCTCCTACTCCTAAGATTCTCAAACAAATTGATGCTATTGACTTAGAGTTTTTGACTGAGGATCTACCAAAGACGATCGCATCAATGAAAGTCGGGGCCGATCGCATTCGCCAACTGGTTTTGTCTTTACGTAATTTCTCCCGTTTGGATGAAGCTGAAAGAAAGCCTGTCGATATTCACGAAGGGCTAGACAACACTTTGTTAATCTTGCAACATCGGTTGAAAGAAAAGGCTACTTCTTGTGCTATTGAGATAGTTAAAGATTACGGTAAATTGCCTCTTGTGGAGTGCTATCCAGGTCAGCTAAATCAGGTATTTATGAACGTACTCACCAATGCTATTGATGCTTTGGATGAGGGAATGGGTAAGGGATCGGGAAATACAAATAACCAATTACCAACTATTCGGATTAGCACCAAAGTCCTAAACGATAATCGAGTCGCGATTTGCATTGCTAATAATGGCCCCGGCATTACAGAGGCGGTACGCCGTAAAATATTCGATCCTTTCTTTACAACGAAATCCGTAGGCAAAGGTACTGGTTTGGGATTAGCTATCAGCTACCAAATTGTGGTGGAAAAACACGGTGGAGAATTGAAGTGTATCTCAGCGCCAGTCGAGGGAGCGGAGTTTGCAGGAGTGCTACCCTTGGGGAACGCCTACGGCGAATGCGATCGAGATTCCAGTTCAACAGCCACATCATAATGGTTATCCAAAACTTTGCCGTTTTGAACTTAAGTAGAAACGGAGACCATAAACTCCCGCCGCACCTAAAAGCTCCAGGTTGTGAGCCGCATTGTGGTCAGCATGAGATTGGTAGCCACAATGAACACACTTAAACCTGTCACCTTTTCGGTTTCGCCTGTCCCATCTGTTGCAGCAAGAGCAGAACTGCGAGGTCTTAAAGGGGTCTTTCACCACAAGCTGAATCCCCTCTTCCTCGCACTTCCTCTCCAACAACTGCACCAAAGTGCGATAAAGCCAATGAGACAACCGCCTGTTAAACACGCGAGAGAACGTCCCTCGTTTCCCATGTTTAACCTTCTTCAAGTCCTCAATACTGAGAACTTGGATAGAAGACCAATCAACAGACTTCAGAGCATGACCCAGCATCGATTTGATTTCGGCGTGGGTATTTTTCTGTCGCTTTTTGAAGCCCTGAATTCGTGGATAAATAGTTTCTCCAACTACTTGAAAGTCACTAAACACCACTCCGTTCTTGTAGTTGGAATCCATGCCAACAATCTTGCCTTCTGTTTTCAAGGGTCTTCGTTCTTTTTCAAAAATAAAGTCAATCCACAACCGTCCTTCCCTCAATCCCATGCGGATGGTTTTAGACAGTTGCCATCCGTCCTTCAATCGTTGATTTATCATCTTGGTGGACTTGAGGGGAATGTCCAACTTAGGCGCACCAGAGCCAATCAGCTTCACGCACCAATCAAACCCGTTTCCTTTGAACGGTTCAATAGTAACGAAGTGGTAAAACAGGGTGACAGTGTGCCATCTAAGCTGAGGTTTTCGCTTTCTATCTTTCTTGTGTTGAGAGCGAACGCATTCACCAGCTTGTTTGGCAAGCGCTTGGGACAAGCGGGTTGTAATTCCAAATTTATCTTTAGCCCTGTGGACGGTAGGCAAGGAGGCAAGTTTTCCAGAAAAGTCTTTTCGTTGCCAAAACAGGTCAACAAAGTACTGCATGACATCGTGGCATTGACACAAGAATTGACGCACCACTTGAGATTTACCTGTGTTCAAATCGTTCAGGTAAACTCTTGCCGTGCGCTTGAGCAAATTCTTGTTTCGTATAGATGCCATTACTCAGTTTCCTCTAAAGCTTTAATAGCGGCTTGGGTTTTCTTTCTGACTCTACGCTGCCCGTACAATCTAGCGGCAAATGAAGTCAGGATTGCTACGAGGTCTGACCTTAAGTCGTCGGTACAGTTTTGGCTACAGTTGATGACTTCTATGCGAAAAGGCGCAAGAGATTCAAACCACCTAAATCCAAATCGAGTTAAACGGTCTTTGTTTTCTACAAGCAATAGGTCAGCAACGTTGCTGCCTCAGTTAACTTGAATCGTCTTTTGTCTACATATAGCAAAGAAAAGCAAAGTTATGGAGAATTAGTTATCATGCCTCGTTTAGCAACTAAAATTGAAGCCATTCTCTACTTAAAAGGACAACCTCTTTCAATTGCCGCGATCGCCGAGTATGCTGAATGCAGTAAGGCCGAAGTATCCGAAGCACTGCTGGAACTCATGGCTGACTACGCCCATCGAGACAGTGCATTGGAAGTCGTCGAAACGCCAGAGGGCTACTGCCTGCAACTGCGGACATCATTTCAAAGCTTAATGCAAAATTTGATCCCATCAGAATTAGGTGTGGGAGCTTTGCGGACGCTAGCTGCGATCGCCCTCAAAGGCCCCCTCACTCAAACCGAACTGGTTGATTTGCGCGGTTCGGGAGCCTATCAGCAAGTGCAGGAACTCGTGGAACTAGGCTATATTCGCAAACGTCGCCAAGCCGATAGTCGATCCTCTTGGCTACAGGTAACAGACAAATTTCATCAGTATTTTCAAGTGGATCGACTGCCACAGCAGGTGGATGAGCCGACCCAAGCTTAACAGGCTATAATACCAAATCCGGGTTAACTACCCCCTTTTTCTTGAAGCCCGCCCAGGCGGGCTTTGTACGCGCAAGCCGCGACTTTAGTCGTCGGGTCAAAAAGGGGTTATGCAAGCGGATTTGGTATAACCTGTTCGTTCGGCATCACCACCAAAGAATGTACGGGTTACCCGCCTCCAAAACCTGCTCCCATCTGTGACTCGTTTAGATTAGAATTAAATGAAATATTTAGGAGCCTCATGGTTTTCAATCCTGACTATTTAAGTTCCGGCACCGAAGATGTCCAAGCCAATCCCCTGCTGACCTATCTACAGCACCAATCACCGGAGGTTTTAGCCCTTGTAGCCAAGGCAGTAAGTCCCGAAATTAAGCAAATTATTTCTCACAACGTTCAGGGTCTGGTCGGGATGTTACCAGGCGAGCATTTTAACGTTCACATTACCACTGACCGAGAAAACTTGGCGGGTTTGCTGGCTTCGGCGATGATGACAGGCTATTTCCTCCGCCAGATGGAGCAACGGATGCACCTAGAGGAAAGCTTGTTAGGCTCTCAGTCGCTGTCGCGAGACTCGGCAAACAGCGAAAAATGGGGTGATTTTAACGCTTGATCCGATCGAACCAGAGCAGCAACTGGGCGGCAATCGATTTTAGATTCACCCCACCCACAAAGGGATGGGGAATTGGAGATTTTAGATTTATGTGGCCTGCACTAGATGAGGCGCGAACCAAAATCCAAAATCTAAAATCCAAAATCTAAAATCCAAAATTGGATGTCATTCAGTTGGAAAAGCACCGGGCTGGACTTGGATTTTTTGGATTTGACCGTTGCGGTTCACTTCCAGTTCTAAAGAAGTGCCAACAGTGCTTGATTCTACAATCTGCTGCACTTGGGCTGCCTCTTGAACGGGTATACCAGCAATTTTTTGAATGATATCTCCCTGGAGCAAACCGGCTTTAGAGGCTGGTGAGTTTTCCACGACGCGCACAATTAGAACTCCCTTATCCTGGGTAATCTTGATGTTGGTATCCCGACCGAGCTGTTCTTTTAACGCTGGGTTGAGACCCGTCATTTGAATTCCCAAATAAGGATGTTCGGCACGACCTTTAGCAAACAGTTGGTTGGCGATTCGCTGTGCAGTTTGAATGGGAATGGCAAATCCCAGTCCTTGGGCACCAGATCTAATGGCAGTGTTAATACCAATAACTTCGCCGCGATCGTTTAAAAGTGGTCCTCCAGAATTACCGGGGTTGATGGCGGCATCGGTTTGAATGAAGTTAACGCGCTTATCTGGGACGCCTACCTGAGAACTGGAGCGACCAGTAGCGCTGATAATACCAACGGTGACAGTGTTATCCAAACCCAAGGGGTTGCCGATCGCGATCGCCCACTGACCCGGAACCAGATTTTCAGAATCCCCCAACCTCACAGTCGGCAAATTCTGGGCTTGAATTTTCACTACCGCTATATCCGTGAGCGGATCGACGCCCAGCACCCGACCATCCAACGATCGACCGTCCTTAAGAGTTACTTTAACTGTGTCAGCCCCTGCCACGACATGGGCGTTGGTAATCAGGCGACCGTCTGGGCTGAGAATGAAACCAGAGCCTGTACCGCGCTCTACCCGTTCTTCTGGTGGGGCTGGCGTCTCATTACCAAAAAAACCTCTAAAGAAGGGGTTCTGAAAAACATCCGGCAATCTAGTTTCCACCCTGCGAGCGGCATCAATGCGTACCACCGCAGGGCCGACCTTTTTAACAGCCTCTGCAATGAAGTTGCCATCGTTGGTGGGAATTCCACCAATTATCGGGGCCGGATTTTCCTGGCGCGGAAGTAGTTGCTGTTGGGGAGGCATTGTCAAGGAGGTTTCCCTGAAGCGATCGTCTGCTTGCAGATAGCGACTGCCCAACATTCCAGCACCGCCACCGATACTTAGCAACGTTAAATAAAGAATCAGTTGTTTAAAAGTTAAACTCATCTTAATTCCCCCTTGGAGACTCCCGAAGAACCTATACGATTGTTAGCGGTGAGAGTCAAAGGGGGGCAGGGTCTATGCTGCATCACAGATTCCTCCTAGTTTTAGTAAAAAAACCTTTTCGCCCCAAAAGTGGTAATTCTTTTTGGCATACTTGCTGGCATGACAAGATAGGAGCTATCGAGATTGTGCTTGAATGACCCCCAGATCCGTCTAGGAGCCGCTTCGCTAACGATTGGGCGTTTAGTTTGGGATTACTCCCTCTCTGATTTCTCAGGTAATGTTAGCTTTGACAATGTTAGAAGTCGGTACTATCCCAAAGGCACTGGCTTAACCCTTATTTTTAGACCTGTTTAACCTTTAGGTTTTAGAGCAGGGAACTAGCTACGCATTCCTTGGTAAGAACTTTAACTCTTGCTTCTAACGTAGGTATTGCTACCAAAGTCTGGTAAACTCTGGGCTTCTTTCAAAGCCCCCGCTCTATCGGTACTCCGATCCTTCGGTGGGTTGTTTACAGGTCGTCAGGCTAAACGACAGGGGCAAAAGTGATAAATCTACTCTAGCTGTTCTAAGCATCACCTTACCAGAGCGAAAAACCTTCTAGCCTCAGAACTCATATTATTTGAGCCAAGTCAACGGGCGATCGCCAAAAATTGGTTAAAATTATTTAACAAAACTCGGCACCAGACGCACTCATAGTATTTGAGTTCATGGCTCTTAATCGTTCGTTTCCACTGCTATCAACACTTCTGTGGCTGACTATTTCCCTACTAGGAGCCAAAGCCAATCTCGCTCAAGGAGCAGCAACGGGCGAAAATTGCCCTCAGCCAGCTTTGGATCGCCTGAAGAAACATCTAGTTGCCGCTGGCGAGACTCTAGAAAGTATAGCGAGTCAATACAACCTCATCCCGGCCACCCTGATGGGCATAAATCCGACTTTAAGGCAAGGCGAGGCTCGCGCTGGCACTGAAATTGTCATTCCTCCCTACAATGGCATCCGCGTAGAAGTTCCTGCCGATCGAACCTGGCGAGATCTGGCAGCAACCTACAAAGTCCGTCCAGCACTCGTATACGAGATTAATGGCTGTCAGGAAAATCCCAGAGTAGTCTTTTTGCCGGGAGTAAATTGGTCTCCAGAAGGTTCTGAGGTTGGATTTGAGGATAGCACCTTGAAAGGCTATCCTTTGCCCTCACAAGCTGCGGTGGGTTTTGGCTTTGGGTGGAATCTTCATCCTGTGACCCGCAAAGTAGTCTTTCACAGCGGCATCGACTTGCTCGCGACACCTGGAACACCTGTTTTTGCAGCAGGCGACGGTACAGTAGCGTTTGCCGGAGAGCGAGATGATTACGGCAATTTAGTGGTAGTGAATCATCAGCAAGGACAGCAAACCCGCTACGCTCACTTGGACACTATTACAGTCTCCACCGGACAGAGAGTTCAACAAGGTATGCAGTTGGGAACAGTCGGTTCCACAGGTAAGCCTGACATCAACGTTCCGCATCTGCATTTTGAAGTTCGCTACAACTCAGATTTAGGTTGGATAGCAGAAGACCCCAAACCTTACATCCAGGCGACTCAAAGCCAAGGCGATCCGATGTTTTCTAGCCAAGAAAAAACAGAGGCAGGGCACCCTTGACGGATGCCCTTAAATATGTATTAGGGAATTGCTATTTTTGCTAACTGTGGCTGTGGCTCTGGTGTCGGTTCCGGCGGGAGCGAGCCAACTAGGGAGCGGTACAATCGATCGTACTCCTGGGCAGATTTATCCCAGCTGAAGTCCATCCGCATACCCCGCTGTTGCAGTTCGCGCCATTCTTTTTTGTACCGGAAGCTCTCCCATGTCCGCACCATAGAGGTGTAAAGGTCTAGCGGTTCATAGCGATCGAAACAGAAACCCGTACCCTCATGGTCCATCGGTTCGTGGTGGGAGACGGTATCAACTAAACCGCCGGTACGACGCACAATTGGTACACAACCGTAGCGCATCGCCAGCATTTGGCTAATCCCGCAAGGCTCGAAGCGACTGGGCATCAAGAAAGCATCGGTACCGGCGTAAATGCGTCTGGCTAAAGCATCGCTCTGAAGGATGTAAGCTGACATCCGGCCACGGTAACGGGTGGCAATCTGCCACATTTGGTTTTCGTAATAAGGATCGCCCAAGCCCAGGACAACAAATTGTGCGTCAGTGTAGGCCATGAAGCGGTCTAGCACCTGAATGATTAAGTCGATGCCCTTCTGTTCTACCAAACGGGATACCAAACCAAACAAAAAGACGCTGCCGTTCACCTCTAATCCCAGTTCTTCCTGGAGGGCAACCTTGTTGAAACGGCGATCGTCGATCGTATCAACAGTGTAATTTTTGGCTAAGTGTTTGTCCGTCGCGGGGTCGTAACTCTGAGTGTCGATCCCGTTGAGGATGCCGTTTAACTTACCGCTGACGTAGGATAACAAGCCTTCCATCTGTTCGCCGTAAGCAGGGGTCTTGATCTGGTCGGCATAAGTGGGAGAAACGGTGTTTACCCAGTCGGCAGACTGAACGGCGGCGGACATTGTATTATGACCCTGCATATACCACGGACACCAAGTAATCTGCTCTAACCGCCAGCGCCACGGCCCTTGATAAGCCAAGTTGTGAATGGTGAAGATGGTTTTGATGTCCGTGTCTTCCTGCATCCACACCGGAATCATGCCGGTATGCCAGTCGTGGCAGTGGATAATATGTGGCTTCCAATAGTTCCAGGCAAATTCAGCTGCCCCATTGGCAAACAAGGTGAACCGCCAATCTTCATCATCTCCGTAGTAGATGCGGCGCGGCCAGAAGGAGGGATGACCAAATAAATACAGGGGTACATCGCTATTTGGAAAGACCGTCTCGTAGACAGCGAAGTTTTGCAACATCGCTGTGCCATACCAGATAGGCGATTTTGGTATGTCTATTTTGTCGGGCATAAAGCCATAGTAGGGCATGAAGATCCGGACATCATGCCCCATTTTTTTCAGGACTTTGGGTAAGGCACCGACGACATCCCCCATACCGCCTACTTTAGCCAGGGGTGCTGCTTCAGCTGCAACAAATAGAATCCGCATCTTATTTTTCGCGTTCCCTGCAATGGTTTGTTACATGATAGTTTGAACGCACCCTAACTAAATCAAAGATTATAGTTAGGGATTCTTTCGCTAATAAACTTAGCGTTTGTCCCTGTGCTTATGTTACGGCAAAGGGTGTCGCTTCAAAAGGGGAGTAGGGGTCAGTCGGCAAAGGGGAGGGGAGAATACATCCGCGTCCCCCAGTTAAGAGTCCCTTTATTGCTGTCTGACTTCGGCAAAGATTCGATCCAATATTTCTTGGGCTCCCTGTTGGCGTAAGCGTTGTGCTAGTTCTATGCCTAGTTTTTCAGCTTCGCTAACAGTACCGCTAATGATATCTTTGATTAACTGCTTGCCATCAACACTGGCAACCATTCCGGTTAAGGTAAGGGTGTCGCCTTCAATTTGGGTGTTAATGCCGATCGGCACTTGACAACCGCCTTCTAGTTCTCGTAAAAAGGCTCTCTCTGCGTAGCAGCGTTGGGCGGTGGGAGTGTGTTCTAATACTTTGATTAAAGATAGCACTTCGGTGTCGTCGCTACGGCATTCGATACCCAAGGCTCCTTGTCCGACTGCGTGGAGGGATATTTCTGGTGGGATGATTTGGTGGATGCGATCGGCCATTCCCAATCTTTGCAACCCCGCCACCGCCAAAATAATCGCGTCGAACTCACCTGCATCCAGTTTCGCCAGTCGCGTGTTCACGTTACCCCGGATATCTTTAAAAGCTAGGTGGGGGAAGTGGTAACGCAGTTGCGCCAGTCGCCGCAGAGATGATGTTCCCACTACAGCACCCTCTGGCAAGGTGTCTATTTGCTTATCTTTGTATTTTTCATGCACTACGAGGGCGTCTGCTGGGTTTTCCCGTTCGCTGACGCACCCTAAAACTAAGCCTTCTGGCAATTTGGTGGGCAAGTCTTTGAGGGAATGGACGGCAAAATCTGTCTCGTTATTGAGCATTCCCACTTCGAGTTCTTTGGTGAATAGTCCCTTATCCCCAATCTTAGCTAAGGCGACATCGAGTATTTTGTCGCCTTGGGTACTCATGGTGTGGACTTCAAAGGTTCTGTCGGGGAAGTGTTTCTGGAGTTGTTTTTGCACCCAATAGGTTTGCACTAACGCGAGTTGGCTTTTGCGCGAAGCGATGCGAATGGTGCGGGGAGGAGCGGAAACGGCAGGGGACATAAAGCTGTGTTGTCCAAGGAGCGTGTAAAGTCACTTTATCTAGGCTACCGCAGCGTGGGACTTCTATATTAGAAAATAAAGCAAGCGATCATCCTATGTTTCTGTTGAAGTATCCCTTTGAACAAACCGATCCGCCTCTCTCTCCCAGGGAAACTCTGCCCACGATGTACGATCTACCTAGCGAAGACTCAGAGGAACCCGGTTTGCCTGACGAATTTCACGATTTGCAACCTCAACTGCTGAGTTTTACTTTCCGTCCGCAGAACTATTTCCCCGATCGAATATTTTGCGGTAGTGACATGAACTTATATTACGATGTTCGTCACCAAAACTGGTATAAACGACCCGATTGGTTTGGAGTTCTGGGAGTACCGAGGCTTTATGACGATCGAGATTTACGCTTGAGTTATGTAGTTTGGCAAGAAGGAATTAGTCCTTTTGCCGTGGTGGAATTACTGTCTCCCGGTACAGAGAAGGAAGATTTGGGAGAGACACCTAGTGAGGTGAATAAACCCCCAACTAAGTGGGAAGTTTATGAGCGGATTTTGCGAGTGCCTTACTATGTTGTATTTAATCGTTATACTAACCAGCTACGAGCATTTACTCTCTCATCTGGTCGTTATGAAGAGTTAATTTTGACTGAACCAAGAGTTTGGATGACGACTGTTGAATTGGGTTTGGGATTGTGGCAAGGAGAGTATCAAGGAATTAATCGGTTGTGGTTGCGCTGGTATGATGTTGAAGGCAACTGGATTCCAACTGATGCTGAAGCAGCACAGCAACAAGCAGATATCGAGCGACAACTAACCCAAGAAGCCGAACAACTAACCCAAGAAGCCGAACAACGAACCCAAGAAGCCGAACAACGCGCTGAATATTTAGCTCAGCGGTTGCGAGATTTAGGGATAGAACTGTAGTAGTTAGGAGGAATACTTCTGAGGATAGTGCGATCGCTTTTACCAAGGAGATAGATTTAGTGGAGGAGGGCGATCGCCATCGCAGAACTAGAATAAGTTTATGGTGTTAATAATTGAACTGCTACTCCGAAAACATTAGCTGCTTCCGCGAGTGTTTCGTCAGCCGTTACCAGACGCAAATCGTTTGAGGCAGCAACTGCTAAATGTAAAGCATCTAGGGTGCGTAAAGGCGTATCGAAACGACCAATCCACTCACGCGCCTGCTGATAGTGAACGGGTGACAATGGGATACGGGTATAGAAACCGCTATTCAAGTCTGTCTGAAAATCGATCGCTATCTGTCTTGCCTCTTCCAGAGATATTTCTCCCATACGAACCCTGCGGGACACTGCTGAAAAAAGTTCCACCTCAACCAACTGACTCAATGCTGGTTGTGTTTCATGGTTCAACAGTTCCCTAATAGCTTGACTGAAAGCTTCTGGCAAGTAGAAAGGAACGACAACACTCGTATCTACGTAAATCAATAGCGTTCCTCCTGCCGGAGCCTAATCACTGTTTGACTCATTGGTTCACCTTTCAACTGTATAGATGCTCGTGATTTGTCACGTTTGGCTAACCACTCCTCCTTTGTGAGCGGCGGAACTACTCTGGCTACTACTTTTCCATCCTGCCAGAGGATGGCTTCTTCTCCTTTTGCTACTTGTTCTAGGACAGCTTGTAGGTTCTGACTGGCTTCTTCAACGGTAAATTTAGACATGGTATCACTGGTAATGGTACACTTTCAAGGGTACATTAAGAGATATGGGGATGGAGGAGTGCGATCGCAGGAACAAAGCAAATAAAGTTATTTGAGGCTGGGCCGATCGCAGAAATAACGATAAATTTATTGTGCATTTTGCCGTTATCGATCGAAAAGTAGATTAGGATTAGATGTAGACAAAATAGCTTAACTTATCTATCAGTCTCCAAATATCTCTCTAAGTCTTTTGTTCGTTGTTGTGTGACAGTTGCCAGACAGCCACTATAAATCATCGGAGCCATACTTCCACCCTCTACTTCACTTCTTTCAAAAACACAACTGGCATCTCTAAATTTGATCCAAGCTTGCTGTGCGGCTACTAATTTTGGTTTGCGCTGGGCTGACAACTTGGGCAGCAGTTGTTGGTAAACTTGATTCAGCTTTCTATCTGCACTTTGGTAGGATATGCCAGCACAGGCATTCATTTCCGATTGAGTTTGAGGATCGTTGCAGTTAGGGCGTTGAGCTACTCGCACGCCTGCTGGGTCGGGTGTTGGATTTGCCATTGTCACAACTGCAATTCCCAAACCGAACAAAGTTGCCGTGCCTGCTGCGATCAGTAAAAATTTACTCATTGTCCAATATTTAATGCCGTATAACCATTAGAATAATCTAAAAATGTAGTGCTGCGATCGCACTTCTCCTTCAGCGATAATAAGTAGGTGGGCGTAAATAAACTGAACTCCCAGAAACCGGGTTTCTCCAAGAAACCCGGTTTCTAAGGGCCTGGCAGTTTTACGTTTAATTATGCTCACCTACTTACTAATTCCCCATTGAGTAGTTTTGGCAGATGACTGATGCTGTTAAACCGATCAATCTATTTGAGTACGAAACCCTAGCCGCCAAGCATCTATCTCAGATGGCGCTAGACTACTACGCCAGCGGTGCGTGGGACGAAATCACCCTGCGAGACAACCGTGCTGCATTTGAGCGGTACAAACTCCGTCCCCGAATGCTGGTAGATGTGAGTCGGCGCGATTTAAGTACGACTATACTGGGCCAATCTCTCCAGATGCCAATTCTGATCGCGCCGATGGCTTTCCAGTGTCTGGCGCATCCAGAAGGAGAAATTGCCACTGCTAAAGCTGCCGCCAAGTTGGGAACGGTGATGGTGCTTAGTACCCTGGCGACAAAGAGTTTAGAGGAAGTGGCGTTAGCCCAGCAACAGACGGAACAAGAAGCTTATTCAATCGAAAATCCAAAATCCTCTGGTGCTTCGGTGGGCATCGTGACGGGAACCGCCAAGACGCCCACTTCGCGCAAAATCCAAAATCGATTCTGGTTTCAATTATATGTACATCGGGACAGAGGTCTGACCAAGGCACTGGTAGAACGCGCCTATGAAGCTGGTTATCGGGCGCTTTGTCTGACTGTCGATGCTCCCGTTTTGGGGCAGCGGGAGAGAGATCGGCGCAATCAATTTGCTCTGCCAGCAGGTATGGAACTTGCTAATTTGGCGAGTATAACAGATTTGGAGATTCCCTACAAACCTGGGGAATCGGGTTTGTTTAACTATTTTTTAGAGCAGTTGAATCCTGCGTTAACTTGGAAAGATATAGAGTGGTTGCAATCTATTTCGCATCTACCTTTAGTAGTAAAAGGAATTTTGCGGGGAGATGATGCGGTGAGGGCGGTGGAACATGGAGCGATCGCAATAATAGTTTCCAATCATGGGGGGAGACAATTGGATGGTGCGATCGCATCTATCGATGCCCTAAGTGAAGTGGTTGCCTCTGTAGGGGACAAAGCAGAAATTCTCGTTGATGGTGGCATTCGTCGCGGCACAGATATCCTCAAAGCCTTGGCTTTAGGAGCAAAAGCAGTATTGTTGGGACGCCCCGTATTGTGGGGATTAGCTGTTGGCGGAGCTGCTGGTGTTGGGCACGTACTCGAACTGTTGCAAGATGAATTGGATGTAGCAATGGCCTTGAGCGGCTGTGCTAAATTACAAGACGTTGACCCCAGTTTGGTAGTGCGGTTGTAGAGACGAGTAGCGCCAATGCGTACAACACCCGATCGCGTCCCACTTCACCCTAAATAGGGAATTTGGAGCGAGAAAAGCTTTTGGTTTTAACTTTTGTGCTAAACTATCATACGACTGTTGAATTCGGTGTAGTGTTTGTGGTTGGTATTGGTAATGATATTGACAGGCTTCTCTCCGAATCTCAATCGTTACTTCTATCTGATTTCGGAGATTTTCCATGTCAATTTATGTAGGTAACTTATCCTACCAAGTTTCGCAAGAAGAACTGACCAAAGTTTTTGGCGACTACGGAACTGTCAAGCGGATTCAAATACCCGTTGACCGGGAAACTGGTCGCTCACGCGGTTTTGGTTTTGTGGAAATGGGATCGGATGCTGAAGAAGCAGCTGCCATTGACGCTCTTGACGGTGCTGAGTGGATGGGTCGGGATCTAAAAGTTAATAAGGCTAAGCCCAGATCTCAATTTTAGGCGAATGGCTTCACCGCTAAATCTCCCAATGTTACTGTAAAACTCTGCTGCTTGCCTGTGGCAACAAAAGTAACAATAACTTCACAGGCGACAGCAACTGTTAGCATTACTAGATTGCGTGCGAGGGGGTAGTCGCAGACATCATCGTTTGCAGGAGACGGAACGCGATAAACCTGATTCCAAATTACCTCGCCATAATCTCCGCCTAATCCAACATGAAGACAAGGCAGATTTGCACTTTCGCAGTAATCTTTCACCGCTTGGCGTGCGACGCTGTTATCAAAAGTATCGATAACTAAAGATGTGCTGCCAAGCAATTGCCCTGCATTAGTGGCGATCAACTCTTTAGATTGTGCCTCTAGATTCACTCCCAAGGCACGGTAGAGCGAATTAGCCAATATTTTGGCTTTAAAAGCACCGATATCTGAACGATAGTAAGGTTGGGTGGAGAGGTTGCGTTCCTCGATGCGATCGCGATCGATTACCTTCAGCTTAGCAAGGCCCGATCGGGCCAGACTTTCGGTGATATTTGCACCCAAAGCACCCGCACCACAGACAGTTACTGCAAACTCGCGCATCCGTGCCATTACTTCAGACGTGCGATAACGTTGTTCGTGAAAGAAAATACTCATTTATTAAATATCCTTAATTTACAGAACTTTTTATAACATCTCCTTACACATCGGTTGCCTAAAAAATTCGCGTCCGCATATCTGCGTTTATCTGCGTTCATCTGTATTCATCTGCGGTTAAAATTGCCTCTCAACAACACCAACTAGGGATTGCAAATCAAAATCTCTGTCCATTCCGCTGAGACAAATACCAGCACTAACAACTGTTAGGTCATTTTTAGAAATAGCAGAAGTGTGGCGAGATCCATCGGCAGTTATCCACTCGATTAGCCAACTATCGTCGCGATCGCGAAACTCCCGCAACTCGCCACCACCTTGCCGCAATGCAGCCGCCAAGCGTTTTTCATCCCGTTTGTGCTGCATTTTGGCTTCAAACTCTTTCGTCTGGTGTGCCACCAAATCGTAGACAGTACCCATCTCAGGCGTTATGCCTTTGAAGCGCAATTCTGGCGGTGAGGTCACCTTTTTCAGCGCATCTTTGAGTTGTTCGGCTACTAGCGGATCGGATCTGCGATCGCACTCATCAAACCACCAGGAACCGCCATCCCAACGCGCAATTATCGGCTCAAAAGTTGCAGCATCAGTAACCAAATTCACCGCTACAGGTTTAGCAATACCAAAGCGTTGTTTAGCATCAGATTCGTTGATGGGATAAGCTAGCCAAGTTTTCCCTTTCAAAACATAAGCTAACCGCAGACGCAACGGCTGAAGCAATTTCAAATATTCCGCCAGTTGCGGCAAACTTGGTTCATCAATTACCTCAGCAGTTTTTTCATTCACTGCTTGAAAAATACCCCATCCTTCAAAATTGCGCGGCTTTGGTGCAAAATTATAAATTATATGGGAAACTCTCGTTCTTACTAACCCCCCACGCACGCACGGTGCGAGGAATTGAGTGTCGCGCAGCCGCGTTTCCTGTGCAGCTATTTGGTTAAGGAGTTTACGAATATCTGCCACCACATTTACCTCTTAACTAGGTATATCAGAGTAAATTTATTTCCTGTTAACCCGACTCCCAGCCGTCGCGACAAAGACAAAGAATTTGCTTGTGAGTTACTACAAGCTACTTATTCGAGATTACCGAAGGATTTTATACAAATCGGTGAGCAAATTCGTAAATAAAATCAATACGACCTTTCCGTAAAACCGCAGGATCTAATCGTTCAGTCGTGTTGCAAGTCATCAGCACAACCAACTTTTGCTGCGCCTGAATACCACCTTCCTCAATCACACTTTGATACAAAGTTCCATCCAGCAAACTGAGAATATGCTCAGTCTTCGTATTGTATTGAGCCGCTTCACTAGCTCGATTTTGAGCCAAATTATCGGCCTCATTAATAATGAGACAAATTCGCTCTAAGTAACTCGGCGGCACAAAATTCTCAACCGCATCGTGATCCAGGATAAAAATTAGATACCCCAGAGGCATAAGAATTTCTTTTGCCACTGCTTGCGTCCATGCAGTTTTACCTGTACCGGGTTCTCCATGTACCAACACAGCCAACTGATTCTGGTCGAGAACGGCTTGCTGTATTTTATCAGTAAAACTTTGGATATCAGCAGGAAAACTCCGAATTGAAAACTGACTGTGAATCTGTCCCACACGGCTTTTATACCCACTGAGCATCACCGCCAAATTGTAAGTTGCTTTATTAATCAGCGGTGCTAAATTAGTACCCATGAGGCTATAATGTTTCCGTCCTTTTTCGTAGCTATCAACTTGTAACCAAACTTCATGTTTAGACCAGTAGGCATAAATGGTGCCTAAAGTTTCAAGGCGATCCCAGTTCCTAAAGCGAGCTACTGGGTAATAATAATACCGCTCCATATAATACTGGGTAATGATGTCCGGACGCTCCAATAAATCCAGTATTTTGAGAACAGTAATTTCCTGAAGTCGGTTGAGAAGATAATCTATTGGAATACTGTCGCGGCTGACTGTTTGTGCAATTGGAGTCTCCGTATTCAGCGTGTCTTTGCAGCGATAATTTGGGGCTAATGGTTCGGGTGTGACGTAATTCCAAAACTCATCCACTTTGTATCGCGTACTTTCGGAAAAGACATTTAATATATTTGCCCACCAGGTATATTCGTTGCGACCCATAGCGTCAGCAAGGTCGCTGGCTACACCCAGCGCCTTCTGGGTTAGCTGCCAGGAATCGTTAGATAAAATATGTAAGAAAAACCCCCAGTCAAAATGCCGGGATAACGGTCTCCAACCAGATCCTAATAAGCCTTTGGCTTGGGGATTTTGGTTGACGGGAGCGTCATCGTTGTTAAAATATCCAGATGCCATAGTTTCAGTTTATCGATGCTGTAATAGCTGATGTTCAAAGTAAGTTTTTTCTTGATTTTACCCGATCTTTATCACATAATAATTTTCAATCCTTTTTCAAGTAAATACAGTTCTAACTCTTGCAGCAGCGGATCGATGATTTTTTTCTGGATCGCGTGAGGCGGTTTCCATTCCACCCACGCAAAACTGGTGTGTTCGCTAACTTTCACCCTTACTTCTTGCTTCAGCCATCCTAGAAATATGACCACAGTTTTGTTTACTTTTTTGCCACCAAATCGCTTGTAGCGGGTTTGATAGGTATCGGTGAAACGAAATTCCTCATCTAGATGCAAGGCGTTGGCTTCAATGCCAGTTTCTTCATGCAGTTCGCGGAGGGCGCAACTCCACTCATCTTCGCCAGCTTCTATATGACCTTTTGGTAAGTCGTAGCTGTTGGGTTTCTGCATCAGCAGAAAACTTAACTGCGGTTCGGTACGCATCACAATTATGCCGCATGATTTCATCTCTCGCATAGTTGTCGCCACTTAATTATATCTGCTTAAGATAGTCGGGGGGAATGCGATCGACTAACCAAACCCCATTATCGGAACAGTAAAATTTATAACCATCCCGGTGCATTGCTTGAGCATCTACAGCAAAAACCACTGGTTTACCATGCCGTTTGCCTACTGCGTTCGCTGTGGCAATATCTATCGATAGATGGACGTGGTGTCGTGACATTTTGTTTAGACCGTTTTGCAGAATGGACTCGACTGCACGGTGTCCTGTACCGTGGTATAACACATCTGGCGGAAGAGTGGGTGACAACTGCAAGTCAATTTCTACACTATGCCCTTGATTAGCGCGAATTAGTGAGCCTGTGGAATCGAAGGAAAAGCGTTTTTTGTCGTTGCTTTCGACTACTTGATTCAATTCGTCGCGAGAGATGGAAAAGCGATCTTTTTTACACGCGGCTAGGAGTTCATTTACAGAAACCCAGCCTCCTTCGGCAAGTTCTAAACCTATCTTATCAGGATGATGCCGAAGATGGTAACTAAGATATTTGCTGATTTTAACTAAGCGAGAATCGTTCATAACCCGATCTTCAAATACTTGCGTGTAAGTTTCTAGAGCAAAACGATCGCCTTTAGAAATCCCTCCACTGGTAAGTTTTTACACACTCTTTAAAGGATGGCTACCTCCAAGCCCACCTTCCAGGTTCTCAGCGATTTCCTCAATGCTAATACATCGTAAGCTACGCGATCGCTACACCGCTCAAAGGCGATGCCACGATTACCGTTCCTCTCGTACTGAAGTATGTATGCTCCAGGTGTTAGGACACGCAAGTCTTTGTCTTATATTGTACTACATTTTAGCAAAAATCGATTTCGGATCGCTGTTTGACTTGCTCTCAAGAATCAGTTATTTAGATCGGCTTTGTTGCCCAAAATTTTGTCAATCTGATGGTGCAGGTTTCCTTGGCCAAAAAGAATGCTCGTATATCCAAATTTTCAATCGCGTCACAAACCTTAAAATCTACCTTTTTGAAGGGCTGCTTAAAACTTGAGTAAATTACCTTCCACCAATTCACAGCGGGAGTTGAGGAAATAGAGGAGCAAGCCAAAGTTGTACTTCAACATCCTAACGCAGGATAAGAGCGATCGCCGTACCTACCACGATCGCTCTTATCCACTTCTTTGTCTTTAACTACTGGGACTTCTTCGTGGCATCGTCTTTCTTCATCGCGTCAGCCGGTTTCGTGGCATCGTCTTTCTTCATCGCGTCAGCCGGTTTCGTGGCATCGTCTTTCTTCATCGCGTCAGCCGGTTTGCTGTTGCTAGCGGGGACGGCAGTTGGAGAGACTTGATTTTCGGTAGCGGATTTATTGGAGCAAGCGGTGAGGCTGGTAGCCAGAACCAGACCAGCGGCTAGAGAAAGTATTTTCCAGTTCATATTTGTTCTCCTACTTTGTAATGATTTGGTTGGAAGCTACAGATTGTATGGGATTTTGGCTCTATTCCCTGAAAGAGAATCTTTAGTAGCAGTATTCTCAATCCTACAGTAGTAGTCTTAAGAATACTACTGTTGAGACCGCAATCTGGATTTGAACCCATGTCCTTGAATTACAGCCTGCGGCTTGTGGCTGAGCAGGGTTTTACCAAGAGGGAAGGTGAGGGGCAATGGGCCCTACTGTCGCGCTTGTTAAGCATGGTCTGAACGGAAGCCACAATTTGCTTGAGCCCTACTGCCTGTGCTAATGGAGTTCTGTACCGTCTTTGCGAAGCAGGTAGCGATCGCTAATTAGCTTCAGCACCACCCGACCGATTTCTGGATCTGTGCGTTCCACCAGCGGTTGTACCACAACGCCTTCCATGATGCAATCAGGATTGACTGTGCTATCAGCATTGTTAAACTGAGACACCGCTGACCAACTGTAAGGGCCAGTATAAAGGACAGGCACTTTCGGCAATGAATAATCATCGCAAAAAGCGTTAAATTCAGCGTAGTTCAAGAAGTTGCCGTTTTGCTTTACGGCGAAAAAGGCAATTCCAATTTTGCCATTATTCAAGCCATACTTAATATCCTGCACTCCGTAAATTTCTCCAAATATTTGAGTATTTTGAGGCAACTTATGCAGTACAGGATACTCGTTGTAAGCCCGAACATAAACGAGAGTTTTGTTATTCTCGTTATTCTTCCAAAAGTAATTGTGACTGCCTAAGTGGGTTGTTCCATCAGCATCTACCAAGACGCTAAAGTTCGTACCGTGAATTTTTTCGGTTACGACTACTTCTTCTCCATAAGAGAGAACATCTCGATATCGCTTCAGGTTTTCAGGACTGGGAAATTTGTATGGCCCGATCGCAGTTTCCACATCCCCATTCATCGTCTGCGGTATCGGGTATTCGTACTTGGTAACACCGAAGAATTCCGTGTAATCATCCCCCACATTACCTGCAAAGTTATCGCCGACGGGAATAAGTAAACCCTCAGAAAAAATGCCTCGCAGTTTTGCCGCCCGCAGTTTCTTGGAATAGTAAGGACGAATACCGAATTCGTCTAGAAACCGATCGTGAATAACGCTATCAATAGGAAAGTAGAAAGCCAAATCTCCCGTTTTTAAATTACCCTTGGCGGTGATTACCTGATATGCCATTCCTTCGATAGTAGCTATGTCCAATCTATCAGCATTGCTGTGAGGATTGACGTTGTTGATTTTGACTACTTCTACTTTAAAAATGCTCATGAATTATTTCAGGTTTTTTGTCCTTCCGATTATTGATCCGAATGCGCTTGCGAATAGGTTTTTGATTTGGATATTGTTTGGCAAGTTGCTGTTGCACTTCTAGTGCGATCGCTTTATAAACTGCTTGTAAATCGTTCATCACACCACCTCCAAAATGAGTTTACTAATAAATTGATATAGTTAGTTGAAACGATCGTATGGTAGAATAAGCAAATGGCATATTTTATTGAATTTGCTGAGTCAGTCAAGGCGCAACTCAGGGGCTTATCTGTTAGAGAGCGAGCCATAGTCATCGAGTCTGTAGAGGAGCAGCTTGTGTATGAGCCTTTGACTGAAACCCGCAATCGCAAACCGTTGCGCCCAAACCCAATTGCACCTTGGGAATTACGAATTGGCTCTCTGCGTATTTTTTATGAAGTTGTGTCTGAGGAGCCGGATATAGTACGTATACTAGCAGTTGGTAGAAAAGAGGGCAATAAGTTAATCATCGCAGGTAAAGAGGTTGAACTAAATGAAAACGATTGAAATTTCGACAGCATCACAGCCTTTATCCGCTTATGCGGAAGAGTTCAGTAATGAAATGATTGTTTTGACTCTTCATGGTAAAGCGATCGCAGTGGTCGCCTCTTTTAAAAACGCAGATCCTGAGTCTTTATTGCTAAGTATGAATCCTGAGTTTTTGGAAATTATACAGGAGGCAAGAGAGGAGTTTAAAGCCGGGAAAAAGTTGTCGCTTGAGGAGATGAAACGAGAATTATTGTAGTGCGAGCGCCTTATAAACTTCCTGCAAATCGTTCCTAAAACTACCTTTATTTCCAATATCAAAATTTCAGATGGTTTTGGGCATATTTGTTTCTGGATCTAACTCACCTTTGAAATTTTCCCCGTAGTAAGCCGCTTCAATTGTGATTTTACCACTAATGTGACGGTTAAATTCTGCCAGTTCTTCGGCTGGCACCCACAATTCCTGATGAATGCGGCTACCGACAACCCGAACATGAAATTTTTTCACATAGTCGTCTTCTACCTCAAACTTAGTGACGAAGCCAGCAAAACTATTGCTTTTTGTATTCCAATCCCGCGCAATTTGTTCCGCATACTCAAAATTAAGCACAGGATAAAAAATTGGCTGTTCGGGAAGTCGAGGTGGAAAAGCTTTGAAATCAGCTTCCGCTATTAGTTCTAGTTCTTTTAATCCGACAGGACGGTAGAGTATCATCGTGTAGAGTTAGCAAGGTACAAAAAATCTTATGTCACAGCAAAATCAGTAATTTTTCTAAATTCAGGGGAACGAAAACCTAGCCCGATATGTTCCTTCGGAACACCCGCTTCTACAAGTTGATTAGCAACTCCATCCTCTGTTCCATCGCGCTGAATCCATATTTTGCCATCAATAATGTCAATGTGGATTAAACAGCCATGAACTCGGCGAGTTGTTGAAGGTAAATCTCCGCCAACTTTTTCTCGTCCCAGAATCATCAATAGATATCGATCTTGTTCGCGATCGAAGACTGTTTCAAACTGGATGTCACCATAAGAATATGGAATTTTAGTGTGATCGATGATAATTTCTTCAATCAATCGACGATAGGTTTGCCTGGTATCCATCTGAGAATAACCTCCGTTTGCGGCTCGAAAACAATGAGTGGTATTTGATAGTTTTCAATAGATATCTAAACATATTAGAGGATGAATAGGATAAGTAGGGTGGGCAATGCCCACCCCATTTTTACTTATCATCCCGCACTGGCAGCGGCGTATCCAAAATCTCCATCAGCAAATCTAGTCGCGAAGGACGAGATAGCATTGGTACTAAGTTTGGCAGCGAGTAATAATCACCAGTAAAGGTAAAAGTATCCACAGCTACTTGCTTCTGCTTCAATTGGTTTTCCACATAATTGCTAGTAGAACCAACTTTCACAATTACCACATTTGGCATTACACCTAAGTCACGACAGTAATTGCTATAAGCTTCTGCAAAATAAGGTGCAGCATTTTCCCCTTCATCAGTTACCATGATGATTTGTTCCACCACCTGCCGCTTGCGCCGCATCGCTTCCAAACCGCAACCGCAGCTAGTGCTACCACCAGCTTTGATGTGCTGGAAAGCACGCTCCCAGTCGCTCAATTCCTTACCTTTTGCTTCTACTGGATAAGGCAAGGTGTCGAAGGCGTAGACGAACAAATCTCCATCGGAAATACCGGAAATTAAGGCAGCGAGGCGCTTACCAATCTCGATCGCATTTTCCATCGAACCGGATTTGTCAATCAGCAAAGCAGTTGACTTGGCAATTTTACCGCGCTTCTTGACTTGCTCGTCGGTTACCTTTTCCAGCTTCGCAGCTGTTTCGGCATCCAAGTCGGTGACATCGCCAGCAACACGCGCTTTGTAGGCAGAAACGCGATCGCTTTTCGCCGCTTGCTCTAGTTTCCCATCAATCAGCGCCTTCACATCTGGGTGATCCATTGCACCCCGTTCTTTCAGTGATTTGAGGTTATTAATTACCTCTTGCGGCGACATCGAATTAATCAGCGCCACCAGTACAGTTGGTGTTACCTGCTTCACTGCACCAATCGCAACAGTGTAAGGAATATTATGTTCCACAATTAGCGCTGCTTGTTCTGCGGGAGTTGCCGCTTTTGCCAATTGCTTTAACATAAAAGCGAGGCTATCTTCTGGCGGAACATCCTTAAACAATACCGCATTAGCACGCTCATTAGGCTTAATGTGCAATGTAGCATACAAGTGCTTCATCGCCTTGCGTCCTCGGAGTGCAGCACTATCAAAGAACTTTGGATTCTTTTCCCGTGTCTTCAAATAGCGAGTAACAGCAGTGCGTGCGGAACGAGGAACCTTACCGCGATGCTGCTTCATAAAATCCACAACACGCGATACTTCATAAGGTGGAAATTCTTGCAACATCACAAAACCAGCATCCCGATGTTGGGTTAAATTGCTAGTCAACAAATTGCCAACAAAAACTTCCTTGTGATCGCGCACATCGCCATTTAGCTGATACCAAACAGCTAAATGTCCGTAAAAAATCGGATCGAGTTCTACAATTAGCTTGTGAATTTCCGATACTTGTTCCAGCTTGCGGTGAGGTGTAGTCAGCAAGCTATTGAGCATTTCCAAACGTAAGTCACGTTCTGCTGTATTCATGGCAACCTCCTTATAATTATGTGAGTTAAGGAGGCAGATATCGCACGCAAATAATTAATTAAAAACCGCACAAGTTCGGAAAGCTTTCGGTTTACCGTAAAAGGGTATGTAAGCTTTCCAAGTTAGGGCGCGGCGATAACTGCCAAAATGAAATTATGGGAGAGAAACTTTTTCTGGTTGAAGAGGTTTTAAGTCAGGTTCAACCCAGCTTGTACGAGCATTCCAAGACATTAGTAACTCGCGACTGTAATATGCAAACGGCAGATTCTTGTTATCGTAAATTTGGACAAGTTTATTAGCCAAATCTACAATTGAGGAATTAACACTTTCACCAGCCAGAAAATCGCTAATTATCAGAATCCAAAATAGAGTAATGGTTTCGTGATAACCACTGTTGAAAGTAGTTTGAATACCAATCGCTGAGTTATACCGCATAATGCCAGTACGAATGCAATGGGTTGCAGCTTCTTGCGAGTAATAAAATAGAAACCAAAGTGCCACAGTTAAGTGTGCTTGATGAGTCCAATCGCTTCGTGATAGCTTACATTCCTTGAAAGCGCGGATCAAATTTTCGATTTCATCCTGCGTCCGGTATGTAACAGTTCGATCGCTCATAGTTGCCTTACCTGACAGAAACCTTTGCACCGACTGATTCTAACTGCTGTTTGATATCCTGGGCGTCGTCAAGTGCGATCGCAAATTTTACAACTTGCGGTGTTGACTCAACAAAATCTTTCGCTTCCTTCAAACCCAAACCTGTGATAGTCCGTACCATTTTAAGAACGGCAATTTTCCGATCGGCCGGAACTTCTTCCAGCACCACATCAAACTCAGTTTGTACTGGTTTATCCCCTTCATCATCATCCTTTTTATTTGGTTTAATGATAATAGGTTCGCGAACTGAAGCATCAACACCGAAGGTAGCCTCAATCTGCTTAACCAGTTCCGAAGTTTCGAGCATTGTCAGTGATTTTAACTCTTCCAGAATTACCATAGTTTTGGCAGACATAGCTACCTCCGGCAAACAATAAATAAATTGGAAAAATTAACACTCCGCGCAAGTTGAGAAAGCTGTTTGTTCATACGCAGGATTTGAACCCGCATTATCCTGAGCTTTAATCAAGCGCCTGTACCGTTCGGCTAGTATGTAAGCTTTCTCAGTTAGGGCGCGAAGTGAAAAATTGTGGCAATTCAGACCGCGAAGGCGGTCTTTGTTTGTCTAGCCGCGACTTTAGTCGTTAGGCTCAATTTTTAGCCAGTTGCTGCATGATAAACTTGATTTCCTTCTTACCACACTGCTGTTTGCTGACAGCATAAACTTCCCTACCATACTCCTGCCATGCTATCCCAGTTTGGATACTGGTTTTCAGTACAACATCTGTAGGTTTCCCCATAGGTGGAATATCTTGCAGCGTGACCAAATACCACAAATCATCCAGTTTGCGATATTGATGATATGGATCGATAACCACCAAATCATCTCGCTTGTTGTGACGCTTTTTGATATCTTTATTCGGTTTTCTCTTGGCTAAACAGACAATTCCTGTATCTGGATGAACGTAAAGCTGATCTCGCCAATAACCTAGCTGACGCCTTTCAGAGTATGAGTACCTCTTTTTGTTGTAAGGAACTTCATCAATTAACTCAACATCTCGTTCCAAAAACTGCCATACATGAACGAGAAGATGTTGCCCAATTAGCGTTTTTGTTTCAATCTGCTGGCATAATTCCTTATAGACAGCATCCCAAGGTTGTCCTATTTTTGAATACAACCAGCGACGCAATGGCCCCAGATGGTCTGAGAAGTGTTTCGTGCGTTTCCTTATCTTGATCAAATAAGGAGATAACAAGCCATCTTCACTTGCTTCTTCAGTGATTTTTTGAAGTTCTTTCTTGTAGCCTGTCAGCTTCTTTGCACTTATCCTCATTCCTCCACGAGGGCGTTCGATGACAATTTCACCCAAGCGATGTTCGCTCATCAATCAACCTTTTCGATTTATGTGAATTGCTGTTTTGAGTTGAATTTTGGTAAAGCTTTTTGATTAAAAAGTAGTTTAAAAGCATTTTCTCCTCCTTTTCTTCAGATTGGTTATGATTAAAAACACCCCGCGCAAGTTGTTAGTTACTTGCTTTCTGGGTATGTTGTTGCGCTTTAGCGCTCTTATTACAACTGGGATAAGAGCGCTAAAGCGCAACAACGTACCTAATTCCATTGCTTCGCACAAGTGATTTTGGGAAATATTAAGTTCCGCGCAAGTCGCCAAAGCTAGGCACTGGATGTGTGTATGCTTTGTCCATTAGGGCGCGGAACAGAAAACATAATGGCAAAAAGCCAGAATAAACATAGTTATGGTAGTTAAAGTCACCTCGCGCAAGTCAAGAAAGCTGTTTGTTTATACGCGGGATTTGAACCCGCTACAGATCGATTAAGAGTCGATTGCTCTACCAATGAGCTAGTATGTAAGCTTCCTAAATCAGGGCGCGAAGTGAAACTTTTTACTACCAATTCATCTACCCCGCACAAGTCAATAAAGCGTTTGACATTAGCGCTCTATCCGTTGAGCTACAGCCGCATTTGGTGCAGCTGGTAGGAGTCGAACCTACAACCTCCGGTTACGTAGACCAGATGTATGTACGCTTCGTTCGTTAGGGTGCGGCATAGAAGAAAAGTTTTGAGTTTTGAGTTTTGAATTAATTGTTGAATTCAAAATCACAAATTTTAAAATGTTGTTCCGCACAAGTTAGAAAAGCTTTTAACAACTTCTAGTGCGTTTACCATTCCGCCATAAAGACCGTAGTCTTTAGTGGGAATCGAACCCACAATCCTTTCGGAGCTAGACCTAAATGTGTGTAGAGCTTTTGATGTCAGGGTGCGGAACAGCCTGTTGTTAACCGTAAACAGCTTCTGGACGTACAATTAAATCGCCGCCCGGTCTGCGATCGACTATGTAAGGCTGAAAGCGATCGCGATTTACGTCAAAGTGTTGTGCGAGGCGTTCTTTGACAGCAGTATCGTTCATCTCAGGTGCGATACCCAGATGATTTTCTGCAATATCGTAGGAACGTCCTTCAAAGCGAATGTGAACCATCTGGATACCTCCTTTATCGATTTTGGATTTTAGATTTTAGATTTGCCACTCTTTTTATAACAGAGTCGCTGATGATTTTAACAACAAGAAACGCCGCTCTAAATGATATTCCTGTCTGATTTTACGGATTGACTCAGTAACTTTTGTATGTCTGAGTTGTGCAGAACTTTCTGGCTCTAATTCCGTTTCAGATGGGTTGGAAGTAATCTGATACGGCTTGGTTTTCGATACAGACTGAGGCTTGGACAAACCAAACAGTCTGCTGTAAAGTAGCAACATGATAAGACCCGTCTCTGTTAAGAAACTTTTTGATTAACGTTGGCTGGAATTTTTGAATTCCTATTCAGTTTTCAAGGTTCGGATTGGGAATTACAGGCAAGGGTTTTTGCCTGTGATTTGATTCCCATACATTTATACTACGGATATATTACATTGTTGTCAAGGGGTTGGGAAAAGTTTTTTTCAGGGCGATCGCTAAACATCCTTAACATAAGACATCGAACTGTAAACCTTGCGAAAGCCTACCGACTCGTAAAGCTGGCTAGCATTGTTGGGATTTTGGGTATCGACGCCAAGTTTAGCCGTATCCATTCCCGCCGCCTTCAACTGCTGCATTCCCGAAAGCAACATAGCTCGTGCTAGTCCCATTTTGCGGAAACCGCGCCGCGTACCCAGAATGCCTATCCAGCCTTCTTTGCGTCCGGTGCGATCGTTATCCTCTGGGTGAATAGCGCAGTAGCAAAAGCCTGCGAAGGTTCCATCTGGTGCAACAGCAACCAAATCCAATTCGGGTTTGTAATTGGGTGTAGTCAGTGAATATTTAACCGGATCAACGGTTATATCATGGTGATTCCAGTGGTCGATAAAGGTTTGGTTGTACATCTCTACCCAAGCTTCGGCGTCTTGATGACCCGCATCGCGCAAAGTAAAACCTGCTGGGAATTGCGCTTCTGGAATCGGTTCGGCGAGACTGCGTTCCATCGTCAAGAAATAGCGATCGGCCCTGAAACTACAACTTTCTGCTACTGTGATGTAGTACGGTTTGTCATCGCGAACATGGCAGCGCAGTTGCACGCGCACACCACGCTCTAATCCAACCTCGCGCATTCGCTGCTCACCCCAAGCAAAAATCTCCTTTTCCAGACTGCCACCACGAGCGCTAGGATGGACGCGATACCAGAGCCAGCCATCGATTACCTCGCCTGATTCAGGAATCCCCAACTCACCGAAGCCAATCAACTTGCTGTCTGCATCTTCCCAAAGACGGATATCTCGCGCTTTATCTAGAGATGGTTCGTCAAATTCTGTGCGAAGCTCCGAGACTGACGTACCTGCGTCCAGGCGATCGACCTGTTCGCAGGTGTTCAAGAGATTTGCGATCGCTTCTAAGTCAGTTTCAGTTGCGATCGCCAACGGGCGCATCGTCAGAGTAAGCATAAAGATTGCCTTAATACTACTTATATACTACAAATAAAGTAGCGATCGAACCTCACCCAGTCAGGTGAGTCATCAAGGTGAACCCACATCTGTGTTCATCTGTGGTAAAAAAAATTATTTGTATGTTGTTGGGCTTTAGCCCCTTTAGCGCCCAAGCGCAACAACATACCTGGAATAAACCCCTTGCTCAAGAGTCGAACTTGAACCCCCATCTTTAGGAAAAATAGGGCTGCATCCCGCAGGCAAGGGAAAAAATAATTTCAAATTTTAGATTTAAGATTGCAGATTTAATTTTTTATTTTGAAGTTTAACTCGCATATATTCTTCAAAACCGGGAGGCGTTTCATCAAAATCATCTGCCACATAAGTAAAAATTCCCTTACCACAACCAAATTGACGAGGTTGGATGGGGACAGTCTTTTCATCAGAATTTTCTTTCATTTTTTGGATATCGTTTAAAACTATGATAATTAGACAGTTTGAAGCGTGTTAGGTTCAGGGATAGATTCACCTTCTACTTGCCAAGCTTCCAAGTACATTTCAATCACTTCTTCACCGTTACGAATAGCTTCTTCACGAGTTTTTCCGTGAGTGCAAGGCATGACAACGCGATCGGCAAATTCTGGAATGGTGACTAAGAAAAGCCCATCTTCATCAGACCATTGAATCATCATGCTGTATTGACTCATAAATTATCGTCCTCCCTTAACTCTTCCAGTTTTGTTAATAATTGTACTAACTGCTTTTCTAGGTAGATCGGCACATCATCTCCATCCTTGCCTGGAATAGTCAGCGTTTTTCTGAGCAAGGGATGTCGCCAACGTTCATGACTACCTTTGCCGCGCTTAGGCAGATAAACAAAACCTTCACGGGCTATTTGGGCTTTTAACTCCCGAATTTTCCTGGGCATGGATTTTTGCTTGTAACTGCTTTGTTCTTTTGAATACCTACTAATACCAAAATAAGTCCAAGAACAATAAATACTATAAAGATAAATATTTTTTGTATTTTTTTATACATATTTCACTGATATATAGATGTCAAACTAAACCTACCATTCAAGTTGGTCATAGTCAAGGAGTTCTGCCTCATTTTTGAGATGATTACTTCCGGGGGAGACTATCGCAGGCGCATGACCGCGTTGAATATCAATCAAAACATCCGTATCCAACAAATACATCTATTTCACCTATAGCCGATCGCGTGTTTGGGCTTCATGCCGCAACTTGCGAGCATACTCTTGGCTATCAGTAATATCAGATCTTGAATCAATCACACCTTCACTTTGCCAATAGGCAACCAGTTCGGCTCCATTTTTGGGAGGATTAGCCACACCTTGCCTTATCAACAGAACACGCAAAATATATTCAGACAAGGGCAGGTTAAGCTGAGAAGCTTCTGTACAAAGCTCACTCTCTAATTCTGGTGGTAGATCAACACTTATACTCATTTGGTTTCCATCTCCTATTGCTTATTTTATCCTTTGCGCTTATCTTCCAATTTATTGATTTGCTTCCTAATAGCTCCTTCCATAATAGCGATATTCTCAGGAGTATCTGGACAGGGATAAAGTTCAGTCTTTTCAGAATTCGATTCCAGGCGATCGGCAAGTTTGTAAAACGCTTCGTTATCATCGCGATGTGAAAGAAAGTAAGCTCGCAGTTCGGCAATACTCATCGTGTCAAAATCTGGTTTCATCTAAACCTCCAATTTCCATCACGGTAAATAACTACTTGCAGTTCTTCAGATACAAAAATATAGACAATGCCTGTACGCTCATCAAAACGAACAAGATCTATAGAACGATAGAAATTCGTTAGATACTGACAAACTCTAATGCAAGATTTTCCTTGTTCGCCTGTGGGAAAAATTATCTGATCCTCAAAGCACCACTTTCTTATTTTAGCAGATAGTTGCCCGTTATGACCTCTGAATCGAAACTGGCTCAGTTCCTTGGTCTTGTCGAGTAGATTTTGCCCACTCCTGAAAAAAAAATCGTCACCAAGTCCGGGTATAAAATAACAAAAATGGAGAGGACGGGACTCGAACCCGCATCGACCGACAGCAACTTTTAGGAAACGCGCTTTCTTACTACCTGTAGGCAGATGGGAACTACCCCCATCTCGGACTATTAATTCCTTTCAGTGCCTCCGCAACCCGTTGCCCGTTTGCGGTTTCAGGGAACGTCGCGAAGCAACTTTTTACCCTACTCGGCAAACCCAGTCGTCCTTTTGAGAACCGTTTCCCTAGTTTCTACGGTGCCATTCCAATTTAGGCGACCTCCCCATAACGCGATTATATTAATCCACCGGGAAGGTACTGCCCCTTCTACCTCTGCGTTATCAGCACAGTGCCTCGCTTCTCGGCTTCCGGTGGATAAAGGAAGATGGAGGAATCGAACCCCCAGGTGTTACCCAGCCCTGGTTTTCAAGACCAGTTGCCGTCCATTCAGCGGCATCTTCCATATTTGAAAACGGAAACTGGAGGAGTCGAACCTCTACAGTTGTTAACTGCACTCCTGTTTTCGAGACAGGTTGCCGTCCTCTCGGCAGCAGCTTCCATTCAAGGGTGTCTGACAGGAGTTGAACCCGCTATTACTTGCTTCACAAACAAGCGCCGCCACCACTTTGGCTTCAGACACCATCAGTGGAGTCAAGGAGAATCGAACTCCTAACTTCTTGCGTGCAAGGCAAGCGCTCTGCCAATTGAGCTATGACCCCATTTTTGGTGGATACTGGTCAGAATTGAACTGACATCTTTCTACTTGCAAGGTAGACGCTTTACCAATTAAGCTACAGACCCATTTTTGTGTTTTGAATGCGTTCGCACTTTAGGATAAAATAGCGTGCAAGTTACCAGAGCATTTTGCGTTTTCTCAGCTACTAGAGGGACTCCGCCGATGAGTTGTTACACACTCTTTAAAGGATGGCTACCTCCAAGCCCACCTATCGGGTTCTTTGCACTCCCCGTTTGCACACGCCCACTGCTTTTTGACAGTGTTACTTTTCCTCTCGTACTAAAGTATGTAAGCTCTCGGAAGTTAGGGCACGCTGTAAAATGCGATATGCCTACGGCACGAAGAGCGAACGCATCCAATTTAGTAAAAATTAGTAAGTGAATTTAACACACCTCCTTGATCAAAAAGTATTGGAATAACGCCTCCACCAGGATTTGAACCTGGGACAATCACTTTAGAAGAGTGCTGCTCTGTCCCCTGAGCTATGGAGGCATTTAGCGAGAGTGGCAGGACTTGAACCCACAACATCCACGTCCGTTCGCGAAGCGTGCGCGGTAGCGCATAGCGCGGCGCTCTAATCCAATTGAGCTACACTCCCATATTTGGTAGTCCTGACAAGATTTGAACTTGCAACAACTTGCTTGTAAGGCAAATGCTCTACCGTTGAGCTACAGGACTGCGGAAGCGGATGATGGGACTCGAACCCATGCGCTGAGTGTGGCGCACTCAGATGCTAGCCATTACATCACACCCGCAAATTGTCAAAGCGGATAACGGGACTCGAACCCGTATCGCGAGTTTGGAAGACTCAGATGCTACCGTTGCACCATATCCGCATACTGGAGCAGGAGGCGAGATTTGAACTCGCATAGGCAGTTTACAAGACTGCTGTGTTGCCATTGACACCACACCTGCAATTTGGTGGCAGGGGCAGGAATTGAACCTGTCTGATATTCAGGGTATGAACCTGATGAGCCGCCTTTGCTCCATCCCCGCGTTGGCACCAATGCCCCTGACTGGATTTGAACCAGTAACCTCCTCGTTCTAAGCGAGGCACCTCTTCCTGTTGGGCTACAAGGGCAGAAAAGTGTAAAGTATGAAGGATAAAGGATTAAAAATTTATCTTTTATCCTTCTTTAAATCAATTCAATTAAGCGAAATATTTCTTATTTTTGCCGATGAACTGTTACCCGCTTACCCGGATCTTGTTTCTTGATCCAAGCAAGGAATTTCTGCATCTGAGGTTCATTTCTCAGCTTTTTCAGGGTATTTAGTTCTTTGGCAAGATACTTGTTATCAAATAAAGCATGGATTTGACGATGGCAAGCCGAACAAATATCGATCGTTGGGCTTGTTTCTACTTTCTGGCGTTTGGTGCTTTGTCTGGGAATGAGGTGATGGGCGGTTAAACGTTCCATCTCTCTTTCACAGAGTTCGCAGGGCAGTGTTTGTTTTGACACAACTTTGAAAGTCATCGTTTGGCAGATTTCGGAATTGCGATCGCATTCTAGACATTTTCACTTCCTTCTTCTAATTATGACAAATCAACCATATTGAATTCAAGTAGTAGAATTCAATGGGCGCTACAGGGGTTGAACCTGGATCAGCCTGATTAAGTGAGCTATGTAGGGAGCGAACCTACGCATCTTTCGCTTAAGAGGCGACTGCTTTATCACTTAGCTAATAGCCCAAGGCATCAGACTCAAGGTTCTTATATTCCATCCACTACGCTTTGCAGTTGCCCTTCGATGACAGTTAGCGCATCGAACTTCACACTTTTCAATTTCTTTTGAAATGCTGTCAACACCCATTCCTGCATAAACCATTCTTGATATGCCATATTTGGTGGTTCGCCCAGGGGTTGAACCTGGATCAGTCTGCTTAAAAGGCAGCCGCATATCCGCTCTGCCAACGACCCAAGTACCCCTGAGAGGATTTGAACCTCCAAAACACTCGTTCTCGACAAGTGATGTTTGCCAATTACATCACAGGGGTAAATCGGGGTGGCAGGATTTGAACCTGCGACATTCTGCTCCCAAAGCAGACGCGCTAAACCAAGCTGCGCTACACCCCGTTTATGCTCTCGGTGGGACTCGAACCCACAATTTAAAAACAGATTTTAAGGCTGCCGCGTCTGCCAATTGCGCCACAAGAGCGAACTTTGGTACTCCTGGTCAGATTTGAACTGACACAACGCACTACTTTTGAGGTAGCGGCCTCTTCCAGTTGGGCTACAGGAGCAAAAGCTGGGAAGGAAGGAATCGAACCCTCAAACACTTGATCCAAAATCAAGTCGCTTTACCTATTTGCGTACTTCCCAATATTGGCTGCCGGGGCAGGGCTTGAACCTGCATAACTCCTATTTCAGAGATAGGGGACTTTTCCGATTCGTCTACCCGGCAATAAATAAATGGCTGCCTCAGTAGGACTTGAACCTACAACCTCGCGGTTAACAGCCGCTTGCTCTGCCATTGAGCTATGAGGCAATGCCAGTCCCCCAGGTCAGTATCGAACTGACGACCTCTTGTGCTTCAAACAAGCGCTGCTACCAACTGAGCTACCGGGGGATAAACGGAGAGGGAGGGATTTGAACCCTCGACGGGTTTTAAACCGCTCTTTCTTAGCAGGAAAGTGCCATAAGCCTCTCGGCCACCTCTCCAAAATGGGTCGGGCAAGATTTGAACTTGCAACGCTTTAAGCTACTGTTTTACAGACAGATACCTACACCAATAGGTGAGCCAACCCAAATTTTGATAGTGCTGACGGGACTCGAACCCGCAATCACGAGCTTGAAAGGCACGTCGCTTAAGCCATTTGCGTACAGCACTGTAGTGGATTTCAACTGCGTGCAAGTTTGAAAAGCTTTTTTATTAACCTCCAAATTTTGGCGGAGGTTGTAGGAATCGAACCTACTTCGGTTTTGCAACCGTTATCCAGTATGTAAGCTTCCCGGATGAGGACACGCAGTAGAACGCAGAGACTAGGATTTGAACCTAGAACATCGATTTTGGAGATCGAGATGTTGCCGTTACACCATCCCTGCATTTGGTTGCAGCGGCGGGACTTGAACCCGCATTAACCAAGGTATGAGCTTGGGACTTTGCCATTAAGCTACGCTGCTATGTCACGCCAAGGTCAGAGTGGGATTTGAACCCACGCTAGTCGGTTTTGCAGACCGACGCCTTACCAACTTGGCGACCTGACCATTTGGTAGTCCCGACGAGGTTTGAACTCGCAATCTTCACCTTGAGAGGGTGACGGCTTAAACCAATTCGCCTACGGGACTATTTAAGCGAGACTGACGGGATTTGAACCCGCGACTTCCTGTTAGACAGACAGGCACTCTAGACCGCTGAGTTACAGTCTCATAAATCGAGCAGTTTATGCCGCAGTTTCAGCGATACTGCTCTTTTGATGTGGGGTTATCTTGCGATCGCCTAATGCCTTGTATAATTTAGACTCTGTTGGCCTCTGACGCTTGCGTACAGTTTTAATGTAGTTTTGCAGCTTTTCATCAGCAACAGCTTGTTTGGCTTCCCCGATCTCCTCTGGGAGAGGATATGGTTTCAACCAATTACTCAGTGTTCCTTTCGGCACTCCAGTTTGCTGGTGAATTTCCCTAAGTGATAGGTGTTTTTTCACTCGCAGTTGGATGACCTTTGCTTTCACTGAGCTTAAATCTTTTGGCATCAGACTATCTTTTATGAATCAACTACTTAATAAGAGATTAAATTAAGTTGCTGGTTCAGAAAACAAGCTAACCGCACTTGTTCCAGTTAGGTATTTTCTACCTCCACTGTTAACTTTTTTGCTTAAACAATGAAATGGGTGAATTATTTAGTTTTCAAGGTTCGGTTGGGCTTGGGGTGAAGCTTTTGGCTCTTTCTCCCTCGCCATATATTTATACTACATAACATACTACAAAGTGTCAAGGGTTTGGGGAAAACTTTTTTTAGGAAAGTGCTGCTGTTGGCTATAAGGCACTAATGGCAAGGATTCCAGGGTAAGGGATGGCGGATCGATATGGTTGCGGCACACTACAAGAAGGCAAGCTTTAGTCCCAATCTGGTTTCACGAGAGGGTTCTGACGATACTGAGGGATACTACAAGGGAGTGGGGCAATAGGTTGGTAGGGCGATCGCACTATATATAGCTAGGGGCTAGGGGAAGAAGGTTCTAGAATCAAGGGTTTCAGGAATTGAGAATGTCCTAACCGACTCATCGGTTGCTATATATAAGAAGTAGGGTAAGTTGAGAAAGTGGGCGATCGCGCGGTGGGACAGGGCCGAATAGGCGATCGGGTAGGGCGATCCCTTAAAAAATCAGATAATTGTTAAATTGCAGCTATAACTCACTGTGAGTACTTGTTGATAATACTGAGTTGTTTAATTCAGTGTAAATTCGCATTTAATTTAGGAGTAATATTTTTATAATTATGGTATGTGCGGGTGGTGATGAAGAGATCGAGATTCTGAACGCTGCGCTATCAGCGTTTGCGATCGAGCTTATCAAGGAAAAATTAATAGGATTTGAAACGGCGAAGCTCAGCATTTTAAAGGTTTTTGCCCAGTAAGAGGCGGATTTGTCACCAAAAAGTATTAAAATTCCCATTGAATTGATTTTGCCGATCCTTGGGGATCATACCTTGGGGGGATGAAATTTCCTATTTAGGGCTTTGGAGCAAAAAAGAGTCCAAAAAATGCGGAATTTGTTACATAGCGCTCTTTCTTTAAGTGCAAATCTTGTTCAACATTTAAAAACAAAAGTAGGAAAAATTCTTACTTTTGAGAGGTCTAGAATTAGAAAGCTTGGAGGATATATTATGGGATACTACGACTTTAACGACCATTTTTGGTCACCCAAAGAGGTTTGCGGTCAATTACCGCCGAAAACCTGTAAAAAACGAGTTTGGGGAATTTGGAAGCTGACAGGATCTGTTGCGGGTGCGTTTTCACGTAAATACGATCGCGTTTCACCGGATCTCAGCGGAAGTCGCGATCGCATTCCTCCAGATTAATGCCTATCTAGGTGTTGTGCGGTTCTGGTGACATCGCTTTCACAACATTAGTTGTAGCAGCGATGAAATTTATGTATGTTAAATTCAGGACAAAGCGATCGCAGGAGACAGTCGATGTCTAACTATACAGAGGTCTTGAAACAAGCAAGAGAACTCACTCCAGAGGAGCAACTGAAACTGATAAACGATTTGATATCAGTAGCTCGTCATAAAGTTATGGCTAGACCAAGGCGTAGTATTCTGGAGTTGGAAGGATTGGGTAAGGAAATTTGGAAAGGTATTGATGCTCAAGAATATGTAAATCAGGAACGAGGTGTCCCTACGCGCTTATAGGAAATAAGTTGATTTCAGCAGACTACTGAGATGTTGAGTACCGCAATTTTGGTTCATAAAAAGAATAGCGGAATGCGTGAAACTCAGCGACTTTAGTCCTGAGAGGGAAGCGACTCGGCGGTTTCAACCGCCTTCAATCTTTCCGTCAGTTTAACGCATGATGAGGATCTT
>CASBRD010000250.1 GCA_949128025.1 Oscillatoriales cyanobacterium PMM_0008 | reverse complement strand
GGAGAAATACTCCCCTCCCTGTTGTGCGGGGAGGGGAGGGGGCAAGAAGGTGGGGTTTTCCCGGCTTAGACTGGTAGCCAATCTTTCTTCCCTACACCCTATTTTCAATCTGCACTTGACAAACCGAGAACCTCTATGGACTTCTCCACTACACTTTTTGGACGAAAAGGCTTAGTCATGTAAAGATCGGCCCCCACATCATTGCCTTTCTGTTTATCAAACTCCTGCCCTTTTGCCGTTAGTATGATAATATAAACATCGTGCATTCCCAAAACATTTTTTACAGTATTACAAACCTCAAATCCATTCATTTTCGGCATCATCACATCTAGAAAAACCAGTTGCGGTTTTTCAGTCTCGATCGTCTCAAGTGCCTCCTCGCCATTTGTCGCCGTCAGTAATTCTACTCCCTCGTCTTCTAGCTTCTCAAGCGCTTGCTCCATCAAAATCAAGATATTAGGTTCATCATCCACAATTAATATTTTTTTAGTCATAAAACCCCCAACAAATTCTACTTGAAATTGTAACTCTTATTCAAGTGGTTCTTCTTTACTATTGCCGAGTAAGACAAAAAACACATTTTCCAGTCCCTTTTCAAACCGCAACGTCTTAACCAAATTGTGCTGCTCAGAAAAAACTGAATCTACAATAATCATATCAGGCTTAACCGATAAAGCCTTGTCGATACACTCCTGACCGTTATAAGCCTCCGTTACAGCATATCCTTGGGACTGCAATACTTCCGATAAAACTTTGACATTTGAAGCATCTTTATCGACAACCAAAACTTTCTTATTGGATATTCCTTGAGAAAGGAGCATCCCAATATCATTAAGCAATTCTTCTCTGTTAATTGGCTTTTTTAAATAGCGATCGATACCCAGTCGATACCCCCTTTCCTTATCTTCAATAATTGATAATATAATAATCGGAATCCCCATCGTTTGGGGGTTGTTCTTCAGGACAGCAGCTACATCAAAGCCGTTGATTTGAGGCATCATTACATCCAAGACAATCAAGTCGGGTTTGGTAGTTTTCACCTGACTAATGGCGTCCATTCCATCTTTAGCTTCTTGGACTGCATACCCCTCAGCTTCTAATTCCTGTCTGAGCAATTCGCGAATGTGAGCATCATCATCGACAACTAGAATAGTTTTATAATTATTAGCTGGAGAAGGATCTGTTTGAACGATACTCTCTTTCAATTGCCTGACTATGGTATTGATATTCAATTTTTCTACTTCAGCAGCAATGCGAAGACTTATAGGTAATGTGAAGAAGAAAGTACTGCCAAGACCAAGCTCGCTTTCCACCCAAATTCTGCCGCCGTGATGTTCTACAATCTGCTTGCAAATTGGCAGCCCCAAACCTGTTCCTTTTGGTTTGTCTGTCAGGGTTTCACCTACTTGCTTGAATTTTTCAAACACCTTGGATTTGTCGGCTGCTGCAATGCCGACGCCGGTGTCAATCACAGCGATGAGCATCTCATTTTCTTGTTGTCTGGCTCTCACCGTACAAGAACCTGTATCTGTAAACTTGATGGCATTGGAAATGAGATTGATAAAAACCTGGAGCAGGCGATCGCGATCGCCTATCACGTCAGGCAGTCCTGATTCAACATCTTCGATCAATTCAATGTTTTTGCCTTCAAAAAGAGATGAAGTAGCTGCGATCGCACGATCGATAATCTCCTCGATTCCATTGGGCTGGATATGCCAATCAATCTTACCGGCTTCCATCTTCGCGATATCCAAAAGGTCATCGATCAAAGAGGTTAGTCGCTCTGCTTCAGACACAATAATATTGATATTTGTCCCTACCTGTTTGACAATTTTTTGGGTTTGGCGATCGTCGGCTTGAATCAAAGTAAAAATTCTTTCTTCTAGCTTGTCCTTAATCAGGGAAGCAAACCCCAATATTGAAGTCAGAGGCGTCCGCAACTCGTGGGAGACAGTGGAAATAAAATCGGTCTTCATGCGATCGATTTCTTTCTCTACGGTGATATCTCGAATTAGAATCACCGCACCCAACGTTTCATTGCCAGTATCCTGCAAAACATCTTTTGCGATCGCAGTTGCCAAAGCTTGACCCACCCTACCGTTCCTCAGTTCGATCTGGGCCGTAAAAACTTCTCTAGGGCGTCCCTGCGTCTGTTCCACCAGTTCTGCCACCTTTGGATTAGAGAGTACCTGACAATCTCTACCCATCACATCAGTATCATCTAGACCAAACATCGCTAATAAAGCCGGATTAAATCGTGCGATTCGGCAGTCTGGATCGGTGACAAGTAGAGCATCTGCCAAATTGTCGATAATCGCACTCACATAAGCCAAAGTATTCTCTAATTCCTGGCTTCGCGCCGACAAACCCTGCAACAAACTGCCAATTTGGGCTGCCATTGTATTGAGTGTAGAAGCTAACACTCCCACCTCGTCCCTAGATGCCTCTACAGCTCGCACATTTAAGTCGCCACTCGCCATTAGGTGGGCAGTTTGAGTTACTTTATTCAAATCGAAGAGAATCTTAGACACCATCAAAAACGCCACTGGAACTGTCAGCAAGCTCAGGATCAGCACGACGAATAATAAGAATTGACTCTGTTGAGCCCTGTCTGCTACCTGTTCGTCTACCAAATTAGCTAAAGTATCTAGCTGATTTGCGATGAAATTGCTCAGATTGTTGATATCTGCAAGATATGGGTCTCTTTTATCTGGGGTAGCGGCTAGATAATTTTCCACAGTGCGTCGGTAAATCCGCCATGTCTGTTCAACTTTCTCAAGCTGGCCTAGTATAGTCGGATTGGCGATCGGACGCAATCCCAATTCTTTTGAACCCCCATGCAATCCGATTAGCCAGCGATCGAACTGTTCCATTTCCTCCTTGATGGCAACATCTAAGGCAACCTTGTCTAGAACGTTTGTCTTCTGAGTGCGGATATTAGCCATGTAAGCCAGCTTGAAAGCAGTGCCGCGCTGGGAACCGATCCTCGTACTTAGGGGATTACCATCGATCGCCTGATTGAGCGCGATCGCCCCAATGCCCGCAGCCATCAAGTTGATCCCTACCAAACTGGAAAACAGCAGACTCAAGCGGTGGCGAATACTCAGACCGAATCCACGCTTACGGATACTTTTGATACCGTTTTGCGAATGCAACTTCCTACCTTAAATCTTGATGAACTCGCTAGCTTCAATCTTATAACAAAGCGAAACCGGGTTTCTTCAAGAAACCCGGTTTCTAGGCTACAACTCAAAACCGCTGTATTACTGGCCTGACTTTTGTGTTGCGGTCGCAACTGTCGTCTTCACAGTCACGCTTTTAACACCTTTAATTTGCTTCGCCAAACCTTCAATCTTAGCTAAGTCTTGCTGGGTAGGAACCGTTCCAGCTACGGTTACAGCGCCATTTTCAGCGCCAACAGTTATCTGACCTTTGGGTATATTTACCTCTAGCTTACTGCGAACTTCGCTTGCCAGATCGCCATCAGCTCTGTCGGCATCGCCCCCAGTAAGATTGTTGCGCTGCTCTCGTGCGCGAATGTCAGAATTCGCTTGAGCCTTGCGAACGTCACTTTGCGCGTCCTGCTGGGTTGCTTTGACCGAATCTGCCTCTGGAGCTTTTTTAGTCTGGTCAGAGGTATTTGTAGCGCTGGGATTTGTGTTACTATTGCTCATCTCACCAGCCTTATTAGGCGCGTCAGCACTTGTCTTAGCGTTTTGGCAAGCAACCGCGCCAAACATTAGGAAGCCGCTGAGGATAAATAGAGTTAGCTTTTTCATTTTTTTGTTCCGCTTTGGAACTACTAAAGATTTATGTTCGCGTATTGTCAAATTGAGAATTGAATTCTTCAACTACATCGCTGATTGACTGACTGAATTTTGTCAGTCAATCAGCACGCACTTTGTCAGACTAAAGAATTTCTTCCCGACGATCGACAACAGCTACGCGGTCGTCGATATTGCCAGGATGATCGCGACGGTCAACAGCGCCAGTAGTGTAGTCTGCACGAGAGGTATCAACGCCGGGATGATCGTAGATACCCCATTCCTGAATGCCCCTGCGACTTAGTATTGCTTCGGCGCGACCGATCTCATCGTCGGTGCCATCTACCATTACTAAATAGTCGCCGCCAGAAACGCGATCGCTATAAACTCTAGCTCTATCTTCAGGAATTCCCAAGCCAATCAAGCCACCAATCAAGCCCCCAGCAGCTGCACCGATCGCACCGCCAGAAAGCGCCGTCGCCAGAGCTGTTGCAGTCGCTCCCGCTAGCATCACAGGGCCAATACCGGGGATTGCCAATGCACCAAGACCGACAAGTAAGCCAGTTAAACCGCCGACTGCACCGCCGGCTAAAGCACCTTTTTTAGCGCCATCGTCAGCTTTGTTGTCATGGTCGATATCTCGCACGTTGGCGTCACTAAAGCGATCGTCGCCATCTACGTCTTTGGCAATCAAAGACACCCTATCCATCTGAAAACCTGCATCTCTCAATTCGTGGAGCGCATCTTCCGCATCGCTACGCTTGGAAAATACACCAACGGCACGTTTGTTGTGACCTAGAACCATTTTTCCTCCATCCGCGAGCTTCCATAAGGGACTTAAAGAGCCAGCGTAAATATAAATCTGTTTTTTTTATTTGTCCCATTTTCAACTATCGGGTTTTTAGCTTAAATAACCATCCGTCGCTAGGTGTAAGTTACTCTATATCAATGGAGGGATAGGGTCTATTTTAGATTTTAGGTTGCTATTAGTCAGTAGTCAGTAGTCAGTAGTCATTAGTCATCACCAATTCCCCAATCACCAATTCCCCAATCACCATTCCCCAATCACCAACTAAATAGCGGAGATTACGAACTATAAGTTCGGTTATACTACCCTAGTCGGATGACAAATGCCGATAACCTCGTATGTAGTAGAGTTGTTTAACCGAATGACTCCACTATTGTTGTAATTACTGCTGGTTACTTACAGTTGTTGTGGGTGGATATCGGTGTATAAGTGGTTACTGCCAACGGTAAGTGAAGTTTTAGCCCAAAGTAGAGAATATGGGGCTCTTGATGCTGTATCTCAGACAAGGTGGAAGGCTGCAACCGAAACTGACACTCAGCAGCCCTCCAAGAGTCGAATTGCTTTACAGCGCTTGAAATCAGAACAAGAATGGTGCGGTGCTAGAGCCGCCTTGGAGGATTTGCTGCGATCGACTGTAACACCCAGTCATAAGGGCGATGCAGATGAGCCGATGCCCCAGGGATTGATTTTAGCTGGCCCTGGGGCCGTTTTGAGCGATCCATCTGTAAATTCTCGCTGCCAAACTTGGATTTTCAGCACCCAGATGGCTAATCCTGGCGTTTGGATGCCGTTTCAGCTGCCTCCCGCCCAAGAGGGTAGCCTCAAGAGAGACAATTATGGTAATTTGTTGCCTTTGCTGCCAGTCGATCCTCTGGCGGCTGAACAGTTTTGTTTAATATTAACTGCTAGTTTCAGCTTGGTGATGGTGTTGGGAGAAGACTCCACTTATCAACCGGCTTTTATGTTTTCTTTCGATCCAGAGGTTGTCCAGCAGGCGTGGGTATCGCTGAGGAATCGCATACTGCTGACTTGTCCCCATTACATCAATCAACTCGATGGGTTTTCTCTACAGTTCCCTCCCACCGCACCGGATTACCGAATAGTGATGGAGTTTACACGGCTGTTGCTGAAACATCTACCGCAAGAGGACGGACGCCGGGGCGATGGAGAGCAGAGGAACACAGAAACAGAGGAGTTTCAAAACGCAAAACTTTCCCCATCTTCAATTCCCGATTCCCGATCGCTCAAATCGAACGATGTGGAGTTGTTGCAGGCATTTGCACACGAAGTCAGAACGCCTCTGACAACGATTCGCACCCTGACGCGACTGCTGCTCAGACGCAAAGATTTGGCGACTGACATTATCAAGCGGTTGGAAATTATCGATCGCGAATGTACCGAGCAAATCGATCGCATGGAGTTGCTTTTCCAAGCGGCAGAATTAGAAACATCCACAAAAGAAACTCATCCCATTCACCTCACGCCGATGTCCCTTGCCCAGGTTTTCCAGCAAAGCTTGCCACGCTGGGAAAAACAGGCTTCAAGGCGCAATCAGACCCTGGATGCGATCTTACCTCAATATATGCCCCAGGTAGTCAGCGATCCGACAATGCTCGATCGCGTTCTCACCGGCTTGATTGAAAATTTCACCCGCAACCTCCCTGCCGGTAGCCATATCCAAGTCGAGGTGATGCCAGCGGGCGATCGTCTGAAGTTGCGACTTCAGCCACATAGTGGCGGCGTCACTTCTGAGTGCGAAAATACTTTGGGACCACAAGCAGCAGACACTCAACTAACGCGGAAGTCGATCGGTCAACTGCTGATATTCCAACCAGAAACAGGCAGTCTGAGTCTCAACCACACGGTTACCAAAAATCTCTTCCAGGCACTAGGGGGCAAATTGATTGTGCGCCAGCGACCCCAACAGGGCGAAGTACTGACCATTTTCCTGCCTTTGTCACCTAACAGTACAGATATCCGGTGGCAACGAGAAAGTTATGAAAAGAAACATATTCAGTGAGTCAAGTGTTAGCGGTTATTGCCTTCGTGCCAGAAGAATATCTATGTTGGGAAGGGCGAAGCATTCCGGTGATAATCTGTCGCCTCACATATCAGTTTTCGCCCGGAATGCTTCGCCCCTACATAATCTTGTAGCGCCAAGGGAGTAATATAGAATTTACCGGACTACTAACCGCTGACAAATGAAAATTTTATGGCGTCTGCTTAATTGGAATTTATTATTTTTAGCAGGTTTCCTGCTTTGTATTTTACTAGATACAGCTGGTTCCGCATTGCAGGTAAAAGCTGGAGATATTGAAAAAACGCCAGTTTCAGATTTAAGCTCTCAGCAAATTAGAGAATTTAATCTAAAATCTGACATTTCCAATGTGCAATTTTCTGTAAGCCAGTTGGTAGAGCAGGGAGAGCGGCTTTATGAGGCTGGCAAATATACTGAAGCCATTACCCTTTGGCAACAAGCCCTTGCTGGGATTTCAACCGCACAGGAGCGAGCAGGGGTTCGCCGCAACCTGGCTGTTGCTTTTAGGCAAATTGGACAAATAGAGCCAGCGATCGACCACTGGGAGCAAGCAATTAAAATTTATCGCCAAGCAGGCTCTAGCACTTCGCGCATCGAACTAGCTAGATCGATCGCAGAACAAGCCCAAGCTTACAGCGAACTGGGACAGCACAAACGAGCCATTAACCTTTTACAATCTGCTCTCCAAATTGCACAGCATAATCAAGATAGGCTCACTGAAGCAGCGGCGATGGGAGGCTTAGCCAATACCTATTTTGCTCTCGGAGACTACGAAAAAGCACTGTCTTTTCAACAAAACAGCTTGAAAATAGCTCGTGAATTGGATCGAGGAAGCAGGATAGAAGGGGAAAGCTACAAAATTTCCCAGTCAAGAGTCCCCAATTACATCCAAACTGCGCTCAACAATTTGGGGAATATTTATGCAAAGCGGGCCGATCGATATCGTTATCAAGCTAATGTAGCTGACTTAGAAGGCGATACGCGAGAAAAAACTCGATTGCTCGATTTAGCACAACAGGATATTGCTGCTGCCAAAGAAGCATTTGAGCAAAGCATTCAACTAAAAACAACTGATGCGGTAACAGTACAAGGTTTGCTAAATTTGAATCGCTTGCTACAGCGAAGTGCTACCGTGTTGAATCCAAAAGTGACGCCCTCCGTTAATTCAGATATCATTGCTAGCAATCGGGCCCAAGCTTTAGCGTTGCTGGAAAAAATGCCTGAGTCGCGGGATAAAGCTTATGCCTTAATTAATTTAGCAGTAGATGCAGATTCAGCCAAGGCTGCCAAACTATTGGCTAATGCGATCGCAGTGACAAGAAATATTGGCGATACTAGAGCGGAATCCTTTGGTCTTGGTAGTTTAGCACAGGTATACGAGAAAGCCAATCAATATAGGGAAGCATTCGATTTGAATCGCCAAGCTCAATTTGCCGCCCAAAAAGTGAACGCTGTTGATAGTTTATATCGCTGGCAATGGCAGGCGGGGCGTATTTTGAGAGCTACTGGTGAAACGGATAAAGCCATCTTGTCTTACGAACAAGCGATCGTTTCACTTCAGAGCATTCGCGGCGATATTCTGGCTGCTAATAAAGACTTGCAATTTGACTTTCGGGATTCTGTAGAACCAGTTTATCGGCAAATGATGGGGCTGCTGTTGCAACCCACAAATAACAGTGACATCTACACTAAAAACTTAAGTAAAGTTTTAGATACTTTAGAGTTACTTAAGTTAGCAGAACTGCAAAACTTCTTTGGCGATGAATGCGTGCAAGTAGCCAAAGATAATGCCGCATCGGATGGGAATATAGCAGACACTGGCGCAGCGGTAATTTACTCAATTATTCTAGACGATCGCACAGAAATGATTATGCGATCGCCCAATGGTCAGCTAAAAGGTTATCCTGTAGCGATGGGGCAAGATATCCTCCAGCAAGAAATTGACAGATTGCGCCTGTTGCTAGAAAGTCGGGCTACCGAAGAATATCTTCCACAATCCCAAAAAATTTATGACTTACTAATTCGTCCGATCGAGAAAGATTTGGAATTGGCAAATCCGAAAACACTTGTCTTTATTAACGATGGCGTGTTGCGAAAAGTGCCGATGACAGCATTGCATGACGGAGAAAAATTCTTAATCCAAAAATATGCGATCGCCACAACACCCAGCCTCAGTCTAACTGCCAGCCAAGCCGTAGAACGAGGCGAACTCAAAGTTTTAAGTGTCGGCTTAACAGTCGAGCGTCCACCATTTGCAGCCCTGCTAAATGTAGCTGCTGAAGTAACCGAAGTTCAAAAAATTATGGGAGGAACTAAACTCCTAGATAAAGATTTCACCATAGAACGCTTAGAAACAGAACTGCGCCGAAATAATTTTCCAATTATTCACATGGCTACCCACGGCAAATTTGGTGTAGATGCTGCAAGTACTTTTCTAGTAGGGTTTGACGATCGAATCAGCATCGATCAAATTGATAATTTGTTGCGATTGACCGGACGAAATAGAGCGGGAAGAACAAAGAAACAACCCGTAGAACTGCTAACATTAAGTGCCTGTCAAACAGCAGCAGGAGACAATCGATCCGCCTTGGGAATTGCTGGCGTCGCCGTTCGTGCTGGAGTCAAAAGTGCGGTGGCGACGCTGTGGTTTATTAACGATGAAGCTACCGTACCGCTGATTGAAGAATTTTACACCCAGATGCGTCAACCTAATATTACGAAAGCAGAAGCATTGCAAAAAGCACAACTAAAATTGATTGCTTCAGACGACTACAATCACCCGGCTGTTTGGTCGCCATTTATTCTGATTGGAAATTGGCTATAGAGAATCAAAATGAACAGGTCTCTACCAAAAATAAACTATGACACAGCTTCGTCACCTATTTTGGATGGCTGGGGGTATTTACCTCCTGAATGCGATCGCATTTGCGGGACAGGCTCAAATTGTCCCAGACAGCACTCTACCCATTAATTCGATTATCACCACTAATGGCAGCACAAACGCGATCGAAGGGGGTACTCAAGCAGGCAGCAATCTATTTCACAGCTTTAGAGAATTTTCCGTTCCCACTGGCGGCACCGCCTTTTTCAACAACACTCTCGATATTCAGAATATCTTCACTCGCATCAGTGGGGGAGCAATTTCTAATATTGATGGCATTATCAAAGCTAACGGCACTGCTAACTTATTTTTGCTTAATCCCAATGGGATTATTTTTGGCCCTAATGCCCAACTGAATATCGGCGGTTCTTTCCTTGCTAGTACCGCAAGTGCGATCGACTTTGCAAATGGCACAAAATTGAGTGCCACATCTACTCAAAACACACCTTTGCTAACAATAAGTGTACCAATAGGCTTACAATTGGGTGCAAATCCCCAGTCAGCATCTATTCTTGTACAAGGGTCAAATCTATCAGTGCAAACTGGTAAAACTTTAGCGCTATTGGGTGGGGATATCACAATTTTTGGTAGCACAAATCCTCTTTATAGAGGTCTAACTGCGGGTGGAATTCCTCTAGCCATAGTTGCAGGAAATCCAGTCGCGACTACACCAGGAGGACGTATTGAACTAGGCAGCGTGACTGAAGGTAATATAAGTTTAACTGCTACTCAACTTGGCTTGGCTTTAGATTACGCAGGCATCGAAAATTTTGGGAATATCCAAATGTCTGGTGGGGCTACAGTTGATACCAGCGGGACTGGCGGGGGTGAAATCCAGATCGCAGCTCGTAATTTGCGACTCAACGAAGGTTCTCGCATTACATCTATTACTTTGGGTAGCGATGCAGGCAGAACTATCACGGTGAACGCTTCTGAGTCAGTCGAAATAACTGGAACAGGAGAATACGATCGAAATGTGCTACAGTTTGTCTCTGGAAGTGTTAGTTCCGATAATCTTCGCAATGGCTTCTTTACTCTCAGTTTAGGTTCGGGGTCGGCTGGTAATATCTTAATTAATACTCGCCAGTTTAATGCCAGCAACGGCACATTTGTAGCTACTTCAACTTTTGGCCTCGGTAAAGGTGGAGATGTCACCATAAATGCTACAAATTCAGTAGACTTGAGTGCATCTTTTGTAGCAACGGGGACTGGTGTTGGTGATGCGGGTGCGGCGGGAAATTTGACGATTAATACCCGCAATTTTAGAGGGCGAGATAACGCCATAGCGACAACTTCTAGTATTGGGGCAGGTAAGGGAGGACAATTGACGGTAAATGCAACGGATGCTGTAGAATTAATTGGTAGCAATCCGATTCCGCTTGCACCGGGTGTGCGGGTTTTTACTGGCTTTTTTACGAGTGGTTTGGGTACTGGAGATGCTGGTGAGTTGCAGGTGAATACTGGGCGGTTAACGGTACTATCTGGGGCGGGATTAGCAGCAAGTTCTTTTTTTCAGGGACGGGGTGGTAATATTATTATTAATGTGCCGGAAGCAGTGGAATTAATTGGGAGTTCGCCTGATGGTACGGCTCTCAGTTCTGTAGCGGCGGTAACTGAGCCAGGATCGACAGGTAACGGCGGAAATCTCACATTAAATACGGGAAGGTTGATTCTTCAGGATGGGGGGAGACTCAGTGTCCGCAGTCGAGGTACGGGAAGGACAGGTGATTTAAATGTGACAGCTGACCTGATTTTTATGATTAATGAAGGGGGATTTGAAGGAACGGCTGTATCGGGTGAGGGTGCAGATATCACTGTGCGATCGCGTTCTTTGCAAATGTCGGACAATAGTTTTATCTCCGCCACAGCAGGTACAGAAGATAGTACGGGGAATGGTGGCAATATTATTATCACCACAGATACATTAGTAGCACTGAGAAATAGCAATATTACTGCCAATGCTTTCAAGGGAAACGGGGGTAATATCCAAATTAATACTCAAGGCATCTTTAATACTCCAGATAGCTCCATCACCGCTAGCTCTAACAGTGGCGTTAGTGGCGTCGTAGAAGTTAGAACCCCCGATTCTAAGCTGCAAAATGCTTTAGCACCCCTTTTGACTAATTTTGTGGTTCCCGATACTCTCTTAACCAACGGTTGTCTCGTTGGTGGCAGTAGAGGACAGGGAAATTTCATCGTCACTGGCACTGGCGGTTTACCTAGCAATCCCTACGATTCCCTCAGCAGTCGGTATAATCTAGTGGGACTCTCTGGGATGGGGAGAGTGGGAGAGGGGGAGAGGGGGAGAGTGGGAGAACGATCGCCGATCGCCATTGAGGAAGCACAAGGTATCGTGGTGACGCCTGATGGACGCACTATGCTGGTAACATCAAACCAGATGAGTACGATCGCATCTGCCAATAACTTAATTTGTCATTCACCTTGATATATCAGGATAACTGATTTTTTAATCTATTTTGTTTTGAAATTTCAATCAATAGTCCCGATCGCCTCAAAAAAATACTTGATAATTTCTTTCAACTATTGACGAATCTGCGTCATTTGAGCTATATTGACAAAAAGAATAATCGGGATAACTATATCAAAAATCAAAAATTCCCTATTTGCATAGTCTGAAACCCTTGTATTACCTAGTTCGATCTCCCAGACATCCCTAAAAAATCCAAAATTTCACTGCGATCGCGTCACTTCTTTTCGGCAGTCTATTGAACAAATTTTGAGAGGTATCTTGACAAGGTTGCTATTTTATGCACCGAATAATATGCGGGTAAACTGATGAGAGGGAGAGAGGGTTCATCAACAGCTAAACTGAAACGGAAAATTTGGGAGTGGCGGGGCGTTTTATTCACAGCCCCCACTGTAACAGGGCTAATCATCATCTTGCGCTTAACAGGCTTGTTGCAATCTTTGGAATGGGCAGCGCTTGACCAATTTTTTCGTAGGCGTCCAGCCGAGACGATCGATTCCCGAATTGTCATAGTCGGCATTAATGAGTCCGATCTTAAAACGATTGGCAAGTGGCCGATTTCAGATGAAATACTGGCTAAATTGCTCTTGAAGATCAAAGCACAGCAGCCAAGAGTGATCGCGTTGGATCTGTATCGAGATTTGCCAGTCGAACCCGGTCATCAAGAATTGGTGAAAGTGTTTGAATCTACGCCAAACTTGATTGGAATTGAGAAATTCGTGGGAAATGAGCGGGGTTTGGCTATTTCTCCGTCGCCAGTATTGAGTCGCCTGGGTAGGGTGGCAGCTAATGATGTGGTGCTAGATTCGGATGGGAAAATTCGTCGGGGCGTACTATTTCTGACGCCTGAAAATCAAAACCCCATAACCAGTTTGGGGTTGAGTATGGCAATGATTTACCTGCAAGCTGAAGGTATTACCCCACAGTCGGCGCAAAATGGGTTTTTGAGGCTGGGTAAGACAGTTTTTGTCCCGTTTGAAGCGTCGGATGGCAGCTATGTAGGTGCGGATGCGGGTGGCTACCAAATATTGTTGAATTTTCGGGGGCGGGGTGGGAATTTCCCTACTGTTTCGATGATGGATATCTTGGAAAACCGCATATCCAGAGATTTGATGCGCGATGGCGCATCCGCGCCGCTTCGCGATCGCATTGTCTTAATCGGCCCTACCGCCGCCAGCCTTAATGACTTCTTTTATACTCCCTACAGCGGCGGTCTCAGCGATGCAGTGCAACGCATGACTGGAGTGGAAATTCACGCTCATTTAACCAGCCAAATCCTGAGTTCAGCAATAGAAGGACGTGACCCGATTAAAACTTGGCCCGATCCGCTTGAGTATGGGTGGATTTTTTTGTGGTCTTGCGTTGGTGCCGTTTTGAGTTGGCAGCTGCAAAGCTGGCGGTGGACGGCTGGATCTGCACTGGTTGCTATTTCTGGTTTGCTGGGCGGTTCTTTTTTAGCGTTTTTGAATAGTTGGTGGATACCAGTGATTCCACCAATACTGACTTTTTCAGGTTCTGCTGTGGCGATCTTGGCTTACATTGCTCAGATAGAGCGACAAGACCGAAAAACTGTGATGAATCTGTTTGGACGTCACGTCAATCCCCAAATTGCTGAGGCGATCTGGCGCGATCGCGACCAGTTTCTCAATGACGGACGCCTTAAAGGACAAAGGCTAACAGCAACGGTGGTGTTTACTGACCTGAAAAATTTTAGTACTGTTGCCGAAAATCTCGACCCGGAAGTGCTAATGTCTTGGCTGAACGAATATATGGAGGCAATGTCCCAGCTAGTTTTAGCGAATAGTGGCGTGGTCGATAAATTTATCGGCGATGCAGTTATGGCTGTGTTCGGCGTTCCCATTCCCAGCACCACAGAAGATGCGATCGCCAATGACGCTAAAGCAGCTGTTCGTTGCGCTTTGCAAATGGGGGCTACCTTAGAATTACTGAATGAACTGTGGAAAACTCAGGGACGCCCCACAGTTGCCATGCGCGTAGGTATTGCCACCGGCACAGTCGTTACCGGCAGTCTCGGCAGTTCCCAAAGGCTAGACTACACAACAATTGGCGATAGCGTTAATGTGGCAGCGCGGCTAGAAAGTTATGATAAATCCCTTGATGGTGGTCTCTGCCGGATTTTGATCAATGAAGAAACTTATCAGTATATTCACGGTTCTTTTCCCACCAAGTTGATCGGTAGCGTACAACTCAAAGGACGCGAACAGCTGACACCCATTTACCAAGTCCTACTTGAGTGACTTATTCCTTTGTTGTTCAAAGAATATCTATTCAGTTAGTGGGGGAGTGGGGGAGTGGGGGAG
>CASBRD010000249.1 GCA_949128025.1 Oscillatoriales cyanobacterium PMM_0008 | reverse complement strand
TCCCTAACCCCTAGCCCCTAGCCCCTTCTTCAGGACAATGTCTGTTAAACCATCTCACTACGAAGCACTACTAGCAGAGTACAGCAATCAGATGGGAGCGATCGCGCTTCTGAAGCAGCACCGTCCCTATCTAGAGATGATCCCCAGTTTGCGACGACCGGATCAAAGCGTTATTACCATTCCTTTGCCCATAGTTCGCCTTAACCAGACAGTATCATCGGCAAAGAATAGTGGTGTTATTACTGCTACCAAAGAGGCTGTTTGCCTGCCCTGCGATGTAGCTATTTTAATGTGCGACCCCGAATGGAAAATTAAAACAGGGGTGGAAATTATGGTGTTCATCCATCGCCCGCAGGAAGATTTTTCCGACCTTCTCAGTCGCTGGCGACAAACGCAGGTGTACCTTCACAAAAGCTATGAGTGGGTGATGCCCCCCCGCTACAAGCACGTGCTGAACGAGGAGGCGGAAAACATCCATCCTCTGTTTGTTGTGTTTGCCCAGACGCCGGAACGGATTAAACGAGGATTAGCTGGAGCATATCTACCTTTTGTCGTTCAGACTCTAGACTCCGTTATCGAAGAGGAAGAAATCCCATCCACCTTGTCTACCGAAAGTCCACCAGCGTAGCAAAAGTCAAAAGTCAAAAGAAAGAATTGAAAAATTTAATCTTTTTTTTGACTTTTAACTTCACCTTTTTATTTGACGAACTGGGGCATAATTTCTGCGGCGGTAAACAAACCGTAAATGCCGCGTCGATGCAAAGCGATGCCTGCTTTGAGATAACCAAATGCGGGGCCGCATACATTTGCGGCCATGCTGGTTTCGTCTCCCAGGGTGAAGGTATGGGTTGAAATTTTGCCTTCAAAGGTGCGACCTGTGACCTGGACGTTAGTGCTGAGGGGCTTTTTAGGATTTCGAGTATCGACTACGCCGCCTACTTGTACGGAGCTGCTAGAGCAAATTCCCGCCAGTTCTAAGATCAGATCGTCGGCGTGTTCCATATTTTCGAGAGTGAGTATACCATTTGTGCGATCGAGCAGTGCTTCCACTTCCTCATCTGTCATCGCTCTTGCTTTTTCGACGCTATAACCTGGCAGATGGGCAATATCTTCGCGGATGGTAGAGCGGTAAGCCTCCCAGTTGGCAATTCCGACACCAAAAGTAATTTTGACGCTGTGAATTTCTGCATAGCTTTGGGCTGCTAGGGCTGCTGCTGCTGTTAACAGTCCCGGCGTGGCTCCACAACCTGTCATGTAAGTAATTCCTGCCGCCTGCAGCTGCTCTTTTAATCCGAGAAGTTGCTCGACGGCACTGGTGCGTTTTATGGCATCGACCAATACTCCTTGCCAACCAGATTCAATAAACTGAGTCACTACAGAAGCGATAAAAGTATTTGGCAGGTTGGGCAAGGCTAAGAAATAGCCATCTACAGATGCTTGTTTGATTAAATCGTGAATACTGCGATCGCTTAAAGTACCTCCTGGTTGTAGATATCCCAGAGAACCATGAGATTGGTAAGCTGCAATACAGACATCGGGATTTAACCCCTCACTGACATAAGCATAGCCTTCTCGATCTGCTGCCGCCACCCAGATCATCTCTCCTTTGGGAGCGAGTACTCTGGCGGCGGCTTGTCCCAAACCACCAAAACCCAGCACTCCCACGCGAATCGGACTTGTGACTTGCTCTGCACTCATAGCGCCTGACCTTAATTAAGACAATCTTTAATTATCCAGGGTTATTTCCGCACTGAAACAGCAAACTGACGCGAAACCCTGGTAATCCACGACAAACACCAGCTTGCGACCACCGGATTTTATGCCCCCAGGTATCTTGACGGCTGTGGCAAGTTAAGGGAAACTGACAAATAATTGAGGACTTAATCGCTTAATTAATAAGTTGTGTTAAGTTTTGATTCATTTTAGCGCCAATGGGTAAAGTGAATTAAAGAGAAGCTAGTTAGGATCTTGATGCAGAATCGCCTTCGTGCGAAGGCTAGAGCCTGCTACGAGATCGATCGCCGAGTTTAAAAAGTCTTTAAGGTTCCGTTAAGAGCATGGAGACACTAGAGTTTGTAATTTATCCCGATGGTCGGGTAAAAGAAAAAGTTACTGGCATTGTTGGCTACTCCTGTGCTGAGGTGACTGCTGCGATTGAGGCTCAGCTCGGACAGGTACTCAGCCAAGAGCAGACCTCGGAATATTTCGCGGCTGTGCTAGAACAGCCTGCAACAGCGACAGCGCAAGCCACTTTTAGCGAGTGGTAATTTTTTATCAATCTACAATTTACTCACCAGAGGATAATATGTCACACTTTAGCCAAATCAAAACTCAGATCCGTAATCTTGCCTCTCTGCAAGCTGCGTTGACAGATTTAGGGATTGACTGGAAAGAAGGCCCCTGCCCAGTGCGCGGCTATCGCGGTCAGACTGTCAATGCCGAAATTGCGATCGAGCAAGACAACGGTTACGACATCGGTTTTAGCTGGAATGGTAATGAGTATGAATTAGTTGCGGACTTGCAGTTTTGGCAGCAAACGTCGTCTGTGGATATGTTCCTGAGCAAGGTGACTCAGCGTTATGCTTTCCAGACTGTAATGAAGGAAACCGCTAAGCAAGGTTTCCAAGTTGCGGAACAACAACAAAATGAAGATGGTTCGATCCGACTGGTAGTGCAACGTTGGAGAAGCTGATGTCCGACTTTTCTGGTCTACCCGCAGATGATCCCACAGATTTTCGTCTATTATTGGCAGACAAAAATCAGGCTGGCGAGACGTCAGCCTCCACAAGGTCTGGTTTGGAACCAGAACTGGGTGGTTTCTTTCGAGATGCGCCAGAGCGATCGGGTTTTGAGCCAGAACTGGGCGGGTCGCTGCGGCAAAAGGGGGTTTATGTAGATGAGCTTACTTGCATCGGCTGTAAGCATTGCGCTCACGTCGCCCGTAACACTTTCTACATAGAACCCGATTATGGCCGATCGCGTGTGGTTCGGCAGGATGGCGATGGGGAGGAGTTGATTCAAGAAGCGATCGATACTTGTCCGGTCGATTGCATCCACTGGGTAGACTACACAGAACTGAAAAATATGGAAGCAGAGCGGGAGTATCAAGTAATACCGCCAGTTGTGGGATTTCCGGTCGATCGCGCACTGATTACTACGAAACGCCGTCAGCAAAAGCGGAAGGAAAACCGCAAATAAAGGCAGGATATTAGTCCTATATCTAGTCTGATACCGTTATTCTGAGAGAGGCTGTATGTACCAGCCTCTATTTTTGTGCCTGTTGCGGTTTTAAACTCTGATGGCTAAGATAGCGTTGGTAATTCCTATTTATTTGGGAGGTTAGGCAAATTTTGACACTTTCGTTTGATATGGGGCTTTCAGTGCCAGCAGATGTTTTGGTTCGGGAGCTGGACGGCGAATCGGTTATTCTCAATCTTAAGAGCGAACGTTATTTTGGCTTGGATGAGGTAGGCACCCGTATGTGGGCGGCTCTTTCTAGTTGCGATATGATACAGGATGCCTACGAATCTTTACTATCCGAATATGATGTAGATGCGGAACAGCTACGAGGGGACTTGTATCACTTGATCGAACAGCTGGTGGAGCATGGATTGGTAAATGTCAGCAGTCAATAGTTGGCGCAAGTTACAAAAACTTTCTTTGTCAGAGCTAAATCTGCTGGTTCGATCGCTACTGCTGCTGCCCTTGACGGCTGTTTGTATAAAACTGTTTGGGTTTCGACGCCTGTATGCTGCGATCGCATTTCCCAAGCAAAAATGGTATAATTTAGAACTGATAAAAAAAGATATTTACGTAATTGCACGCATGGTATCGCTAGCAAGTAACCGGGGTTTATATCGCCCTAACTGCCTGCAAAAGTCTCTAGTTCTCTGGTGGTTACTGCGCTGTCAAGGTATTGAAAGCGACCTGCGTATAGGAGTACGCAAACAGGACGGCAGCCTAGAGGCTCATGCTTGGGTGGAGTACGAGGGTGATGTTTTAAATGACAGTAGCGATGTGGAGCAGCGTTTTGCGCCTTTTGCAGGTGCGATCGGGCCAGTGGGAGTGAAATCATTATGAGCGGCATCGTCGGTATAATCAATTTGGATGGTGCTACCGTTGACAGACAGCTGTTGCAGCAAATGACTGAATTTATGGCCTATCGAGGGCCAGACGATCGGCACATTTGGATTGATGGTAATGTAGGATTTGGTCACGCGCTGCTGCGTACAACATCAGAATCGCTACGGGAACAGCAACCCTGTAGTCTTAATGGTGAGGTGTGGATTACTGCTGATGCACGCATTGATGGTAGAGCAGAACTGATTGAAAAGTTGAACAGCAGTATCGATCTTAAGACGGTAACGGATGTAGAACTTATCCTCCGCGCTTATCAGGTTTGGGAAGAAGACTGCGTTAAACACTTGCTAGGGGACTTTGCTTTTGCCATTTGGGACTCTAGACAGCAGCGTTTATTCTGCGCCAGAGATCATTTTGGAGTAAAACCGTTTTACTATGCTCGTGTAGGGAATTGTCTGATATTTGGGAATACGCTAAATGGGGTAAGAATTCACCCACAAGTTTCCGATGAGTTGAACGATCTGGCTATTGCGGATTTTCTGCTGTTTGGATATAACCAAGAGTTAGATACAACTACTTTTGCAGATATTCAACGTCTACCACCCGCACACTGTTTAACTTGGTCACGAGAAACGCTACAATCCAAAAGTTACTGGATGCTGCCTGTAGATGGGCATATCCGATACAAAAAAGCGATCGATTATGTGGATCGTTTCAAAGAACTATTGGGCGTGGCTGTAGAAGATAGACTTCGCAGTGACAGCGTAGGCGTTTTTATGAGTGGGGGACTCGACTCGACAACTATAGCAGCGACCGCAAAAGAAGCATTATCGAAACAGTCCAAGGCTTTTGACCTTAGAGCTTACACCACAGTATTCGATCGCTTGATTCCAGATCGAGAACGTTATTATTCGGGACTGGCGGCAGAAGCTTTGGGGATTCCCATTGATTATCTAGTCGCAGACGACTACACTCTGTTTGAAAGGTGGGAACAACCCTTACTGCGGCGTGCGGAACCTACCGATGTTTCGTTCTTAGCCTTTTCGATCGATCAATTTAAGCAAATTGCAACCAATTCGCGGGTGGTGCTGGATGGCAATGGCGGCGATCCTGTCTTGTATTCTAGAGGAGCGTACTTTTACTTTGCCTATTTGGTGAAAAACCTGCAATTGCTAACTTTGGTGACAGAATTAGTACAGTACGTACTGTCTCGCGGTCGGCTACCGCAACCGGGTTTGCGATCGCAAGTGAAACGTTGGCTGGGAATACGTTCCTGGCGACCTACCTATCCCAGCTGGATCGGCAAAGAATTATCACAAAGTCTTAATTTACGCGAACGCTGGGAAAAACTGACTGGCGAGTCAGCGCCAATTCACCCTATCCGCCCAGAGGCATACGAACAGCTTACAGCACCATTGTGGCCGTACCTTTTTGAAAGCCGAGATCCGGGAGTAACGGGTTTTCCTGTAGAGGTGCGGTATCCGTTTTTCGATCTGCGTCTGGTAAATTACTTATTAGCAATTCCGCCAGTACCTTGGTTTTTGCATAAGGAACTGGTGCGGGTGGCGATGGCAGGGATTTTACCGGAATCGGTGCGTCTGCGTCCTAAGACGCCTCTAGTTGGCGACCCTTTGCGGGAACTTTTACACCAACCGAGAGGCCAATGGAGGGAGCAATTTAAGCCTACATCCGAGTTGGCTAAATATGTAAATCCAGATGCTCTAGCGCTGATTTCCGAAATAAACTCGCATACAAGTGAAGTATGGCTTAACCTACGTCCGCTAAATCTCGATCTCTGGTTGCAAAATTTGGAAAACAATCAAAATCAAATTGATACAGGAGAGAAACTATGCACTCAGAAAGCATGAAGCCAAACACCAATAAATCTGGAAAACAGGTTTATCGCAGCCCTAAGCTGTTTGTCTATGGCGACATCCGCGAACTTACAATGTCGAGTAATGTTACTGGGCCAACATCAGATACTTCAACCGGCCCAGCTAAGAGTAAAGCTTAGATTGGATAACTGGGATCTCAGAGTTTGAATGCCATCTGTCTACTTTCTGGCCCAAAGAATGGCAACTTTGACTGCTTCGTTATAGCAACCGCATTGCCCTCAATAATAAGGTGTCATTTCTCTACTTTGCATTTGGTCTGGGTCTGGCGTCTAATCAATTCATCCCAGGCTTAGTAGCTTTACAAGCTATACCTGTAGTGGATGTGCAAGTGTGGCTGCATTTGTTGCCGCTTTGGCTGGAGGAAATTCCAGAAGAGAAGCAACAAGTATGGTACGTTAGCTCGTACCGAGACGATCGCTCAATGCCTGTTATGAGGGCGTGGAAATTGAGAGATGGCGCTTACTTTCGAGTTTTATATAGCGATCGCACTCAGTTCATTATTAACCGCGCAGGGACGGAAATTTGGGCGACTTGGCCCGATAATTTAACGCTGGAAGATACGGCAACTTACCTGTTGGGGCCAATAATAGGGTTCCTGCTGCGTTTGCGGGGTGTTACTTGTCTGCACGCCAGTGCTGTAGCAGTTGGGGATAAGTGTTTGGCTATAATTGGCCCAAGCGGTGCGGGTAAATCTACAACGGCAGCGGCTTTCGCCAAAGCTGGTTTTGCTATTTTAGCCGACGATGTAGTGGCGCTATTAGATGGGAATACTGGGTTGAGCGTCCAGCCTGCTTATCCGCGTTTGCGACTGTGGGGGGAGTCGGTAAAAGCTTTGTACGGTTCGCCAGATAGCTTGCCGCTGCTAACGCCAAACTGGAATAAACGATATCTCGATTCTGGTTACGGGTTGCAGTTTCGGTCTTCACCCCTGCCTTTGGGTGGTATTTATATACTGGGCGATCGCATTACTTCTCCTGCTGCACCCTTCATTGAAACAGTGCCTGCCCATACTGGTTTAATTACCTTAGTGGCAAACACCTATGCAAGCACTTTAATAGATAAATCAATGCGCGGCCAAGAATTTGACTTGTTGAGTCGAGTTGTGAATAAACTCCCATTGCGGCGAGTCACGCCTCACGCAGATCCAGCCTATCTATCAAAACTCTGCGATCTGATCTTAGAGGATTTTCAGAAATTGGCTAATAACTAATCCCCAATTACCGATTACCAACCACCAATGTATAGTATTCTCGGATATGGTAGCATGATTGCGGACAAGGGGCGAATGGATGCCTATGTAAAGGGTCTGCGCCAAGCTGTAAAACCAGACTCAGTGGTAGTGGATATTGGGACTGGCACAGGAATTTTTGCCTTGCTTGCCTGTCAGTTTGGTGCTAAAAAGGTTTATGCGATCGAACCTAGCGATGCTATCCAGGTAGCAAGAGAAATTGCTAAATCAAATGGTTATGCTGACCGAATTGAGTTTATCCAAAAGCTATCCACGCAGGTAAATTTGCCTGAACTAGCTGATGTAATTATTTCCGATATTCGTGGGATGCTGCCATTATTTCAACAACATATCCCGGCAATTGCTGATGCAAGAACCCGTTTGCTTGCTGAGGGTGGCATCCTAATTCCCCAGCGCGATATATTGTGGGCAACAGTGGTAGAAGCACCGCACTTATACAGTCGCATCGTATCTGCTTGGGATGATAACGCCTATGGATTCGATATGACAGCAGCGCGGCAGATTGTGACTAATACTTGGGGTAAAGGTTGGATAGCACCAGCACAAATTTTAACCGTACCGCAATCGTGGGCAATATTAGATTATACTACTATAGAGAGTCCTGATGTTAGTGCAGAATTAACTTGGACTGTAGAGCGAAGTGGAATTGCTCACGGAATAAGTATTTGGTTTGATGCAATTCTAGCAGAAGGCGCGGGTTTTTCTACAGCACCCGGAATGCCTGAACTTGTCTACGGCAATGGTTTTCTTCCTTGGTTAAAGCCAGTTCACCTCAATAAAGGCGATCGCATATCCGTTACTTTACAGGCTAATTTAGTGGGAGATGACTATATTTGGCGCTGGAATACTTGTGTGTTAGAAGATCCCCCCCCAACCCCCCCCTTAAAAAGGGGGGGGCTAGAAGAAACACAACACTCAGAACCCCCCTTTTTAAGGGGGGCAGGGGGGATCAAAGCAAACTTCAAGCAGTCAACCTTTTTTGGAATGCCACTTTCGCCAGCACAACTGCGTAAAACTGCTGCTAACTATGTGCCGACGCTTAATGAGGATGGAGAGATCGATCGACTAATTCTGGAATTGATGAGTAGCGGTATGCCGTTAGGCGATATTGCCAATCGGGTTAAGGAGAAATTTCCCAGTTGCTTTCGGAATTCGCCAGATGCTTTGACGCGGGTCGGGGATATCTCTAAAAAATACAGTAAATAGTCGAATTGGTGATTCGATATCACCAATCACCAATTACCAATTATCAATGACAAACTTGAGAATTCTAAAGACAAAGCTAAGAAGTGGTTTGAGTCAACTACCTTATTTGTCCCGAAGTCTCACTTTAGTCTGGAGATCTGCTAGAAACTGGACGATCGCCTGGGCTATCTTGTTGGTAGTGCAGGGACTATTGCCAGTAGCCACCGTTTATTTAACTCAGCAACTGGTAGATAGTCTAGTAGCAGCTTTAGGTGCTGGTGCTGACTGGCAAAAGATATTACCGACTCTGACCCTAGTTGCTTTAATGGGCGGTATTTTGCTGTTAACTCAGGTACTTGGCAGTTTACTAACTTGGGTTCGCACCGTTCAATCAGAGTTAGTCAAAGATTATATTAGCAGCCTTATCCACGAAAAGTCAATAGAGATTGACTTTTGTTTTTACGAATCGCCAGAATATTACGATCGCTTGCACCGAGTGCGCCAGGATGCTTATTTTCGTCCGGTGGCGTTACTAGAAAATAGCGGCAATTTGCTGCAAAATAGTATTACCCTGATGGCAATGGCAGCGGTACTGATTCGCTTTGGCATTTGGTTACCTTTTGCACTGCTAGTAAGTACTCTGCCTGCCTTTTATGTCGTCTTGCGCTACAGCAGTCAAAACTACGATTGGTGGTTGCGAAATACTGCTGATGAACGTCGCAGTTGGTATTACTACTGGCTGCTTACAGAAATCCAGTATGCTGCTGAATTGCGGCTATTTGGATTAGGAGAACATTTCAAATCTGCTTATCAGAGATTGCGGCGAAAGTTACGATCCGAACGGGTAAAGTTGGCTAAGGATGAGAGTTTGGCGAATCTAAGCGCTAGTGCGATCGCACTTTTAATCACCGCAGTTGCCCTAACTTGGATGGTGTGGAAAGTTTTTCAGGGGCGAGTGACTTTGGGAAACTTAGCTTTATTTTATCAGGCTTTCAATCAAGGTCAAGGTGTGATGCGAAATCTCCTGGGAAACCTCGGTCAAGTTTACAGCAATATGCTGTTTTTGGGCAACCTATTCGAGTTTCTCGAACTGCAACCCCAAGTAGTAGACTCCCCCTCACCGAGATTGACACCAATAACTTTAAAACAGGAAATCCACTTTGATCGAGTTACCTTCCGCTATCCAGGTAGCCACAAAGCAGCTTTGGAAAACTTCAATCTTACTATTCCTGCTGGTAAGATTGTAGCGATCGTCGGTAGCAACGGTGCTGGTAAAACTACCCTGCTCAAATTGCTTTGCCGCTTGTACGATCCGCAGCATGGTAGTATCAAGTTGGATGGCATCGATTTGCGCGACTTACCCATCCAAAACTTGCGGCGATTCATCACTATCCTGTTTCAGCAACCCGTTGATTATAATACCACCGTCGCCGAAAACATTGCAATGGGGGATTTAATATCATCTCCCAGTTTATCTGAAATTGCTGCTGCTGCTGAAGCTGCGGGTGCTGACGAGATGATCGATCGCTTGCCAAAAGGTTACGATACTTTATTGGGGAAGTTGTTTGAAGGTGGTACAGAACTCAGCGGCGGCGAATGGCAGCGGATTGCCCTAGCAAGAGCTTTTCTCCGTCAGGCTCCTCTGATTATACTAGATGAACCTACCAGCGCGATGGATTCTTGGGCGGAAGCTGACTGGCTAGAGAGGTTTCGGCAGTTGGTAGGTTCTAGCACTGCTATTATTATCACCCATCGTTTTGCGATCGCCAAACGAGCCGACATCATTCACGTAATGGCTGATGGTGAAATTGTAGAATCAGGCAGTCATAATGAGTTATTATCTCGCGGTGGCGCTTATGCTAAGTCTTGGCAAAGGCAAATACAGGAATCAGAATAGAATGTTGGCAAAATCGATATTTTTTATATGAACGCACAATGTAGCATACCTGTTAGCAATTTAGACCCTAACTTCCTCCTTTTTCTGCGGTTGTGTCTTCGGGGACGCTGGGATTCAAAAGCGTTGGATGCGGCGCGAGAAATAGCGGCTACCGATCATTTCAATTGGGATGCTTTGCGCCAGATTGTACATACAGAAGCTTTGGCTCCTCTGTTATACCATATTGTGCGCGGTAAAAACTTAGTTTCGCCATTGATTGAGGAGGAATGGCGCAAAGCTTATTATCACAATGCCTGCCGCAACACTTTGCTGCTGCGGGAATTAGCTGATGTGCTGCACCAACTTGCTGCTGGTGGAGTAGATGTTATCGTCCTCAAAGGTGCTGCTTTAGCTGAGATGATTTATGATGATATTGCGGCACGACCGATGAGCGATTTAGACTTACTTATCCACCCTGAAGATTTGTCGGTGACTCGACAAATTCTGACAGGCTTGGGGTATGCAGCCGTGGGTGTGGAAATGCAGGCTGGTTTCACTGAAGAATTCCGCAATGAAGAAATTTTTTATAAAGGCGGACTTGTAGATATTTATATCGATCTGCACTGGCGATTAATCGCTCCTATATATTATCAGCGCACGTTTACCACCGACTGGTTTTGGGAAACTTCTTTGCCTGCCAAGATTAATTTAGCACCGGCGCTGGTGCTGGGTTGCGAAGCGCAAGTGGTTTATTTATGCGCTCATTTGATGCTGCATCACGGCGGAAAAAGTTTGATGTGGTTGCACGATATAGCGGCTGTTATAAGGTTTTACCAAGAAAAAATTGATTGGGAATTGGTTATAAGTAAGGCAAAAGAATACAATTTGGTGATGTCGTTACAGCGGATTTTGCTTCAACTAGCTGATGAATGGCATTCGCCAATTCCGGCAGATGTTTTGGATAAATTTCTTGCTTTGGAACCATCGCGGGAAGAAGTGCGAACTTATGCTTGGCAATACGAAATTATGGCTATGCGTTTGTTTGCTGATGTGGCGGGCGCTAAAGATTGGCGTCAGCGGTTGCGTATTGTTTGGGATACGCTGTTTCCGACTCGCGAGTATATGGAATATCGCTACAAAATTCTACATCCGCTGCTTGTACCTTTTTATTATCCTTACCGTTGGTTGCGGGGTTTGAGGCGGGTATCTCATTAGGAGTGGGGGAGTGGGGGAGTGGGAGAATTAATATTTTTCCCTATCCCCTATTCCCTATTTAAGAGGATGGTGTTCGCTGAGTATTTTCTCGACTCTAGCTTCATCAATCCTAGCTGTTAGTCTGGAAGCTTCATGATTATCCCTGGTGGTTTTGGCAAGCGTAAAAGTGGAGCCTACTGAAAAAACTAAACCCATACCCATATAACCTTTTACCCAGTTATCTACAGGGAGGTAAATTATGCCGAGAGAAGTTGCAGAGACGGAAAGAGCAAAAGAAAGCCAGACTTGAATAATCCAAGCGGCGGTATCTTTTTGAGGGACAGTTGGTTGTTGTGGCATACAGACTCTCAGTCGTAGGATAAAATCTTTTTGCTTGTTAGCTTGTTTTTATGATATTCTATTTACTTATTATGGTAGATGAATTCTAAGTGACAGTTTCTTAAGTGGATGTTCCAAAATTTTTGCATTCAACCACAAGGAGAGCTTTCTAAGGATTGATAAGTTTTACTGTGTGGGGACGGTTTGGCAACTGGCACAAGATACCTGCGATTTAAGAGTTAGTTTTGTTTATCTTTTGTTTTCTGCCAGAGGCGTACAATCCATCCAGATGCTACAGCAACTATAACGCTGAGAAACAAAGCTATTAAGAAAGGATGAAGCGGACGAGAAAGGGAAGGTGTTTGCCAAGGTTGTGTTATAGCGTTTTCAAATGAGTCGTGGACACATATTTAATAGTGAATGTTGGGTTACGACGCGGTCAAAGGCGTATCTGTGAGCATTATTAAGTTAATTACCGCGTCTAACCCAACCTACCATTGTTTACATCTCAAATGGAAACACTTCCGGTTCTTTATCTAAATCAATTCGCTGTGGCAAATTGAAATCGGTGATATTTAATTTGGCTAAGATTTCATCTACCTTTGCGTAGAGGAGACATGGGTTTTTCTCACTCTGCAAATGGTAGGCGAAAAGGTGGATATTTGGGGCGTAGACTTGATGATTCATGTTAATATAGTTATTGGTCATTGATCATTGGTCATTAGGAATCGGAGTAACGAACAACGAACAATGAACAATGAACGCCTATGAATTAGTTTGCGATCTTTGCGGTGGATTGAGTTTACTTTTCACTGCATCTCGCAATTCTCGGAAGCGGTTTACCAGCATTTCCTCTTCCGAAGCTTCTACTTTACGCACACTTTTGATTTCTCTAAAAGATTGGGCGAATAGAGTCACGTTATCTTTGATTGGGCGAGTTTGTTTGCTAACCCAATCTTTGATTTCTTTCGTGACAATATGGATATTTTCGTTTTCCAAACCAGCTAGTTTTAGATCTAACTCTTGAATGGTTTTGGCGGGAAAGAGGGTAGGGGTAGATTTGAATACTTGCAGTAAAGCGGGAATAGTTTGATCCATTTTCGTGGGTAATTTGATATAAAGCGCGATCGGTTTTATTGCCCAATGGCACAGAAAGCAGCCCAATAAACAGGATGGGCGAAAGGTGTATCATCCAAGAACTCTTCCAGTTTAGCTTGGATTTCCTCTATCCAATTGTTACCTAAATTGAGGCGATTAGTCCACTGTATAAATTCTTTTTTGCTGACATTCCGCAGCCAGATTTGGGCTTGGTTGAGGGCGACTGGTACGGAGATTTTATTTTGTAAGTTTTCATACAATTTAATCATTAAAAATGCGCTTGACAAATCGGTCACTCTCCATAGGCTACTGACGACGCTGGGAGAACCCGCAACTAGAAAGCCGCTGGGTAAGCCGATATACTCATCTCTGTTGGTGGTGAAAAAAGTTGGGCCATCTCCAGATCTATTCCTGACCCAAAATATCTAGAAACTCTTGGACAATGCGATCTGGTTCTTCATTGCACCTGTTACAGTCGCAATAGTGGATGATGCGGATACCGTGAGTTTCAAAAAGGCGATCACGGTCTTCAGCTTTTGCTTTATTAGGATGTGATAATTCTAGAATACCCCATTTGCCTTGATGGAAAATTAGGAAATTGGGTTCTTGATTTTGTCTGCCTTCTGGTGTTGTGAGGCGTGCTTTGGCATTGGGGAAGAAGAAGATGTTGGCCCGATCGAGTGCTTCGGCTATTTTTATTTGTTCTTCGTAGTAGAAATGCAAATCATTCCAAAGATAGATTTTTTCTTGTGAGTTAGAGTGAGTTTGCTGGTTATCTTCTTCTTCGGATTGGATGATTTCTTCTGAGGAGTTGGTGTTATTATCAGGTAGTATTGATTTGTGTGAATCTCTTTGACAGGAATCTACACCTAAATTTGTAAATAGTTTTGCTCCTGTTAGATTGGCTCTACTTAAAGTTTTTCCAGTCAAATTGACTTCAATTACCTGATGGTGGTGTAAATTAACTTGATTTCGTCGCAAGTATCGTTTAAAAACAGACTGTAAATTATTTTTTTTAACCTTTTCCTCAAAAGCATCTGAGAGTTGTTTCCAAAGTTTAGCAGCAACGGATTTTATATATTCATCATCATACTTGGAGAGTTTAGCGATTTCCTCATAGGAGCATCTGCCTTGCCAACATTGCCTGAAGATGAGATCTTCAACGTCGTTTAAGCATTCGCCATCGAGGACTGTTTCTGCGATCGCGAGATCTTCATCGACATTCATAGGTTAAATTTCCTTAAAATATATGGTAAACTTTTAAACAGATGAGGCTATATTTTAGCAAGTTAAATCTGGCGTTCATTCAACCAATTCGCTAAATCTGCTCCTTCTGAAAAATCCAGAAGTGCCTCCCCTAAATTCTCTAATTCTTCTACGGATAAGCTCTGAATTTGCTCTTGCATTTCAGGAGCGATCGCACCCATTCTGCGAGTCAAAAGGCGAGTGACGAACGACAGCGCCTCCTGTTGCCTTCCTTCCAGGAGACCATCTTCGCGAATTTCTTGGTAAATGACAGACTCCCGCATAGTTTCTTTCCTAAATAGTTGTCTGATTAATTTTTTTTCAAATCTCAAACCTGCAAGGACTTGGGTACAAGCGCTCAGATCGGCTTGTCGATCAGGTTCTTCAATTGTAGCAATCCGATTCGCCACTTGCTCTAGCAAAGTTCGCGGTGAGTTGGTTTGAGATAATGTCGCGAATGGCAGCAAGCCGGGGACGGATAACAATAAAGCGGGGTCTTGTTCCCACAGGCGAATAACTCTATAGCGGTGTCGGGTGTTTTCGTCTGTATACTCGGATACAAAAGCTTGTTCTGAGGCTGTTTGCTGTAAAAAGATTACTACTTGATGGATGGAACAGGAATATTGCCGCTTGAGCCTGATGTAGTAGTCAAGCATTCTGAACGGGATTGGAGGGTCGGAATACGGTAGGGTTTCAAATTCCAGATGTAGAATTTGGTTATCGGCTTGCAGGAAGGCGAGAGAATCAGCGCGGATTGGTTCTTGAATTAGTTCAGTTTTGAGAACCTGAATGGTGGTGGGCCGATCGAGTGGCAGCAGCCATTGGACAAAGGCGGCTGGAAATTTTTCGGCAAGATATTTGCAAGTGTTGTCGTAGGCCAAGGAAGTCGGGTTGAGAGAGATGTGTGAATAGTTTGTGAGAGTATCGTAACTCTTAGGCAAATCATCCTAACAGGATATTTTAGCACGATCTAGCGAAAGTTACTACTTTTTATCACTTTTTGTCACTTTTTATCACTGACAAAGCTGAGGTTGAGTTTGTACAGTAAGGATTATAAGGCAACTGCGATCGAATAATCAAAACGAATATAAACTTTGCTTAGTGAGGAGCATGACATGGAAATAAAAGAGCCTGATTTGACCCCAGATCAGCTTAAGCTCGTTCAAGATGTCCTAAAAAAAAGCGTAAACGATCGTCAATTTCGTGTTTCTATTGTAGGTCAAACGGGTGTTGGCAAATCTTCTCTGATCAATGCTTTATTCGGCACTAAACTGAAAACCGATCCTGTTAAACCATGTACGAAAGAGATAGAAGATATCCCGATTGAGATAAAACAGGGAAGTACCCTGTATTTTTATGACCTTCCTGGAATCGGAGAGTCAGACGAAGCTGACGAAGGGTATTTGCAAAAGTACAGAGAGCATCTGCAATCTTCTGATGTAATCTTATGGGCTATTCATGCTGACAACCGCTCAGTTGTTTTTGATTTGCAGTCCCTCAAAAAAATAATGGAGGGATATACTCAAGAACAGAAAGCAATTTTGATGAGTAAACTCACCTTTATTCTGACAAAAGCAGATGTTCTACATCCACCTTCTTGGATAGCAGCAAAAATTGGAAACATTGTGAAGTTTTTGCCTGCACCAGAAACAAACAGCACTCTGGAACAAAAATCTCTCTATTATCAAAAGACGTTTATTGAACCTTATGGTAGCCTAATTGTTTCCAAAACTTACAATGATTGCGATTTCTATATTCAGGAAGATGGCTTCAAATGTGATGAGGATTTAGGTTTAATTTATTACAAGGGATATATGAATGCTGAGAAGTTGGATAAGTATCAGCAGAAGTATCCCCAATACAAAAAAGTTTTCGAGCGACTTTATGATAACTATCAGGTTATCCCATGTTCGTCAGTATTTAGGTATAACCTGAATAAGTTAATGTTGGTCATTCTTAATAAACTTGGACATGAAGCCACAATTCAGTTCCAGAAGCTTATTGCTAGTGATGCACTAGATCAAATTCCTTTTGAACAAACAGAGAACCTTTGTAACTTATTGGTGTATGAGCCAAAAACGCAAAAGACTCTATTTGAATTTAGTCGTTGGTTGAATACACGAAAAACAACATGGTGGTGATTACTATGAGTAACAACTTCGATGACTTGAATAAGTACATTAACAACCAGCTTGCGGTACAGGATAATAACAGCCGAAAAGTTGCTCTAGCAAGAGAACGATACGCGGAGTCGGCAGTCATCTCTTTGGTTAAGGCCGCAATTGACTGGCTTGTGGACAGAAGTGAAATTCCAAAACCCACAGCTAACTTGATAAAGGCTAGCACAAGTATCATAGCAACATTGGCCAAAAGTTGGTTTGGATTGTTTTGAAAATTTCTCTTCTTTCGAGTCAATTATGCTGTAGAGACACGGCCTCATAAAATAATGTCGGTCATCCAAAGTTTTAATGATGCCGTGTCCCTACAAAAATGTTCATCATAAACATCAGCATCATAATTCAAAAAGACCCGAAATCACTTTTTGCATAAGTTGTAAATTAAACAGATGGAATCTATTATGATAGATCTAGAAAATCGTGACTACACACTTATCATTGATAAGAGTGGCACTATGGCAAGGAAAGATTGTGAGGGTGGTAGAAGCCGTTGGGATGTCATGCAAGAAACTACTTTCGCCTTGGCTAGCAAGTGTGAAGAATTTTCGCCTGAAGGCATTACTGTTTATACTTTTTCGTCTCAATTTAGGCGGTATGATAATGTGACGGCTAGCAAAGTTGAGCAAATATTTAGTGAGAATGAGCCTGTAGGAAGAACTGAAATGGCAGACGTTTTGCAAGATGCCCTGCAAAACTATTTTCGACGCAAGGAACAGGGGCAAGCACAATTGGGTGGTGCAACTATTCTTGTGGTAACAGACGGTCAGCCAGATAAACCCCAAGCTGTGATCAAAACAATTATTGATGCTACCCAAAAAATTGATAGAAATGAGGAATTAGCCATCTCATTTATCCAAATTGGAAACGATCCTGATGCAACCAAATTTCTGAAGACTCTAGATGATGACCTCCAAAGTGCAGGAGCTAGGTTCGATATTGTAAATACGATTGCAATTGATGAGATAGAGAAGGAAGGAATCTCTCTGAAGGAGGTTTTAATCAGAGCGATCACTGATTAACATGATTTCGACAGTAGGAAAGGCTGAAACCATTGTTAGATGAACTCTCTTGACCAGAAACCAGGTTTCTTCGTAGATTTATAGTTGCCAAACCCACGATTTTTCATAGAAACCGGGTTTCTTTGCATAAGTTCTGGTTTATTTATCAATTTTAGTTGGGGCTGGGCGAAGCATCGCTGCATCGCAATTGTCCCTACCCATGATAAATTTTGGCAGCGATGCTTCGCCCCTACATCGGATCGCTGAACCGCCTATCCCAAAATTTCATCAACTGTAAAATTAACATCGGGAAAAGCTTCTACAAAAATAGATTGTCCGCGCCCAAATACCTGCACATTTTGATAACCATTCCCTGAAGGTTGCCGATAAACTTCGATACATTCTGCCGGAATATTCACCAGCCAAACTTCGACAATACCGCTACTCGCATAAAGGGGAATTTTTACCTCGCGATCAGATTCAACGGTGGTATCTGCTACTTCTATAATTAATAGTATATCTTCTGGTTGCGGATGTCCAGATTGGTAAAAATCTCCGCGTCTTCTCAGCAATGCTAAATCTGGTTGTGGTTCGGAGTTATCATCCAATTCAATTGGATCTTGAACTCCCACTGTTATCAACTGCGCCAGACGCAAAATAAATAATTCAGCCAGACGCTTCACACAAGCAGCATGAAATCTGCCAATCGGTGACATTTGAACAATTTCTCCTTTGATAAGTTCTACGCGATCGTCTTCTTTGAGAATACCAGCATCAACCATTAGGTGATATTCTTTGACGGTGAATAGTCGTTTTAGCAATTGTTGTGGCATAACGAACTCCCTGCTTTTATCCTATTATAGTGCTAATATATTTTTTTACTTGATTCAAGTTGATAGTTAGTATTAGGTACGTTGTTGCGCTTTAGCGCTTTAGGGCTGAAGCCCAACAACGTACAAATCTTTTAGGGCTGAAGCCCAACAACGTACAATGCAAAACGGGTTTATAGCTGTTTAATTGTTAGTAAATAATAAAATTAACAGCGAATTCAGTAAAATAGTTATACAATGATAATTAATTAATATTTTTCTTCAAAATCATCATGGCTTACATAGGCGACTTGGGCAGCGGCCAACAAGTTTACATTGAAAATAACGGTACGCAAACAGCAATTACCCTGATTAGCAGCAGTCCGGGACAGCAGCAAAGCCAAAGCAGCAGCTTTCAAACGGGTACTTGGACGAAGCCGCCTGCTTTATTCCGTAGCGCGACTGGTTTTGTGTTGGAAATTGAGGGGACAGAAGGTTCGCGCTTTGTACGTTTGCAAGCTAATGGAATCAGTAGTTTGAGTGAAACTCCGTCACTCAGTAACGCGGAGGTTGTACCACTCCAGCAGGTAGAAAAAAGCCCTCAGCCGCCAATGCAGCCGATGAAACCAATGGAACCTATGAAACCGATCGGCGATATGGAAATGCGGATGTCGCCGAATATGGAAATGCGGATGGGGAATATGGAGATGCGAATGGGTTCTGTAGAGGAAGAAACTGCTGCAACCAGGCGTTTTTGTACGGAATGCGGTAAGGTGGTGGGAGAGAGCGATCGCTTCTGTACCCATTGCGGTCATCGTCTCACACCTTCTTGATACAATCTGGGCTATCCGTTTTGGCGTTATTAACCTTTGTGGTGACAGGATAAAACGTCATCTCTTCTGATTTGTATGGTTGCAGAAGCGATTGTAGGGATTCGGGTTTTTGCACTTCTGGATCTAGCCATTTGTCGTAGTCTTCTGGCTCAATAATTACTGGCATTCTGTGGTGAATTGGGCGCATTAACTCGTTTGATTCGGTTGTCAGAATCGTGCAAGATGCGATCGCCTCATCCTCACCTTTTTCCCAGCGTTCCCACAATCCAGCAAATGCAAAATGTTTTCCATCTTGCAAGCGGAAATAAAACGGTTGCTTCTTCCCTTGTTGTTCTTGCCACTCGTAAAATCCATCAGCTAAAATTAAGCACCGCCGACGCTTAAAAGCTGACCGAAAAGCTGGCTTTTCGGCAACGGTTTCTGCCCTAGCGTTAATCAGCTTAGCACCGATTTTAATATCTTTAGACCAGGATGGAATTAAACCCCAACGCAACATTTTAAAGTGCCGATTTTTATGATCTGAATCTACCAAAACTGTCGGTACTGCTTGCGTTGGCGCAATGTTATATCGTGGCGATAGAGTCGGAACGGAGGCTAGCTGAAATATCTCAGCTACTATCTTCTCTGACTGAGTAAAGCTAAATCGTCCACACATATCTTTATAGAGTATTTATCTGTTAATTTTAACAAATATCTCTACTTATTTCCACATTTATTAACAGCGGCCCACATTTTTTCTAAAGGTACTATCATCTGCTTAGAAAAAGATTTGATTTGCTCAATTCCAATTGCACCGTCGATATTGGCACCTTTGAGATTGGCATTTTCCAAGTTAGCACCCTTCAGATTAGCGCCTCTGAGATCGGCGTTTTCCAAGTTGGCACCTTTGAGGTTAGCATTCTCCAAATTGGCACCGCTTAGGTTAGCGCCACTTAAATTTGCAGGTACTAATTCTGGGCCATTACCGCACCTAAATTGAACTAATTCGCCACTCAAGTCAGCATTGCTTAAATCAACGTTGCTTAGATTGGCATCTTGGAGGTTAGCGCCTACTAGATTAGCAGATCTCAAGTTAGCGTTTCTCAGGTCGCAGCTTGGACAATATTTACTTTCCAACAGTTGTCTAACTATTTGGGAATTATTATTGTAGTTGACTTGACCTTTCACTTCTTGTACATTAACAGCAGGAGTTAGCAATGTAAAAGTTATTAAAGAAAGGGATCTTTTTAGGTGTTCATAATTGAAGGTTGTGTCATACAATAATTATGTGGAATCAATCAAAGGCTACTCATTTAAGAATCAGTATCTATTTCAACTAGCTTGTTTTTTGAGGATAACCCTGACTTGATACTGATTTTGGATTTGGGTACGTCAAATTTTTCTGCCAGTAGTTTAATTAACTCTTCATTTGCTTTGCCATCTACTGGCGGCGACTTCAAATGCACTGTGAGGCTTCCATCTGGGGCTTCTTCAATCTTTTGCTGTTTTGAATTCGGTTTGACTTTTACCTGTTTTTTCATGGGACTGGGGTTGCTGGTAACTGCTTCTCGCGATCGCATACTATAGCGTTTTCAAATGAGTCGTGAACACATATTTAATAGTGAATGTTGGGTTACGACGCGGTCAAAGACTTATCTGTGAGCATTATTAAGTTAATTACCGCGTCTAACCCAACCTACCATTGTTTACATCTCAAATGGAAACACTATATAGAGAGTGGCACCCTTATCAAAAGCATTGGCGATCGGGTACTGACGAGTCATTGGTATTTAAGACTACAGACAAGCTTAACATTAGTCGTCGTGAAATCTCCAAATAAGTCGCAACCATAACCAACCGATGAAGCAGCCGATCAGATAATGGGGAAAATCCCACCATACAAAGGTGGTTCCCAGCAGCAATTTCCCCCAGATGCTGGATCGGATTAGTTGTAAAAGTGGGGGATGCCAAAGTTGTAGAACTTCGAGTATACAAGTAATGATAAATACCCATATAGGTATTTTAATCAGTGCTTGGCGCTTTGGAATCAGTAAAAATACGAATAAACACCAGAATATTTCATAAAGAACATCGCCTGCATAATCATTGAACCACCAATCGCCTGGGCCTTTGTAGACTTTGGATAGAAGGCCAAGCGGCGTGACAACGATCAGCGAGAGGATAGTCAGTTGGCGAATAGTTGCCTTTTGAAGCATTAAGTTTCTACCTCTCGTTTCAAAGCAAAAACAAAAACCTGTCTGAGATAAACAGGACTTACACAATAAGGCTCTTTTACCATCAGATGTAGAGTCAATTCATGAATTGACTCTACATCTGTAGTGGATGAGGCGATAAAATGCGTAAGTCCTAATAAATTATCTCTCAGACAGGTACTTAAAAAGGCTACTTAACTACCTGTGTGCGTCGCCGTAGCCAATCACAGCAACTTTATGTCGGTAAACCAATTCGGCACCGTACCAACCCGAAAGGCCGAGAAGTGTAGCCACGAGGAGCGAAATCGTCAGTCCTATGGGCAAAATTGCGCTGGCGGTGTTGCCCCAACGCAGTATCAGGTTGATAGTTGTGAGGACGATCGCACTAACGTTGAGTAGCATATGCGCCCACCCAGCGCTGCGCTTGCGGACTCGTTCAATTTTCAGGAAATCCATAATGCCGGTGAGTGCTGCCACCAAGGCAGAAGCCAACCCAGCGGCTAGCAGCCAAAAAGAAGCTCGCGCCCAGAAGAAATCCTTTGTCCACCAATATACTAGGTCGGTTGCCGCTAGTCCCACCAGAAAAGCTATTGGAAAGGTAACGATGAGCGGATGCAGGGGATGCCCTGCGATCGCTACTGTACTGGTTACCCCGCTATCGCGATAATCTGTCTCATCACTTTCAATCAGCGGGGGAAGATTGGGAGTTTGTGTCATACTTCTCTCTCTTGTTTTTATCGTTTCTAAAGTTGATAAATTTTGACGATAGTTCCTTTTTCTCGGCATACTAAACTTCTTGGGAATAACGATTCCCATTTCAGCCGACTTCTATCAACACCACCGCAGTTTAGACTGTTATGACGTCACTTCTTTATCTCCTTTTTTCCTTTCATTGAGTAAATCTAATCTATCGCTGTCAAAAGCGTATCTGTCTAGGGATGGAGGAGATGTTTATCAGTTATCTATCTATAAGTAGAAACTTATATGCAAGTACTGTCGTAGATTTTAAGGTAGACTTTAAAATGTCTATTATAGCAAACACTCGCCATGTTTATAGATAAATTAAGACTTAAATGAATTTACTTATAATTCAGTCAAAAGAAAGATGGCTAAACTGGAACCTTATGCGATTCTCGTATAAGGTTCCAATTGCAAACCTACACGATTAATAGAGGAGAACAAACGATGGTATCGACTATTGACGACACCAAGCGCACTGCTATTGCCATGAAACTGGCTGATATGAAAGCGGTGCAAAACCTACTGATCTCGAATGAGGAAGCTCTTATAAAAGAGTGTGGAGATCAAGAAATTTGCGATCGTCTGCGCGATATGCTAGAAGACGATCATAAAAACATGGGCGTTCTAGACACTGTGATTGTTCAGTATGGTGTCAAGGGAGAGCCGAAGCATACAACAACCAAACTGATTGAGTCTAGTCGGAAACTCATGGAAGGTTCAGAGTTGACTCTGTTTGAGAAAGTAGGTCAGCATGAATTGCTCAAACATCAGCAGACCATGAGTGGACTGCTAATTCACAAAGCTGCTCAAATTGTTGGCGCTGACGTTGAAGCTGCTATCACTCCTTTGAACACGGTTAACTTTGAGAACCGGGCTCACCAAGAGCAACTCAAAGGAATCCTGGAAATTCTGGGCACCCGCGAACTGACCGGCAAAGATCCAGATCAAGGAATTTGGGCACGGGTTCAAGATGCGGTCGCTGCCTTTACAGGTGTTGCTGGTAGCGTTGTTACTCGCAGCAAGAGCGATATGAACATTCAAGAGCTGATCAAAATGGATCACACCAAGGTGAATCTTCTGTTCACCCAGTTTCAATCTACTGAAGATCCTCAAAAGCTCCAAGAGTATTTCGGTCAGATTTACAAAGATCTGAGCGCTCATTCCGAAGCTGAAGAGGAAGTTGTCTACCCAGCAGTACGTTCTTACTACGGAAAAACCGAAGATCTGTATAAAGAACAAGCTGAAATGAAACAGGCGCTGGAAAAGATTAAGTCTATCAGCCCCTCTTCACCAACCTTCAAAAACGAAGTTAAACAGCTGATGGATGCTGTTATGCACCACGTGCAGCAAGAAGAGAACGAAATGTTCGCGAAAATCCGCGACAACTTCAGTGAACAGCAGCAGGAAAAAATGGCTACCGATTTCAAGACAGCTAAGAGCAAGTTCCAAGACAAACTGGCAGCTTCCAAGAAGTAGTAATGTAAGTTGCTAGCTATATCCTTGAGGCTGGTAGCGGTCAGTAGTTAGTAGTAAAAAGCAATCTTAAGAGCGTTTCTAGGTAAAACCTGGAAACGCCTTTTTCAGGTGAGTGAGGTTCAGAAAAACCGGGTTTCTTTAACAATACCTTCGCCATTTCTTTGTAGTTTGTAGGTTGGGTTTCGCTTCACTCAACCCAACAATTGCGTTGGTTTTCGTGCCTCAACCAAACCTACAAATTAGACTAATCGCGCTGAAGTTACTCTGCTAAGGTTTCCACAGATATGAATATCTATGGTCTTTTTTTTTGATATTTGTTGCACCGATCGCACATCTGACGCCGCTCTTCTTAGATGCGCGACAATGTGTCACTGCAACACAATTCCCATCCGATGCCTTATTTAACGCTCTCAACCTATAAAACAGGTTACCAATCATCCTTTTTCACTTTATCGATCTGTAGGTTGAGATCTGCCAAATACTCGCTCAACCTTTAGATGTAGAAGTTTTGGGAAGTGGTTTGAGAGCTAAATCATACCACTTCATTTACGACATCACCCTTAAGGCTGAAATGTTCGCCGTGACAAGGACAATCCCAAGTTTTTTTCGGTGTTGTTCCAGTTAACAATGCACCCTATATGGGAACTAAGTATTACTTTGAATCGTCTAGGAATGCCAGACTGACTTTATCGTTCTCTCTTGATGTCGCAAAAGATACTACGATAGTTAGCAATAGAGAGCGATCGCATATCGCTCTTTAATATATAGACAAAGCATCAGGGTAGCTAACCTTGACATTGGCTGGGCGCTAAACCTTGCAAAGGGTGCGGCATTTCCAAAATCGCTTTTGGTGTGAGTTCTGTGAGACTACTTTTATGCGTTTATCAACTGTTGCTGTTTGTACGTTAGCTGCTCTGGCAGTTGGGGCTCTGAGTGCAGAAGCCAACCCCAGCCAGAGTAGGCACTCTCCTCCGGTAGGACAAGCGATCGCACTTTCCTCGGCGTTGAACGAGGCAGTTACCGCACCGGAAACTCTAGCAGCACAACTAGCTGCCGAGATAGAAAGCGATCGAGCAAACGTTTTAGGGCAAGTCGGATCGTTCCGAGAAAAAGCCCAACCTACAGATAACCTCGTTTCTCAGTTATCTACCACAAATACCAACCAGCCAGGATCGACTGAGTTACTTTTGACAGAAAACCCTGGTGCTGAGGCACTCCGCGCCAACGACTTCGTTTCCCAATCATCCATCATCGCTGATGTCAACCAGCTGGTAACTCCGCCCACACAAAACCGGGCTACTGCTTGCGGTCAACAAACCAGACAGAATTCCGATCCTGCCGGGTCTACTCAGGTAGCGCAGAGAACGGCGAGAGAGTGCCCCCGTCCGGAACGAATTACCCCACTGGCAATACCAGAAGTAGAAGATGAATTTGAATCTTCGCCCGGTCTGAGCATTTATATCCCCGTAGGTTTTGGGGCCGATCGAAACACCGTCTTTATCGGCGGCACTTATCAAAACACGACCCGAAACGATGACGACGACAATAATGGCAATGTGGGAGTTGGGATTGGCTTAGGCGATGCCGATAGATTAGTGGGCGTCGAACTGTCCTATGGCTTTAAAAATTTTAATGATGAAAATGACTTTGGCGAGGGCGGCTTTAATGCCAAAGTGCATCGTCGCTTTGGAGATAGCTTCTCAATAGCAGCAGGCTACAACGGCTTTGTAAATATCGGTCGCAACGATTTTGAACATTCCCGCTATGGAGTGATTACCAAAATCTTTCGGACGCGAGAATCTATTCGCGATCCTCTCAGTCGTGTGTCTGTCACTCTCGGTGTAGGAGATGGACAGTTTCGATCGAATGGCGCGATCGATGCTGGTGATAACGACCCCAACTTTTTTGGGAATATAGCCCTCCGGATTATCCGACCAGTCAGTTTTATTACAGAGTGGACAGGAACAGACCTAGCATTGGGACTTTCGATCGCACCGTTTAAAGGCTTTCCTTGGGTGATTACCCCAGCCGTGCGCGACCTTGCCGGTAGAGGTGACGACCCTCGATTTGTGTTAGGCTCTGGGATTTCATTTCAGTTTTAAGTAGGAGGTGCTATATGCGGACAATTAAATCCCTTGCTTGGGTCGTTGGTCTATCTGTAGTTGCCGGGTCGCTAACAGTTGGGCCGGTCAGGGCTGACCACGCTCCCGATATCACGGGAACCAATTATTGGAACAACACAGCGCCCCGATTCGGTGGTCGGGGCGGTCGCTTAGATCCCCAATTGGCCGATCGCGTCAGAAGGTTCAACGATGAATCGCAACAAGCCTATAACGCTTGTCTGGCGGCAGTCGAAGCGGCACCGCCAAGTGCGGGCGGCCCCCGACAGTATTTACGAAATCCTCAAGAAGTTGCAGGCGAATATCCAGCTGCGTGTCAGCGGCTGAATGCCTTAAGGAATGAGCGAGACAACTTGAGGAACGAATTGGAACGAGTAGGACAAATAAGTCCAGCTTTTAAGAGTTGGTAGAGTTTCGCCCCCATAGTGAGTGAGGAGAAGTGATAACAGCTATGATGCAGAAAAAGCTTAGGAGATATCAGGCCGCCGGGGTGCATTTGCTGATGGGAGCGATCGCCGCCGGACTTGTAGGGAGCTTCTCGACAGCAGTTAAAGCTCAGATGACCATCCCGTCTCGCGGTATCCAATATAACGAGGATACCCTGATCGAATTTGAATTCAGAGAATCCCACGGCTATTACAGGTCAACCTTTGGCGTCATCAACTTAGCTACCCGTGAAATGACCGATCTGATTGCCGAAGTTAAACCCTTTGACGACTTCAGCGATCGATCCGAACTTAATAATCCTTCCACGCGCACCGATGACGTTGGCACGTCAAGGGATTTTCTGGGGACACCCGGTAACTCGGTACCAGACCCCTTAAGGCGGTTTACGTTTGATGCCAATACTCAGTATGCCTTTTACCTAAAGGTTTTTCGCCCCAACGGTACGCTTCTAACCACACTTTACTCGACAAGATTCGAGCAACTTAGTGGTAGCCAAGATACAGATTCTGTCCAGTCTGTAGGTGGTTTATCGGACGGGAAGGTGGGCGATCGCAAAGGCGTCCGCATCAGCTGGGATGATACCGGAGTACTGCGACCCGACGGTGTTCGTCCCCCTGGAAAAGATCGCGACTTCGACGACTTCATTGTCGAAGCTGGCGGTTTTCTAGTAACCTCCGCCCCTTGCCCCAGAGTCAAGTAATATAGCTCTTTCAGGTTAGTGAGGTATATAGAAACCCGGTTTCTTGAAGAAACCGGGTTTTTGGGCTGTACTGTTGCTCCACTTCATGCAACTGAAAACCGCGATCGCAGATTACAGCGGCTTGCGAGTGGGTGAGTTACAGGTAAATTGTAGGGGCGGGTTTTGCCATGATTCTTGTCGGTTAGCCACAAATTATAGCAACCGCTTTCGTCGGTTAAGCCATAAATCTGGGGTAGGGGCGAAGCATTCGGGCATATAATTTATTGGTTAAAACCGAAGATTTACTACCCGAATGCTAATGCCTCCGGCACG
>CASBRD010000248.1 GCA_949128025.1 Oscillatoriales cyanobacterium PMM_0008 | reverse complement strand
TACAAAACTGAAAAAAGCTACATTAATTGGATTAAACGCTATATTTTATTTCATAATAAACGACATCCTAGAGAAATGGGCGGAAAATAAATTGAAGAATTTTTAACTCATTTAGCCGTTGAATAAAATGTCGCTGCTTCAACTCAAAATCAGGCTTTAAGTGCTATTTTATTTTTGTATAAGGAAGTTCTCAAACAAGAGTTAGATTTACAGGTTGATGCGGTACGGGCAAAAAGAAGTCGTTATGTACCAACGGTTCTCACCAGAGATGAAGTTCTGGCGATTTTTATACAACTGATGCAGAAGTTGGAGGAGCAGTTTACTGAAAGCGCTAGATTAGAAACAGCAATTCGAGAAAATCTGAGGAGGTTGGGGCTATGACAATTTCCATAGAAAAAAAGGTCTGGACTGATGCAGAGTTTATGGCATTATCAAAGGATGGTCATCGCTACGAATTGGTGAATGGTGAGGTTTTGGATATGGGCAATTCGGGGATGGAGCATGGCGGGATTGGCTCACTGCTAGGCGGTCTTTTAGCAATCTATGTTAAACAGCACAAACTGGGTATTGTCTGTGATTCGAGTACGGCATTTACGTTGAAAAATGGCAATAAGCGATCGCCCGATGTTTCCTTTGTTTCTAAGGAACGACTCAAAGGATTGAAACGTCCTCCCCGTGGCTTTTTTCAAGGCTCACCCGATCTAGCTGTGGAAATCCTCTCGCCCATTAATAGTGTTGAAGAAATCCACGGCAAGATCGTGGAATATTTCGATAATGATACTCGCCTAGTTTGGGTGATCCATCCCGATGAGAAGTATGTGTTAGTTTACCATTCGCCGGAACCCGATGGCTTTTTACGATCGCAAGACCAGTTAGAGGGTGAGGAAATTGTTTCGGGGTTTTCAATGCCAGTAGCAGAGTTGTTTGAAGAGTGGGATTTTTAGGATGCAGCGATTGACGCAGAAGTTGGAGGAGCAGTTTGCGGAAAGCGCTAGATTAGAAAGAGCAATTCGAGAAAATCTGAGGAGGTTGGGGTTATGAGTCTGTTATACTCAGCACGGTCTGTGACCGAGCTTTTTTTATCCCTGTAGGGGCGAAGCATTCCGTCCAAGATCTTTGGTTTCAACCGACAAATTATTCACGGAATGCTTCGCCCATTTATGCCCGTGCGAAGTATATCATTAGTCCAGCAGCCGACTCACACTCAAACTACATGAGTTTGTTGCCAAAAGCAAAAAATGGTAACAGTCGTTGTAGTCCTCAACACATTCATCGCCTTAATTAACTTTTACATTGCTTGGCGCGTTTGGAAAATCCGGCGGGTGGTGGCAGGTGCAGCAAAAGCCATACTTGCAGCGGAACGCAGTACCTATAAAGTGCTGCATGGGGCACCTAATGCAATTTCCAAAGGGCAGACGGGTGTATCGGCGGTGCGATCGCGGTATCAGCAGCTCGAACTTCAGATACAACAGGTACAGCAAATTGTGGCATTACTCAGTCTGGTAGGCAAAGTCTGGCAACGGGGAAGTAAACTGGCAAGGCAGCCTAAATCCCAGAAAAAAGTGTCGAAATTGTCTGTAAAGTTACGACATAAATAGTGCTAGGGAGTGATATCGTCAGAGCGAAAACACTCGTGCGATCGCATAGCGTACCTCAGATATCTCCCTCTAGCGTATCATTGCTAATTTAGAAACCTGCCTAAAATGGGTTTAAGGATAGAGACTCGAAAATGTCTGATAACCGTTCTGGAGCCTTTATTGGCGGTATGCTGCTCGGAGCTGCGATCGGCAGCATCACCGGCTTACTAATAGCACCGCGCACCGGCAGAGAAACGCGACTTCTGCTCAAAAAATCTGCCGACGCCCTACCGGAGTTGGCGGAAGACCTTTCTACCACAGTACAGCTGCAAGCCGATCGCCTCTCGGAGACAGCACTGCGAAACTGGGATGGCACCCTAGCGCGGCTTAAAGAAGCCATATCAGCTGGTTTAGAGGCTGGAGCCAGGGAAAACCAAGCATTTGAACGGACAGAAGCCGTAGCGTCTTCCGATCGAAGTCCATCTCCAGATTCACTAGAAGAACTATACTCTAATACTTCCTATGCTTCAGGGACTAAGGTGGCCAACCAAGACATTACATCCACACAAACCCTGAGAGAACCAGAAAAATAACCCTTGCTTTAAGCTCAACTCCTGTGATAGACCCCCTATTTTGGCTAGGATGTTCCATTTTGCTAGTTGCCGTCAGTCTCGCAGCTGTTTTGGTGGCGCTCATACCAGCATTGCAGGAGATAGCGCGTGCTGCTCGCAGCGTGGAAAAATTAGCTGAAACCCTATCTCGCGAATTGCCCCCCACCTTGTCAGCTATTCGCCTGACTGGGATGGAAATTAGCGACTTAACCGATGATGTCAGTGATGGAGTTAAAAGCGCCGGTCAAACTGTTAAACAAGTTGAGCAAAGCGTTGTCTCAGCAAAGACGCAGGCAAAAAAAGTGCAAGTTACTACCCGCAGCGTCTTGACCGGGGTGAAAGCCGCTTGGAAAACCTTCACTCGCAGCCAACCTAGCCCCTCACCCTGGCGGCGGTCAAGTCCTGCACCTCTCCCCACCTCTCAAAGGAATCCCATCGATTTTTACGAGCAATCCCCAACATCCTCCCATCGAGCTTCTGACACTAATCGCGAACTTCCTACCCACCGAAATGGCGACGCTTCTCGTTTAGATTCAGAAGCTTATTGGCCTACCGATGAAACCGAGTGACACCCGCTTAGATTTCAGATTGCAGATTTCAGGCTAAAAATCTCTAAATTTCACTTTCTGAGTAAAATTTTAGACTGCCTGTTGAGATTAAGCTTTATGCAAACCTGGTAATTATACCATATATTGACAAAATTAGACAACCGCTACTCGCAATTCATCCTAGACCTATATGAGCATAGTCATCTAGGAATCTTTTTTGTGAACAAGTGTAAAGAAATATGAGTTTTCTATTATCCTTTGATTAAGAAAGACATATTTTACAGCAACCGCTTTCGTCAGTTAGGACGTTCTTAATTCCTGAAACCGTTCGGCTGAGCTATCACGGCGAAGCCCTTGATTCTAGCCCCTTCTTCC
>CASBRD010000247.1 GCA_949128025.1 Oscillatoriales cyanobacterium PMM_0008 | reverse complement strand
GTTGTCAGTTGTCAGTTGTCAGTTGTCAGTGGTCAGTGGTCATTAGTCATTGCTCCCCCACTCCCCCACTCTCCCACTCTCCCCCTTTTTAACTTTTGACTTTTGACTTTTGACTTTTGACTTTTCTAGCCCCCTTTTAACTTTTGACTTTTGACTTTTGACTTTTCTAGCCCCCTTTTGACTTTTGACTTTTGACTTTTGACTTTTCTAGCCCCTAGCTGCTTAGATGAGTTTCCAGTAAACTGGTGATTTTTTGTTTGCTCTCGATTCCCTCAACAGTCCCGATCAACTCACCGTTTTTAAACAGTCTAAGTGCCGGAACACCCTCCACCTTATACTTTGCCACGGTATCTGGATTGGGATCTACTTCCATTTTCACGACCTTGAGGCTAGAGCCATAGCTTTGGGTTGTCGAGCTAATTAACGGCGTCATCAGACGGCAAGGCCCGCACCAAGAGGCCCAAAAGTAGACCAACACAGGCTGTGTTGCTTTGAGGACTTCGGTTTCAAACTCAGAATCGGTAATTGCAATCAAACTGGTCATGACACTTTTTCACGCAACAACAGTCATTGATCAAATTACCCCACCCCAGACACGATCTCAACTGGGCTTGAGCGTTAGATATTTGCCAGCTGGGTGGGTAGCCCAAGGTTGCTGGGCGATCGCAATCTTCACAATATCTTCATCGAATGTATGTAAAATCACTGGTTATGAGACTATAAATAGTATGTTAGGGTGCATTCGGAAGAAGACTCATTGAGGGTCGCTGGATCGGTGAAAGTATCTAGGCTTTAAGCATTTGAATGGTGGATTAGCAGCTTGGGGGCAGAGTGACTCCAAGGTAATTCTCATCACCAGTAAGGATGGAACTGTCATCAAAATGCCTAAGCTTTACAACTAAAGTAAAGTTTCAAAAGGTTAGCCGATACTTTCGATCGGAGCGTTCTTGCGATCGCACCTTTGAGTCTCCCCACGATCAAAACACATTTGTTGGGAGGCATCACCTCTATGAAAACTTTTACTCCAAAAATCTGGAATCAAATCGGTTTGTCGCTAACCATCCTCACTGGTGTAGGATTTGCAACGGTGCAATCTGCGACAGCCGCCTCTTTCACCGTTGCGGGTTACACCTGGGATGCAGCCGACTCCGTAGTCGGAGGATCGATCGTCTCAGGAAGCCAGAACATCTCTGGTTTCAATGCCAGCTTCCTCGCAGACAAGCCCGAAGTTGCCAGTAAAACAGTCGGCTCTATTCTTGGCTTCGCTCCCGGCGTCAGCACCTCCACAGAGCTTGGCGATGATACCAACAGAGGTGTCATCGAACTCAACTGGGGAAACGGGATGTCTCTGACGAACGAAGCTGGCAAGGACTTGGTAGTATACGAGAACGGTAGCTGGGGGTCTCCAGAGGCATATGCAGTCTCTGTTAGGAAAGTAGGCTCTAGTAGCTTCAGCGAGTTCAAATACGAGTTCAGCGATGGATTTGAAACTAACGTTTTTGCCACAGGGTTCGATTTAAGCGATTTCGGCATCGGCAACTATGAGGCAATTGATGCCATCCGCATCACCAACCTGCTGGCGACGGACAAAGTGAACGGGTCTGACGGACGGGGATTCCTTGGCGGTAGCTTCGATCCCCAAACTGGTGGATTTGGCTCAGGAAATTACACCGCCGCTAAGTTTGACGCAGATATCACCTTTGTGGCTGGTCTGCACAAGCCAACGCCTGTTCCAGAACCAACTTCGGCTTTAGCTTTGCTGGTGTTTGGTGCTGCGGGTGTTGGTGCAGTGCTGAAACGGCGTTAGTCGTGATTAATAACTCAAGTTGCTAATTGGGTACGTTGTTGCGCTAAAGCGCAACAACGTACCTGCTGCAAAAGCCTTAATGATATAACTAGCAACTTGAGTTAATACCAAATCCGGATCTATCAACTTTATGCCTTTGGCGGTCAGGGAATTTCAGATTTAAGATTTTAAATTGTCAATGCAAAACTTTACTTTTGAAATCTAAAATCTAAAATTTGAAATTCCCCTACCCACTAACAATTGACCGATGACGAATAACTTATGAAGTTTTCTTCTTACTCGCAGTTGTTTTCGTCGTTTTTGCAGCTGTTTTCGTCGCGGTTTTAGTTGTCGATGTTGCCTTTTTGGTAGTAGAAGAACCAGTTGATTTACTCGACTTTGCCGTCGATTTTTTGGTAGATGCCTTAGTCGCTAAAAGTTCCAGCGCTTTTTCCAGAGTCACCTCTTCCACAGGTTGATCTTCCGGCACAGAAACATTAGTTTTGCCGTACTTAATGTAATGACCGTAGGGGCCATCGTAGATATTCACCGGCTCCCCATCAGTAGGGTGAGCGCCCAGTTCTCGTAACGGTTCCTTGGACTTGCTGTTTTGGCCGTTACGTCCCTTTTTCGGCTCAGCAAGTAGCTCAACTGCACGTTCTAGAGAAATTGTCAAGATATTATCGCTAGATTTTAAGGAACGGAAGTCTTTCCCTTCCTTGCCTCGATCGTGGACTACGTAAGGGCCAAAGCGTCCCAGTCCCGCCTGAATTTTGCTGCCAGTTTCTGGGTGAGAGCCCAGATTGCGGGGTAGAGACAGCAGTCCCACCGCCATGTCCAGCGTCACATCCTCAAGGTTGACACCTTTGAGCAGGGAAGCGCGTTTGGGTTTTTTGTTCTCCTCAGTAGCTTCGCCCAGTTGAACATAAGGGCCGTAAGTGCCAATCAGCACAAAAATCGGTTCCCCGGTTTCTGGATGCAAGCCCAATTTATCTGGCCCCTCGGTTTTCTGGCGCAGTAGCACCTCAACTTGCTCTGGGACTAGATCGGCTGGAGTCAGATCCTTGGGGATAGAGGCGGTGACAATACCGTTGCCGTTGTCTGCCTCAATATATGGGCCATATTTCCCAATGCGGACTTTGGCCGCCAGGTTCTCCAGTTCGACGGTGCGGGCTTCGGTGGGGTCAATTTGGTTTTCCTGTTCCTTGACTTGCGTCTCCAAACCTGTTTCTCCCAGGTAGAATTTCCGCAGGTAGGGGAGCCAATCTGCTTCGCCGGTGGCAATGTCATCCAGGGTCTGTTCCATCTTGGAGGTAAAACTGGTGTTTACCAAGTCGGGGAAGTGTTTTTCCAGGAGACTGGTGACGGCGAAGGCGGTGAAGGTGGGAATGAGGGCGTTGGCATTCATCTGGGCGTAGCCGCGATCGATAATCGTGCTGATGATGCTGGCGTAGGTACTGGGACGGCCAATGCCTTCGCTTTCCAACGTTTTGACGAGGGAAGCTTCGGTGTAACGAGCTGGTGGCTGGGTTTCGTGACCGATCGCTTCTAGTTCGGTGCAGTTGGGCCCTTCGCCTACCTTCAGGGGTGGCAAAATCACTTCCTGGTCTTCAATAGCGGCGTCTGGGTCGTCGGAACCCTCAACATAAGCACGCAAGTATCCGGGAAAGTCGATCCGCTTGCCACTGGAACGGAAACCAGCATCTTCGACTTGTAAATCGACAGCGATCAGGGTTTGGCGCGAGTCCGCCATTTGGGTGGCGACAGTGCGCTTCCAGATCAGGTCGTAAAGGTCGAATTCTCTACCGCTAAGTCCGGTTTCTTGGGGTGTGCGGAAGGTGTTACCTGCTGGGCGAATGGCTTCGTGGGCTTCTTGTGCGCCTTTGCTTTTGGTAGTGTATTGCCGGGGTTGAGGGCTGAGGTATTGTTTGCCGTACATTTGCTCGACGCAACTGCGGGCAGCTGCGATCGCCTGAGACGACAAATGCACCGAATCCGTCCTCATGTAGGTAATATAGCCCTGCTCGTACAAACTTTGGGCAATCCGCATCGTGTCGCGAGCAGACAATCGCAGTTTGCGGTTCGACTCTTGTTGCAGCGTCGAAGTTGTAAAGGGTGGAGACGGTTTGCGAGTAACGGGACGCTCGTCCAAGTTCGCCACCGTCCAAGTTTTGCCGGTGAGTCGCTCTTTGAGAGCTACAGCATCGGCTTCGTTGAGCAGAACAACATTTCGTCCAGCGGCGATTTGACCGGTTGATTCGTCGAAATCGCTCCCCGTAGCTATTTTTGTTCCTCTCAGGCTGATTAACTTCGCTTCAAAGGGGGTTTTCTGCTGCTCCAGGTCGGCTCTGAGATCCCAGTAACTGCCGATTCGGAAAGCGCGGCGATCGCGCTCTCTCTGCACCAGCAGCCGCACGGCGACCGACTGCACCCGTCCAGCTGACAATCCCCAAGCAATCTTCTTCCACAACAGCGGTGAGAGGGTGTAGCCTACGAGTCGGTCTAAAATTCGCCGCGTTTCTTGGGCGTGTACCACCTGTTCGTCGATTTCTCGGCAGTTTTTGAGGGATTCGCGGATAGCCTCTTGGGTGATTTCGTGAAACACCATCCGCTTGGTGGGAATTTTCGGCTTTAACAGCTCTTTTAAATGCCAGCTGATGCTTTCACCTTCACGGTCTTCGTCTGTTGCCAGTAGCAGTTCGTCCGCTTCTTTGAGAGCCTGTTGCAACTCCTTGACGATTTTCTTTTTATTTTGGGGGACGACATACAGGGGTTGAAAATCTGCCTCCACATTCACCCCCAGTTGCGCCCATTTTTCCCCTTTGACTGCTTCGGGAATTTCTTCGGCAGATGAGGGGAGGTCGCGCACGTGGCCCATCGATGCCTCGACGCGGTAGTTGGAGGGCAGGAAGTTGCGGATAGTACGTGCTTTTGTTGGAGATTCGACTATAACGAGAATTGACATGGGAACAATAGGGAATAGCAGCTAGGCTAGACAGTCAAATTTAGAGAATTGCCTCAAAATGTCAAGAGTTAAGGGAAAGAGGGCGTGGGATATAGGGTTTTTATCCTATCCCAGCAGGTAGCTCAAAGCCAAACTTATTCGAGTGATATCCCATCTTTAACTTATATATGACTTCTCTGGCTAGGGGGCAATTTTATATTTTGAGCATAAATACTCAAGAAGGGGCGGAGGGGCGGAGGAGCAGAGGAG
>CASBRD010000246.1 GCA_949128025.1 Oscillatoriales cyanobacterium PMM_0008 | reverse complement strand
TTCTCGCCATCGGTGACGATCGCAAAATTAGCGCCGTGAATCTTTTCTGTTACCACCCAATCGGTTTTCTTAAAAATTCGATAATCCGACTCCGTGAGATTCCATTGTTTCGGATTGTCCCGAATTTTTTCATAGCTTATGAAATTCCAATCTGTTAAGTTATTTTCAAGCATATCCATAACTGCATCTTTGAGTCCAGAAACCGGGTTTCTTTTTTCCCCTTTCCTGCAAGGAGAGGGGTTGGGGGAGAGGTTATCGCACTCCACCTGCAACTAGCTGCTGCTGAACGTTTGGTGGAACTTGTCGATATTCTGCAAACTCCATTGAGAAGCTAGCTTGTCCGGAAGTGATCGATCGCAAATTCGTCGAATAACCGAACATTTCCTTCAGCGGAACTTCTGCACGGATAATAGTATATCCTTGCATAGTCTCCGAACCCAACAACAAACCGCGACGAGAAGAAATATCTCCCTGCACTCTTCCCACATACTCGTTTGGCGTTTCCACTTCCACAAGCATAATCGGTTCGAGGATAATCGGGTTAGCTTTTCGGAATGCTTGTTCAAAGGCAAAATGAGCCGCCGATCTAAAAGCTAATTCCGAAGAATCTTCCCGGTGGTAATTACCGTGTTCCAGAATTACCTTTACCCCAGTTACCGGATAACCGATTAAAAGTCCGCTGTTAATTGCATCGCGGAAACCTTTCTCGCAAGCGGGGATAAACTCTTTGGGAATTGCACCGCCGACGACTTTGTTATCGAACGCGAATGCTTCTTGGCAAGGTTCTATTTTACCAATTACATGAGCGAATTGTCCGGAACCGCCTGTCTGCTTTTTGAGCAGATAATCGAAAGTTGCCGTTTGTGAAATAGTTTCGCGATAAGCTACCGCCGGATCGCCAACATAAACTTCCGCTTTGTATTCCCGCTTGATGCGTTCGATGTAGATTTCCAGGTGCAATTCACCCATTCCCGAAATCAAAGTTTCCTTAGATTCTGGATCGATGCTGACACGAAATGTCGGATCTTCGCGCATAAAACGGTTGAGCGCTTTCGAGATGCGATCGCTATCTTCTTTATGCTTCGGCGTAACTGCCAAAGTAATCACCGCATCGGGAACAAACATCCCTTCCATCGAAACATTTATTCCTTCCGAACAGAAGGTATCGCCAGAAGCGCAATCAACACCAATCAATGCCACAATATCACCCGCCGCAGCAACTTCGATATTTTGGCGTTTGTTGGCGTGCATTCGCACAAACCGTCCTACGGAAACTGACTTGTTGGTGCGCGTATTGCGGATGCGATCGCCTTTTCGCAGCGTTCCCGAATAGATGCGCGTGTAAGTCAATTGTCCCGACTGTTCATCATCGGCAATTTTGAAAGCTAGCGCCACAACTGGCGCATCCCTATCTGCGAAAACATTGACTTTTTCCTCTGTTTTAATATCATACGCTTTCACTACCTCCCTGTCAATTGGTGATGGTAAGTAGAGAGTAACGGCATCCAGCAAGTTTTGCACGCCCTTGTTTTTGAAGGCAGAACCTATCAAAACAGGGGTAAGTTCAAGGTTCAAAGTTGCCTGTCGAATACTTTCCCAAATCATCCCGATAGGAACCTCTTCGTCCATCAGCAGTTTCGCCATCATCTGTTCCGAGAACATAGAAAGGCGATCGAGCATTTTTTCCCTAGCTATTGCCGCTTCTGCTTGCAGGTTTTCCGGAATAGGTCGAATAAGTCTATCCTCCCCGTTTTCTCCTTCAAAGTAGTTCGCCGTCATCTCAATTAAATCGATGACACCAGCAAATTTATCCTCACTTCCAATCGGATACTGAAGCAGTAAAGCATTCAAATTCAGCTTATCTTTCAGCGCACCCGCAACCCGAAATGGATCTGCACCCAAACGATCCATTTTGTTGATAAAAGCAATGCGCGGTACTCGATAGCGTTTCACTTGTCGGTCTACTGTAATAGACTGCGACTGCACGCCAGCAACAGCACAAAGCACCATAATCGCACCATCGAGAACGCGCAAAGCACGCTCAACTTCAATCGTAAAATCTACGTGACCGGGAGTATCGATCAAGTTGATTTGGATGTCGTTCCAAATGCAGGTTGTAGCGGCAGAAGTAATGGTAATTCCTTTCTCGCGCTCTAGCGGCATAAAGTCCATCGTAGCACCATCTCCGTTGCCACGCACCTCCTCAATTTTGTGGATTCTGCCAGTGTAGAAAAGTATCCGTTCTGATAGGGTTGTCTTACCAGAGTCGATGTGGGCAGATATTCCGATGTTGCGTATGTTTTTGAGGGGAATCATAGGACTTGCTCCTTGCTAGAGCGATAGAAAGATGATTGCCACTTGTGCGGCAATTATCTGTATAATACAATCATAATACAGAAAGTGTCAAGTTTTCATTTTGTTACTCGAAAGCCCCAAAAGGAATCTTAACATGAACTTTGAACTGTATCAGAGCGTAGCTTTGCGTCGGGATTTACCGGAACATCATCTGAAAAAAGGAGATGTGGTGACGCCGATTGATCGCGTACCTTAAGTTACAAAGATTCGAGGTAATATGGCAATTGGTTCACCAAGCGCAACTAAAAATTGCATGGCAAAGTTACCAGAAGAAACTAGCACGACTATTTTCAACTTGCAGCGACGACTGTTGCAGCGCATTGACGAGGCAACTGCAACAGCCTTAATTATTTTTTAACACTTTGGCGAAACAGAAGAAACTGTTCCCGAATTAGAGCAACTTCAGAACGTCAGAGAAAGGGCAACTTCTTCTTACTCAAGACTTTACACGCTCCTGTTGCGGGTTGCAGAATCTCAACCAGCTGCTACGTCTGCTACTCTAAACTTATTGGCGCAATCAATCGAACAGGCAGAGGCTACCAACGCTGCCTCACAAGCAAGTATTCAAGACGTTAAGAGGAATTGGAATTTGCCATGAACAATCAACCTAGAATTCCCGATCCAGAAACGAGAAAACGCTCGGTCGAGAAGTTGCGAGAAGTTGTCCGCCAGTATGATACTTTGAATCTATTACTGGATCGAGCGATCGCACAAGCAGAGGAAGATATTCGCAACAGTCCCCTGACAGCTTACCGCTTGGGGAAAGCAAACCGTGTAGCAGCACAAGAGAAGGAATCAGACTCATAGATTTTTTAGCGCGATCGCGCAAAACTCAAAACTTTACCAATAGTGCGATCGCGATCGGGAATTATCCCAAACAAAAATGATTTAATATAATGAAGCTAGACTGCGGCTGCTGAACCAAAGTCACCTATCCCTTCACCTCATGTTGGTCGTCCTCCGACCCGCAACACATTATATATGCAGCAGCCGAAAAATCTCAAACGCCTCCTTCAAGCTTTGGCAAAAAAGGGGCTCGATGTCAACTACAACGATCGCACTTACTCTGTTCGCCTCAATGATTCTCCCGATGCACCAACTGCGGAAATCCTTCTCCCAGAAGGCTTTCCAGTGGAAGCAAAAGCACTCAAGCAGTTAGCAAATCTGGCACAAATTCGCCATCCCGGAGGCGGTTCTGTGTGCAAGTGCTGTGCAACGCCAGACTTTCATCCCGGTGATGCTGGAGTTGCGATCGGATCAATTGTGGAAACAGAAGGGATGCTTATCCCCGCCGCTGTCGGTTCCGATATCAACTGCGGAATGCGATCGCACGTCGTTGACTTATCCCTAGAACCTTGCGAAAACTTAATATACACGCTCAAACCGGGTCAAAATCCGATCGCAACGCTCAATCGTCTATTAGCTTGGCGCGAAGGACAGGCTGGCGTGGGAACTTCCATTGAAAGCGATTCGATTCCTTATGTTGATGTGAGTGGAAGAATAGAAGATGACGATGCTAGCGCTACGCAACCTTCCCCAGTTACCCCACCCAGCAATAATGGAAATTTAAGGGATCTGTAAATGATTGCGTGCGGTTGGATGCGTTTGGGATTGGTGGGTGCGATTTACACAAACGCAATTGAATCAGCGTGCTGGAGTGACTTTTGCCACTGGATTGCGATCGATTTTACGCCAAGACCCCGATATTATTATGGTGGGTGAAATTCGGGATAGCGAAACGGCTCAAATCGCAGTACAAGCCTCGCTAACCGGACATTTAGTGTTAACAACGCTGCATACAAACGATGCGATCAGCGCCATTCCCCGGCTGAAAGCTTTGGATGCAGATCCTAGTATCCTGAGCGATGCAATTCTGGGTGTTGTTGCTCAGCGTTTGGTGCGGCGGGTTTGTCCTCACTGTGCTGAAAATTATAAGCCAAAAGCAGAGGATTTGCAAGCACTGGACTTGGATTTGGAGCTTGCTAAACTAACAACTTGGCGTCGGGGTCGCGGCTGTTCCAAGTGTTTTTATACGGGTTATTTAGGGCGGGAAGCGATTGTTGAGTTGCTTGAAATTGATGATAAGATGCAGCAGATTATGGCGGAAGATGCAATTCCAAAAATGCGTTACCACCTCGGTTCCAGTAACTTTATTTCGTTCCGAGAATCGGCTATTGAAAAGGTGATGAATGGAGTGACTACGGTAGAGGAAGTGCTGAGGGTAATGCCGCGTCGCGCTTTACTTCGCAAGTCTTTAAACTTGCCTCGGATGGAATACGATCGGGCAATGAGTGCTGCTTAAATTATACCGCAAATGTAGAAAATAATTAGGCGATCGCTTCTCTCTACCCTTCCCGTATCATCCAGACCAAAAATGCCAAAATTTGCTCTACTGGCGGTAACGAATAAATATTTAAATCAATGGTTACTTCGGTTCCAGTAAGCTTAAGAAATTGCCATTGGAGGCCATTACTAACAGAACCATAGAGGGTGGGCAAGGGTTTTTGTTTGGCTTCATTAAATTTCTGTGCGGCCACCATTTCTGCAACACACTGACCAATTCCTGTTTTTAAATCTGCCTGTTTTGCCTCTACAATGATAATGGCTGGTGCTTCAATTGCTAATTGTTCGATGGAATGACTGATGAGAAAGTCGCAGCGTCCATTTAGTCCGAGAGATTCATCTACGTTGAAATCTTCTCCAGAGAACAGACTAATTTGACGGTTGAGAATGCGGCGAACTTCTACAAGAACGGGGCTAATAATTAGCTCGGATCTGGCTTTTTCGCTTCCTGTAGCTACAGCAAGTGGTAGAGTTTCTTCCAGAGTTGCCGAAAGGGTGAGACTGGGTGGGATGGGGGCAATTTCAGGGAGAAATCTGATTCCTTCTACTGTGGTTAAATTGAAGGCTTCTTTAACTTTGGTGATGGTGGTGAATTGACTATAGGGCATAAGTTTTTGTTTCAGACAGAATTAGACTATTTTAAGATTTGGGATTAGCATTAATGAAGTTGTGATTTGAGAGCGATCGCGATTCTGGAATTTTTCGACAAGTCAAACAGCCGATCCAGTGTATCTTTTGCCTAACTCTACAGAAGCTAATAGGATTGTAAATTGTGTGGGCTCAAGCATGACATTTTCATACTCAAATCCGCCTACCAGTTTGTTGTTAGGAATAGCTAGATCGACTGCATATAATTCTGGATTTTCGTAACATTCAACGATCGCTCCTTCTGTACCTTTGAGAATTATGCGATCGCGGTGGTCAAAGTCTGCATGAATATCAACTAGGGTTTGAATGGTATCATAAAGTTTAGCTTTCATTATCTATCCCCTAAGTCAAAACTCGCCGTCGATCTGATAATGCCGTTTGGCTACCTGGAAATTATAGGATAGATTCTAAAATATCTAGTTGAGAAGCATCATAAATACTAGCTAAAGTTTCCAACATAAAACTCATAGAAACAGGATAGCCAGTAATATCCATGTTATGTGGAATTACGATTTGAAATTGCTCTCCATCCGGTTTTTGATAACCCCA
>CASBRD010000245.1 GCA_949128025.1 Oscillatoriales cyanobacterium PMM_0008 | reverse complement strand
GACTTCCTGGGTTGGTTACGATCGCAGTAAAGTTGGCAATTTATTGTATATAAAATAATGATGAGAATTTTTGATATTATTATTGCTAATTGGCGACGGTGGTTGGCGGTAAGCTTGGCGGCGATAAGCGCGATCGCACTTTCATCCTGTAACCCAACTCAATTCAAAAGTCAAGCCGCCCAAGTACCCCAATTAGTTGCCAGTACCCTGGGCGATCCAAAAACCTTCAACTACGCCCTCAACCAAGCATCCCCGAATGTTTTTGGTTTCATTTACGAGGGGCTAATTGGTGAAAACGGCGTCACGGGAGCAATTGAGCCCGCTCTAGCCGAATCCTGGCAAATTTCTGCGGACAAACTGCGAATTGTTTTTACCCTGCGCGAGGGGCTGAAGTGGTCAGATGGTGAGCCGCTGACAGCAGACGACGTTGTTTTTACCTACAACGATATCTACCTCAACGAAAAAATTTCCACCGATGTCAGAGACATCCTCCAAATAGGAGCAAGTCGCGCCCTACCCAAAGTACGAAAACTTGATACTCGTCGAGTTGAGTTTACTATACCAGAACCATTTGCCCCATTCTTACGCACCACCGGATTAGCAATTATGCCAGCTCATAGCTTGAGAGAATCCGTCAAAACTCTTGACTCAGAGGGCAAACCGAAGTTTATTTCCATGTGGGGTGTAGATACAGATCCAGACAAAATTATTGTTAATGGCCCTTATCGCATGGCTAGTTACCAGACTAACGAGCGAGTTGTATTCGAGCGAAACCCCTACTATTGGCGCAAAGATACACAAGGAAATCCGATGCCTTACATTGAACGTTTCATCTGGCAAATTGTGGAAAACACCGATACAGCATTACTGCAATTTCGCTCTGGGGGGCTGGATATGCTTGGCGTTTCTCCGCTAACCTTTTCCTTGCTCAAACGTGAAGAAAAGCGGGGTGATTTCACTATTTATGATGGCGGGCCTTCATCCGGCACGAGTTTTATTGCCTTCAATCTTAATAAAGGTAGGAAAAAGGACGGAACTCCACTTGTAAATCCAATCAAATCTCGTTGGTTTAATACGGTGGAATTTAGGCAAGCAGTTGCCTATGCGATCGATCGGAAAACCTTGATCGACAACATTTTTCGAGGCATAGGTAAAACGCAAAATTCCCCGATTTCCGTGCAAAGTCCGTACTACCTTTCTCCCCAAGAAGGGTTAAAAGTTTATGATTACAATCCAGAAAAAGCCAAGAAATTATTATTAGGAGCCGGATTCAAATATAACGATCGAGGTCAACTACTCGATGCTGACGGTAATCGAGTCCGCTTCACGCTGCTAGGCAGTAGTGGCGGTAGAACCACTGAAGCAGTGGGAGCCCAAATTAAGCAAGATATGAGCAAAATTGGCATTCAAGTAGATTTCACTTTGATTGACTTCGGTACGTTGGGAGAAAAACTCGGTAACAACTTTGATTGGGAAAGTTATTTTGGAGGCTTTACTGGAGGAGTTGAGCCGAATGATGGCGCAAATGTCTGGGCTCCTGATGGGGGATTGCACGTTTTCAATCAAAAACCACAACCGAACCAACCTCCCATTATTGGTCGAGAGGTTGCTGATTGGGAAGCGCAAATTGGTCGTCTCTACATCGAAGGGGCAAAGGAGTTAGACGAAGCAAAACGCCAAGCCATTTATGCTGAAACGCAACGTCTAAGTCAAGAGTATTTGCCTTTTATTTATTTAGTAAATCCGCTTTCTCTAGCTGCGGTACGCAATAACATCCAAGGCGTGAAGTACTCCGGGCTTGGGGGGTTGCTCTGGAACCTTCAGGAACTCAAAACAGAACAGAAATAGCCTAAACAATTCCCAAGATTATCCTGGGCTGCTCATAATATGACCGATTATGTGAAAAAGCAAGCGTTACATTACAATATGATCTCTACTAATACTTTCTCGATCGTTACTCGGTGTCGTTGGTTTGTAGTTTTACTGGCGGCGATAAGTGCGATCGCACTCACCAGCTGCAACCCAGCCCAATTTAAAACAGCGACTGCTCAGCAGGTGTCCCAGCTGGTAGTCCGCCTCTCCACCGAGCCAAAAACTTTTAACTATCCCCTCAGCCAAGAGTCGCCAAACGTTTTTAATTTTATTTACGAGGGACTGATTGGTGAAAGTGGCAAAACAGGGGAAATTGAGCCAGCCCTCGCTGAATATTGGGAAATTTCTGAGGACAAAAAGCAGATTATCTTTACCCTGCGAAAAGGACTGAAATGGTCTGATGGAAAACCGCTTACCGCTGATGATGTTGTTTTTACCTTCAATGATATCTATTTAAATGATAAAATTCCTACAGATGTCAGAGATAGTTTGCGAATAGGAGAAAGTCGCGCCTTACCGACAGTAAAAAAATTAGATGATCGCCGAATAGAATTTACAGTACCGGAACCCTTTGCCCCCTTACTTAGATCTGCTGGAGGTTCGCCAATCCTACCAAAACACGCCCTACAGCAATCAATAATAGCTAAAGATAAAGATGGTAAACCTCGCTTTCTTTCCACTTGGGGAACAGACACAGACCCACAAAAAATTATTAGCAATGGCCCCTACAAGCTAGAAAGTTACAAAGCAACTCAGCGCGTCACATTTCGGCGCAATCCTTATTACTGGCGTCGGGATAATCAAGGTAATTCTCAGCCATACATCGAACGTATTATTTGGCAAATTGTGGATTCGCCCGATACTGCTTTAATACAATTTCGCTCTGGAGGATTGGATATTCTCGAAATCGGCCCGACAAGTTTTCAGTTACTCAAGCGCGAAGAAAAGCGGGGAAATTTTACCATTCAAAATGCTGGGCCAGACAGTGGAACAAGTTTTATTTCCTTTAATCTAAACAAAGGTAAAAGAAACGGAAAACCTCTCGTCAATCCGATTAAATCTCGCTGGTTCAACACAGTGGCATTTAGGCAAGCAATTGCCTACGGACTCGATCGCCAAACCATGATCAACAACATTTATCGAGGACTGGGCGAACCGCAAAACTCACCGATTTCCGTGCAAAGTCCCTACTACCTTTCACCCAAAGAAGGTCTAAAAACCTACGATTACAATCCAGAAAAAGCCAAGGAATTACTACTAGGAGCGGGATTCAAGTACAACAACAAAAACCAGCTGCTAGATGCTGATGGCAACCGGGTGCGCTTCTCGCTGTTATCGCCCTCTACTAGCGGTAGAGACACTATCGGTTCCCAGATTAAAGGAGATTTAGATAAAATCGGCATCCAAGTCGATCTTACTCCCCTTGACTTCGGCACACTTGTAGACAAACTTTCCAACAGCCTAGAGTGGGAATGTCATTTACTCGCTTTTACCGGAGGTACTGAACCGCACGGCGGTTTTAATATCTGGTCTCCTGACGGCGGATTGCACAGTTTTAATCAAAAACCACAATCGGGACAAACACCTATTGAAGGGAGGGAAGTTGCAGATTGGGAGAAAAAAATCGGCGATCTTTACATTCAGGCGGCACGGGAATTAGATGACGCTAAGCGCAAAGCTATCTATGGAGAAACACAACGGCTAGCGCAAGAATATCTGCCATTTATTCACTTAGTCAACCCGCTTGCTTTGGCGGCGGTTCGCAATAACATTCAAGGAGTCAGTTACTCTGCTCTTGGAGACTACCGCTGGAATGTATACGAGTTCAAATTGATAGAAGATTAATCGCTATCAGGACTTACGCAACTGTCACACTTAAATCAACTTGTAGGGTGTGTCAGACGAAGTTATACATTGATATAATAAGGGTTTCAGCCTCTGACGCACCCTACTCTATGTGCCAGTTGCGTAAGTCCTAGCTATAAAAAACTCGTAAACATAGTTCAAATACCAAATAGTCCCCAACAAGCTCAATTCTGTAAGGAAAGTTATTTATTGTTGGGGTGGTTATTTATTTTTTGATTCGTTTAAGATTTTGTTCATCCAGGATTGGCTGAAACTTATTGGTGCTTAAACTTGCAGCGATCGCACTCATATGTTCTACCCCTACTATAAACACCCATGCTTAAAGACACAAGATCGATTTTACTGGCGTTAACTCTAGCGTTGACTCTAGCGCTAACTTGTCAGTTTTCCCTCACCAGCTGTCGTCCTACCCAGTTTAAAACCAATGCTGCACAAGTCTCGCAACTGGTGCTAACTACGCTTACCGACCCCAAGACTTTTAATCCTGCGCTCAATCAAGAGTTTCCCAGCATTTTTCTGTTTGCTTTTGATATGTTGACTCGCGAAAACGCCATCACGGGTGACGTTGAGCCAGCTTTGGCTGAGTCTTGGGAAATTTCTGAGGACAAAAAGCGGGTTGTTTTTACGCTGCGAGAAGGATTGAAATGGTCGGACGGCGAACCGCTGACGGCAGATGATGTGGTTTTCACTTATGAAGATGTTATCTTTAACAAGAATATTCCCACAGATGCTAAAGATACTCTCAAAATTGGTGCTAGCGGTACTTTTCCAAAGGTTCGTAAAATTGATATTCTGCGTGTAGAATTCATTTTACCAGAGCCTTTTGCCCCGCTGTTGCGAGCCGTTGCTGGGCCAGAGGGCATTGCAATTTTGCCCAAGCATATCTTACAAAAATCCGTGCAAACTAAGGGTTCGGACGGAAATCTTCGGTTTCTATCTACTTGGGGAACGGATAGCGATCCAACTAAAATTGTGGTGAATGGGCCCTACAAGATTGAGAGTTTCAAAAGTGGCGAACGTTTGGTATTTCGCCGCAATCCCTACTACTGGCGACGAGATCGAGAAGGTAATCAACTACCTTATATTGAGCGGATTATTTGGCAGTTTATTGAAAATACTGACACGCAGTTGCTCAGTTTTCGATCTGCGGATTTGGATGTAATGGGAGATGTACGTCCGTTACGTCCTGAATATTTTTCATTACTGAAAAAAGAAGAAAAGAGAGGCAAATTTAAAGTTTACAACGGCGGCCCTTGGTCTGGCACGACTTATATTACGTTTAATCTTAGTAAGGCAAGGGATAAAAATAATCGCCCTTTTGTAGATCCAATTAAGTCTCGTTGGTTCAATAATCTAGCATTTCGACGGGCTGTTGCTTATGCGATCGATCGCGAGAAAATGCGCGACAACATTTTTCGGGGCATTGGCGAACTGCAAAATTCACCAATTTCTGTACAAAGTCCTTTTTACTTTAAAGATGGCTTGAAAGTTTATAATTATAATCTTCAAGAAGCCAAAGAATTGCTGTTAGGTGCAGGATTTAAGTACAACGATCGCGCACAACTCCTGGATGCTGATGGCAATCGAGTGCGTTTTACTCTGCTGACCAATTCCGGTAACAAAATTCGCGAAGCTATTGGTGTTCAAATTAAAGACGATCTGAGCAAAATTGGCATTCAAGTTGATTTCAACCCGATTAACTTTAATACGCTAATTGAAAGAATTTTAAGTTCGCGAGATTGGGAAGTTCACATGATTGGCTTTACAGGTGGAATTGATCCGCATGGTTTAGCAAATCTATGGACTAGCAAAGGAGGTTCGCACTCATTTAACTTGGCACCTCAACCGGGTCAGCCTGCTATTAATGGTTGGCAACCTCTTGATTGGGAGTTAGAAATCGATCGCCTTTTTGCCGAAGGTGCGCGGGAATTTGACGAAACTAAGCGCAAAGCTATTTATGGTGAATTTCAGCGGATTGTTCAGTCACAGTTGCCCGTGATTCACTTAGTTAATGAAACTGCTTTGATGGCGGTGCGCGATCGCGTTTCTGGACTCAAATACACCGGCTTACCTAGTTGGGGACTGTGGAACATCCAGGAACTTAAAATTGTAGACAAGTAAAATAATTTCAGATTTCAGATCTCAGATTTCAGATTTGCTAATGCCTCCGCTACCATTACCCCCTTTATGTCGAGCGGCTGTAGAGACATGAAACGTCTCTACAATGTTTAGGCCAAAAATTAAAGGGGGTAACAAACCCGGATTTGGTATTACGCATCGGTTACCCAAAAAATTCGTGCGATCATTCCTATCTGCGTTAATCTGCGTTCATCTGTCTTCATCTGCGGTAAAAATTTAACCAACGATGACAATAGAGAATTTGATGAACTCACTCATGTACTAACGATGCCACCGGACTTGATCTCATCCCATATTTAACTGAAATTTATGATAAAATAGGGAAAGATTAAGGGTTAAGGTAGCTGCCCTATGACTGAGATATCCACTCGAATCGAATTGCCTCCTCCTTTTCCCGACCACACGCAATTACCGGAGGAAGATGGTACTTTTGTGAAAAATTTTCAGGAGCATCCCCAAAGTATTATTCTGACAGATTCTTTAGGCCAGGTTTTACAACAACTGCATCCTGACGGAAATTACGCAATTGGACAAGATTGCGGCATTTATTGGCGGGAAACTGAGCCTCCAGAAAAAGGCGCAGAAGCGCCAGATTGGTTCTACGTACCGAATGTACCGCCGCTGCTGGATGGTCAATATCGACGTTCCTACTCACTGTGGCGGGAATTCGTAGCGCCATTAATTATTTTGGAGTTTGCTAGTGGGGATGGTACAGAAGAACGCGATCGCACATCTTTATCTTATTCTGGTAATGAAGTCACCAGGCCGGGGAAGTTTTGGGTGTACGAACGCATCGTGCGAGTTCCCTACTACGGCATCTATGAAGTCGCCAACGGCAATTTAGAAGTCCACAACCTTGTCAACGGTTTTTTTGAGAAAATGTCTCCGAACGAACGGGGTCATTATCCGATCGCGCACTTGGGTGTAGAATTGGGACTGTGGCACGGAAACTATCAAAACCAAAACTTTCTGTGGTTGAGATGGTGGGATCTCCAAGGCAATTTGTTGCTGACTGGTGCTGAAAGAGCCGAACTCGAAAGTTTACGGGCCGAACAAGAGCGGCAAAAGGCCGAACAAGAACGGCAAAGGGCTGAACAAGAGCGGCAAAGAGCCGAAAGTGCAGAACAGACACTCGCCTCTAGCGAACAAGCACGAAGGGATTCTATCCCCCGGTTGTTGGCTATGGGGTTGAGTGTGGAGCAGGTAGCTTCAGCCCTTAGTTTGACTGTGGAAGAAGTTAGGCAGATTTCTGGAGAGTGATAAGCTGTGGCGCATCTATTTTTTAGGGTCGCAATTTGTGAAACTCTTGTGGAGTGGGCATCTTGCCCGCCCCATTTATACAATTTAGATGCGCGAAAGCTTAGGGTCGCAATTTGTGAAACTCTTGTGGAGTGGGCATCTTGCCCGCCCCATTTATACAACTTAGATGCGCGACAGCTTATGACTGCTTCCCGAAGCGATCGCACGGAACTTAAGATAGTAGATAAGAAAGCCTAAAATATATCCCGTGACCCAACCTGAAATTTTACGTAATCTGCTGCAAGCCGTCGCTGCGGGTGAAGTTAGCCCAGACGTAGCCCTCGACAAACTAAAGCACTTTGACTTTGAGCCTGTTGGAGATTTCGCTCGTATCGATCATCACCGTCGCCTGCGTACTGGTTTTCCAGAAGTGATTTGGGGACTCGGTAAAACTCCCGATCAGATTGCACAAATTATAGAGGTGATGCGCCACCACAATCCAGTCGTGATGGCGACGCGCATCGAACCGGCAGTTTATGCTCAACTGCAAGAAAAGATTCCCGATTTGCAATACTTTTCTACAGCACGAATTTGCGCCATTTCCCCACCCACCTTAGAACCTCAGCACTCCGGTATCATCGGCATTCTCTCAGCGGGAACAGCCGATTTACCAGTCGCAGAAGAGGCATCTGTGACAGCCGAATTATCCGGCTTCCGGGTGCAACGCCTCTGGGATGTCGGCGTTTCCGGTATCCACCGCTTGCTGAGTAACCGCCACGTCATTGCTGAATGCAACGTCCTCATCGTCGTCGCTGGTATGGAAGGCGCTTTACCTAGCGTGGTGGCTGGTTTGGCCGATTCTCCGACGATCGCAGTTCCCACCAGTGTAGGCTACGGCGCGAGTTTTGGTGGCCTCGCTCCTCTGTTGACAATGCTCAATTCTTGTGCTGCGGGAGTAGCTGTTGTCAATATCGACAATGGTTTTGGTGCGGCGATTTTAGCTGGACAAATTCTTCGGACTGCACACAAATTGAATGTTGGCAATGAGTAATTAAGTACGTAGTTGCGCTTTAGCGCTAAAGCGCAACTACGTACCTACAACGAGCCTTAATCTTATGACTAGCAACTTGCGTTAAATTAGGGAAAGGCACTCGTACAGAAATATTAAAGCCGATCGGGATCGATTCCTTTTTCCTTTAACTTGGCCAGCAAATCCTCTCTTAGCTGCCGTTCCCGCTCTAGAAGCTCATCGGAAGTGGAAAACCTATTTCCCTGTTCGTCATACCAATAGAGCCACTCTCGCGTCCATCCTTTGTAGGTTCCAGTTGCTCTGCCAATTCCTAAGCCTATCTCAGGCATCCAAACTGGCTCCCCAGGTTGCCTTTCATAAACGCCATTGACTAAACGATATACTTCAAAAGCATCTCCTTGGCTGCTATGATAACGGCCTGCATCGTAAATTACGTAATACAAAACACCCAGTTCGGCATAATCTATTTTCTTCTGTTCGTATTCGTCTCTGTAGGTTTGAAAAACTACTTCCAGCGCTAAAATTGGCACTATACCGTTTTCTCGCGACAGGATATAACTTAAACGTCCGTTTTGGCCAACAAAACGCTCTACGCCTAAACTAAGAAACCCGTCAGGAACGATCGCCGGTCGATCTTTCCGGGAGTAAATCCCCATGTCTACGCCAAAAAACCAATCTTGACGATCGGGCCAAATTAAAGCCAAAATTGCCAGCAGCAGGTTGGGTAGTAAATTTTGGAGTTCGTTGTCCACTGGGGTTTCGTCAGATTCAAGTAGTTCTATTTCATCTGACAGATCTAACAATGAATTGTACTGTACCATGAAATTTTCCCTAAATATTAATCACTTCAAGATTTTGGGTGAAAATTCCCTCTTGTTCCGGCTGAAAAATATATTCATAGTCAAACTCTAAAGATTGGGGATGACGAATTATTGAAAACCCAAAATCACTTACGGCCTTTGTGGAAAAAGTGCCCATAACTAGCTCAATTACTTTGCCTTCTGCTATGTTAGGCTCTTGGACAAAATAATCATGTTTTTCAAAAAAAACTCTTTCGTGTTTGGGAGTAACTATGCCGTTGAGTTTGTGTGCATTTTGAATTGGCTTGATATAGGTTTTAATAAAACTTGCTGGGAATTTTTGTAAGTCAGATAATCTTTCTTGCTGCGCCCAACTCATTTGGAATATCATTTTAAGCAGTTCAAAGCCTAAAATATAATTAAAAAGGCTATTTTTTTCTTGGGGATTAATCACCAATCTTAAAGCAGATTCTAAATACAGATTAGGCTGTTCTCGTAAATCTTGAGATGAATGTATAAAAAACTGCCTGACATAGGGTTTTAAAACTGCTTTATTTAACTCTGTTTTCAAGTTAAATCTTCTTAAATATTTTTGAACTCGGTGTTGAGTATCTCTGTCTTGCAGCATTCGCCAAACTAAGCCATCAGCCGTATATTCGTCTAAAAAATCCGCTTGCATTTTTGGGGCAGATGCACAGAGGAGATGACACAAGGACAAAACATAACGGCGTTCTTCCCAAGGCAAACTTTCTGCCCATTTTCTAGCAGGTGGTGGGAGTTCATCAAAAATACTATCTGATTGAATTTGCGCCAACCTGGATGAGCTTCTAGATTTAGGTTTAGTCATAAGCTGAAGCAGGTATAAGTGAATGGACAAAAATCAGCCGCATTAAGCTTTAGATCGCTTTTGCTGAGGGTATGGCTCAGCCTTGGGCTTTAGTTTTGATGGATCTACTCGTTAGTCTTCCCCAAAGTCAATGAGTAAACATACTCTGCTGCAAAACTTCTTCCAGCAGGATATCGATCGCCTGTTGCTTTTGCGTGCTTTGGCTCATAACTTATTTTACTCAGGCGACTGCCAGAAGTCTGTGACATCGTACCCTAATTCGTCCAGCATCTCCCGCAGCAGGGGCATACTCAGACCGATGACGTTGGAGTGACAGCCTTCGATTTTCTCAATGAACAGACTTCCTTTGCCTTCAAGGGCGAAGCAGCCAGCGCAGTTCAAAGGTTCGCCGCTACCAACGTAGGCTTCAATTTGGCGATCGCTTACATTGGCAAAGTAAACCCGCGTCACCTGACATCGCACTAAGGTTTTGCCCTGCTTTCGGTCAATTAAAGTATGACCAGTGTAGAGGTCGCCTACACCACCGCGCATCATTTGCCAACGTGCGATCGCTTCCGAGGCGTCAGCTGGTTTCCCGTGAATCTCGCCTGCGATCGACAAAACCGAATCACAACCTAACACTAGCGCATCAGCAAATTGAGGTGCCACAGTTTCAGCCTTCCGCTGCGCTAACGTTTGCACCAGTTCTACCGGATCGCTGAGATCGACTTGGGACTCATCAAAGTCACTTGGACAGACCACTGGTTCGATCCCAGCAGTTTGCAACAGGCGACGGCGGGCAGGCGAGGCAGAAGCTAATACCAATTTTGGATTGACCATTCTGTTGTCAGTTTTCAATTGTCAGTTCTTCGTTGTTATTTTTTACTTGTCAAAAGTCAGAAGTCCTTGGTTAGTTTCTCATCACCATTGACCAATGACCATTGACCAATGACCACTGACCATTGACCACTGACAACTGACCACTGACCATTGACCACTGACTAATGACCAATTTAATAGACAGAGAACGAATCAATGATTTGCTGGAACTGATTCTTCACTTTTGCCCAGCGCTTTTCTGTAGTGGATACGTTAAAAGTGTAGAGTTTGCCGCGACTGATGACAACGCTGGCTAAATTATGCCGTGACTGGGTTGGCAATTTGACGATATATTCCAAAAGGTAATAAATTTTACCACCGCCTTCTCGCGCCTCGGCATTCACCAATTCTGCTTCGCGTCCAGATCCGGAAGGCGCGATCGCACTTTTTGACAGTTTGTATCCTACCTCACCAGGAGTGCCCAGATCCTTGAGAGTTTTGCTCGTCTCAAGTGGACTGATCATTACGCTGACGTTCTCGCTTTGCTCAATCAAATCGTGAAGTACCACATCCGGGCCATTTGAGGCATTGTATGGAATCCAGCCATTAGGATAGAGGAACTGGTAACCGTCGATGCTATCAATATAGCTTTTCAACCCAACCACCCCTCCAAGGCAACCCGTCAGAGTCAAGCTAAGCATGACTAAAAGTACCGCTGCGATTCGTTTGAGCATCTCTAGATATTTCCCTTGCCAGTGCGATTATATTTTCTCATTTATCAGACGCGATCGCCGTTGACCTACATCACCATAGAAGAGGAGGACTCTAGGCGCAGAGGAGCAACCCCACCCCCAACCCCTCCCCGTCGCACGGGGAGGGGAGAAGAGGAGGAGAAAAATTTTCATCCTTAATTTTTCATTTCCATCACCTACGATCGATTACTAATTACCAAAAACTAAAAATCTATGTTGACGACTACCGAAATCCGATGGTTTTATTCCGGTACGCTACCAGCAGAGATCCAAGATTGGTTCAATACCGATGCGCTAGGCGAACATCACCATCCGCCAGAAGAACGGGAAGATGTGTATTTGCACATTCCTGAGTGTGAATACTTAGGAATCAAGCTACGCCAGAAGCGTCTGGAAATCAAATTGCGAAAAGCCGAATTGGATGCGCTGCGTTTTGGAGATAATTTGGAGGGTAAACCGGAGAAATGGGTTAAGTGGAGTTGCGAAGATCCGACCGCCGAAAGTTTGATACCAGTAGATTTGGTAAAGAAAGCGCCGTGGTTGACTGTCAAGAAGGTGCGCTGCCAACGTAAGTATCAAGTCTCCTGCGATACCTCGTTAATATCGGTGCCAGTCGATCGCGCGATCGATCGCGCCTGTAACGTAGAAATAATATCTTGTCTGGTTGCATCGTTAGTACATGAGTGATATCGTCAAATTGTCTGTTGTCATCGTTGGTTACATTTTTACTGAATTGGCTGAAAAAAACACTCAACTTAATTTAGGTGATATCGTCAAATTGTCTGTTGTCATCGTTGGTTACATTTTTACCGCAGATGAAGACAGATGAACGCAGATGAACGCAGATAAGAATAATCACAGGAATTTTTTAGGTAACCGATGCTACCGGACATGAAAATCCCTATGAGTGTTATTGCATTGTTGATTTTGCTCATCTTTGGTTCAGCCATTCCTCTTGGTTTAGCCTTGTGGCTGAAAAAGCGCTACAAAAAAACCAAATTCATCCTATTTGCCATAACTGGATTATTTATCCTCACTCAAACTAGCATTTGGCTGTATGATTTCAGCGGAATGCAGGCAAACAGCCATTACCTTCAACTTAAAGGTTTTTTAAATCAACCTTTCACTGGCTTAAACCAAGTTGGTTTGTCACGTAGTAAAGGCATTATTGCTCTTTCTTATCTGACAGAAGGATTGGTTAGTTATGGGATTCAAAAACCAGATAAGCAGTCAGAAATTATTCCTTTATTAGAGAATGCCATCAAAATCGCCCTTCACCCAGATATTTCACCTTACCGGGATATTAACAAAGTTTCTGATTGGGGTGAAGAAGGATTATACTTGAGCCATTTTAATGTAATTTTAGGAGCTTATCAAAGATTGTCAGGCTATCGCAAATATTTGCCACTCAATCGCACCATCTCCCAACACCTTGCCCAGAAAATTATCAGCGAACCGCAGCATAATATCAGGTCTTACGAAAAAGCTCAAGACAGGTGGCCAGCCGACAATGCAGTTACATTATATTCATTGTATTTATTCGATCGAAACAACAACACGCAAATCAGTCAAATGCCAATCAAGCAATGGCTAGAATATATGGAAACCAAAGGAAATGAACCGAAAACAAAACTCCCTTATTCCGAACTTACCGGAGTTGAAAAATATTCCAAATACCCACGTGGTTGTGCATTGTCCTGGACAGCCAAATACATGGGTGATTTTGCTCCCAAACAGACAAGAGAACTTTGGCATAATTACAAACAGCATTACTATAAAAATTTTCTCATTGTTTCTGGTTTCAGGGAATATCCTCCTCATGCTAATATTAAGCCAGATGGCGATTCTGGCCCGATCGTTTTTGGTATCGGTGCGGGTGCTACAGGACTGGCACTTAATGGTTCCAAATCTGTCGGAGATTACCTGACTTATTATCAGATAAATAATGCAATCCGATTTGTAGATATAGTAGCTAACATTCTCTCATCTTTGGGTGATAAAAAGTGGGAAAAGCTTTCACAAGATGTATTGGCGACATCTATCCGGTTTAATGCAGAAACCAAAGTTCCCTGGTACTAATATTCAGGTAAGCTATCCTCCTTAACAGAGATGCAATATTGACATCCTCCCACCGAAGAGTCGGAGTACCGAATATAGCGGGGGATTCCAAAGATTGCTCTTTAGGCTTCCTCTTTCTACGAGTCGGCTTACTTAATTGAGTCGCCCCAACCAAGCAGAGGTCATTCTCTCCAGAGG
>CASBRD010000244.1 GCA_949128025.1 Oscillatoriales cyanobacterium PMM_0008 | reverse complement strand
GATGGAAAAGGTGGCAAGTTTGATTATCCGTCGCATCAGCAGGGAGTGGGAGAGTGGGGGAGAAAAAAGAATCCCCAATTACCAATCCCTAATTTCCAATCATCCAAAATCGTCAAGAGTAGGCATTCTGGTGGGGCCGGGTCACAATGGTGGGGATGCGTTGGTAGTTGCCCGCGAGTTGCATTTCCAGGGTTATGAGATTGTTATCTATCATCCTTTTAGCAAACTAAAGGAATTGACAGCCCAACACGCTCAGTATGCTAATAGTTTAGGCATTCCATTTGTTGAAGAAATTTCCCTGTTATCAGATTGCGATCTTATAATTGATGGGTTATTTGGATTTGGGTTGGAAAGGGCTATTACCGATCCTGTTGCTGCTGCGATCGATCGAATCAATCAGTTGTCTAAACCAATTATTAGCATCGATTTGCCTTCTGGTTTGCACACGGATACGGGTGAGGTGCTGGGAACAGCTATTCGTGCCACTCATACTCTTTGCTTGGGTTTGTGGAAGCAAGGATTATTACAAGATCGAGCGTTAGAATATGTTGGCAAAGCTGAATTGATTGATTTTGATATTCCGCTGGCGGATATCTCGGCGGTACTCGGTGAAACGGCTGAAATACAGCGCGTGACGGAAGCATTTGCGATCGCACATTTGCCCCTATCCCGTCCGCCCGTAACCCATAAGTATAAAATGGGGCATTTGCTACTCATTTGCGGTTCCCGGAAGTATGCTGGAGGAGCGATTTTAAGTGGTTTGGGAGCAAGAGCGAGTGGTGTGGGGATGCTCTCAATTGCCGTACCAGAATCTCTGAAATCCCTGTTAGTATCTCATCTGCCGGAAGCACTAATTATTGGTTGTCCAGAGACGGAAAGCGGTGCGATTTCCCAGCTGCCAGAAGAAATTGATTTGGGGTCGTATAGTGCGATCGCTTGTGGCCCCGGTTTGACAAAAGATGCTAGGCCAGTTGTCCAAGCGGTGTTAGAAAGCGAACTTCCCCTACTTTTAGACGCCGACGGCTTAAATATCCTCGCCCAAATGGGAACCATCCCCAAGCTATCAAAGCGGCAGGCAATCACCGTCCTGACGCCCCATGCAGGTGAGTTCAAGCGTCTATTTCCAGATGCACCAGATCCCACAACAGACAGGGTAAGCGCGGTTCGAGAGGCGTCTCGCTTGAGTGGTGCTGTGGTGTTGTTAAAAGGTGCAAGGACAGCAATTGCCAACCCTTCCGGTTCAGTATGGATTGTTTCCGAAAGCACGCCAGCCCTCGCACGTGGTGGCAGTGGAGATGTCCTGACTGGGCTATTGAGCGGACTTTTAGCCCAGGCAAACTCACAGCAACTGCCCGTAGAAAGTCTAGTAGCAGCAGCTGCAATGTGGCACGCTCAAGCCGGAATTTTAGCCGCCAAGGAACGAACTGAGTTAGGAGTTGATGCCTTTACGCTGACACAGTATTTGATTCCGGCGGTACTTAAAATGCAAAATTTGGTTTACAGCGCTTTTTAGGTGTGTGATATCGTGTCCGGTTGCATCGTTAGTAAATGAGATCGTCAAATTGTCTGTTGTCATCGTTGGTTAAATTTTTACCGCAGATGTAGGCGCTTCGCCTTCCCGTAGGGTAGACAGATGAACGCAGATTAACGCAGATAAGAATAATCGCCCGATTTTTTTAGGTAACCGATGCGTAAGGACATAATATGAGGTACAAAGAAACCGGGTTTCTGGGGTGTACTTCGAGAAGGGGATTCAACAAGCCCGTAAACGATTGGGAAAATAACCATGCAAATTAAAGACCGCCCAATTCCTATCACCAACCCCACTCTGAGAACTTTGATTGCCGAGTTGGGTGCAGAATGCACTAACGTCCAAGCATTAATCAACCAACTCCAGTTACCTAACCTGAGTTATACGCAACAAGCCGAAATTCTGGCTGAACTTCTGGCTGTGGCGATTCATCTAAATACTCATTGTGGAGACGATTTTCAGAGGCTGATTGCCGAGGAGATGGAAAAGTTACCCGATGATGATGAAATTGACTAAACTTCGACTGGCGATTTACTTTTTACAGGTACGGAATAATCACCGTTAGCATCAACTTCAATCATCCCCAGCGATTCATCACCTGTAATCAAACGGGCTCCACGTTGGCGCGTGAAATAGTTCCAAGCCCACTGAATCATCACCACTAATTTGTTGTCAAATTCGATGAGATAGTAAATGTGGACAAATACCCAGATCGGCCAAGCTAAGAAACCCGATAACTTAACATAACCCAAGTCTACAACAGCAGCATTTCGTCCGATGACGGCTAAACTACCTGTATCGACGTAACGGAATGCCGGAGCAGTTTCACCAACCAGTCGCTGTTTAATCAGTTTGGCAACATTACGATAAAACTCTAGCTCGTCTTTTACCAATAGTAGATGAGTTGTCCAAAGCTTCGAGATGAGGCACAAAATTCGCAGATACTGGTTGAGGCGCAGCCTCGGTAACCGTGTTTCGTGCTTTATCCTTGATCGATTTGAGTACTAAACGAACTACCCAAGAAGAGAGGCAGGGGTTTTCGTCAATTTCTGTTATCAAAGCATCTAAATCATTAACAATAGCCATCATTTGTGGGTTAATATCTTTCTGCATAAGTTTGATGCCCTCTTTTAAATGTTCTCGTTCTCTATATTCAAAATAAAAAATTCTGGTTTGCTTTTTGTGGGCTTGTGTGTCACTCTCTCAGGTGACTGCTAAAGCCTCGAAAACCGGCTGGGGTGGCAGGTTTTGAATAATCCTTGATGGATAAGCTTTTGAGTGGCTGCGGCCCGATCGCATCTTTCTCCTGCTCAAGATGCTTCTGCGCCTCATGGTGGACACTTAGCCAACCGGCACACTCGCTTCAGAATACGAACGGCTCAAAGGACATGAATCGCGAAGATGGAACTCCCTTTGTGCTTCATCCTTTCTAATTCATACAGAATGCTTGACACTTCACCCATCCGCATGACGTGAACTAAGCTAGTCTTCAAGGGAGAAGACTAGCCAGATGGGCCTGAGTTCAGTAAAAATAATGCGGCAACTATTATTCGGAAACACCCTCCTGGCTTCACTAATTCGGAAGCTGAAGAGGCACCAAGAACAGACTCAGGAGGAAGGTGCTGATTACGAGGCGTGGCGGCGGGAGTTCCTGCAAAAGCGGCTGCGGTTAGGCTTGCGGATTGCCTTCATCGGCTTCTTGAGTTTTATCGCCCTGCAATTTAGAAATTTTATCGTTAGGCCAGAGTATTTCGATCGCTTGGCGTTAATAACGCATATCGCTTCGGAACTAAGCCTGCTGGTGTGTCTGTCATCCCTGAGAACTCGCTTGGGTCGGCGTTACCCAAGTTTAATATTCCTGATTTTCTCTTGGTCTATCACCCTAATCCCCCTGCTGATAGTAACCACCGCCGATAAGTTGGAACCCAATATCCTTAGCTGGCCCCTAGCGTTTTTCGGCATGGCTACCCTCGTCCCAGTGTGCTGGCGGCTGCACCTTGTCTCTCAGTTGGGCGTTTTTGCCTACTATTTTGGCGTGCAGCTTCTCCTGGGTAAGGTGGCCCAGATGCCAGCGCCGTGGATGACTTCAGCTTTGTTGTATTTATATATGTTTTGGGTTTGTTTTGTTTGCGACCTGTCAGTTTACTTGTACGAACGCCTACAGCGGTCTGAGTTTAAGGCTCGTCGCCTGATGGAAGCAGCTTATCAGCAACTAACTGTCGAACAGGAACAATCGGAACGTCTGCTACTGAATGTCTTGCCGCAGTCGATCGCCGATCGCTTAAAACACTCTACAGGAACTCTAGCAGAACAGTTTAACGAAGCCACGGTTTTGTTTGCTGATATCGTTGGTTTTACCCAGCTATCGACCCAGATACCGCCTACGGAAATGGTGGAGTTGCTCAATAATATTTTCTCGCGGTTTGACGAGCTGGCAGAAAAGCATGGATTGGAAAAGATCAAGACTATTGGCGATTCTTACATGGTAGTTTCGGGTCTGCCGATACCAAGGCCCGATCATGTAGAAGCGATCGCAGATATGGCTTTGGATATGCAACTGGCGCTCAACAAAGTAAACATCGAAACTAATCAAGATTTTCGCGTCCGAATTGGCATCAATACCGGGCCAGTAGTTGCCGGGGTAATTGGTCTGAAAAAGTTTATTTACGACCTGTGGGGCGATACCGTCAATATAGCAAGTCGCATGGAATCTCAAGGTATACCCAATTGCATTCAAGTTACCAAGGAAGTTTATGAAATATTAAAAAATCAGTATGTTTTTGAGGAACGCGGAACCATTCATGTCAAAGGTAGAGGAGATATGCTCACTTATCTACTTAAAAGCAAACTTTCTAACGGCGAGATAGACCGATCCTAATCTTATTGTTCGGCAGTAGGGTGGATTGCCGATCGCAACCATAGTCATTAAGAGGAATCAAACATGGGTTACACTACAGAATTTGACGGCCTATTTCATCTAAACAAACGATTATTTGATAGCGAATTTCTTTATTTATTAGAATTTTTTCGGACAAGGCGGATGAAGCGAGATGTTACCGTATTGGAGAGTTTCCCCGATCTACCGCTAGCACCTCTAACTCGCAGTGACTCACCCAGAGAATTGTTAGCACAAGTGGCGGCAGAGGTAGAATTAATTCAAGACCCCGCACAGCGAAGGGAAATATTAGTTTGTACGGCGGTGATGGCGGGTTTACTGCATAAACCAAATCTGATTAGTCAGCTATTTCGGGAGGATAATATGGAAGATTCTTCGTTTTACCAACAAATTATCGAAAAAGGCGTACAGCGAGGTTTGCAACAAGGTTTGCAGCAAGGTTTGCAGCAAGGTTTGCAGCAAGGTATCCAACAAGGTATCCAACAAGAATCGTCTATGATTATGCGTCAACTTCGACGGCGGGTGGGAGAAATCGCACCTAGCACGGAAGAGAGAATTCGCGCTTTATCGCTTTCTCAGTTAGAGAACTTGGCGGAAGCGTTGTTGGATTTTTCATCGCCAGCAGATTTAACTGTTTGGTTGGATAATCTGAATTAGGCAAAATGTTAGGGAATAAACACCCCTTTTGATGAATTTAGATGGGGTGTTACCCTTTTCTGAACAATCCTCAGCAGCCGTTCAATAAATCCAAGGTAATTATCAATTATTTCAAGAGGCTATTAGAGAATGCAGGAATTGGTGGGTGCTGGTGGAAATTGGCAGTTTATTGATGAGATATTTGACTCTTCTATTGTACAGCAGCAAGATAATTTATCTTGTGGGCCTGCTTGTGGGGAAATGCTACTTAAAGATCGGGGAGTTAATAATGTCGATCGCTATATAATTGCTGCTGAAACTGGAGTACCTGTAGATGTTGCATATCTGGCTCTTGTACTCAACACTTTTGATTCGAGTAATATAGGAGTATGGCGTGGGGGTGGTTTTGTATTTGACCTAGCAGATATATCTAGTGTACTTGACAGGCTAATTGCTAGAGGTTCATGGGCGGCAGAAATGAAAGAATTTGGCAATCCGATCGCTCATTTAGTTGTTGTTGACGGTTTTGATGATGCAGAAAGAGTATTGATTAGAGATCCTTGGAAAGGGACTAGATATAAAATGGAAAGAGAAGAATTCCTTAATTATTGGACTACACGCGGTATCTACCTAGAAGGAAACCAATGAATACAACTGTAATTTCCATTCAGGCGATCGAAGAAACTGATGAGTTTAGGGTTTTAATATCAATAGGTGACAAACAGGAGGAATTTAATTTCAAGGTTGAGAAACCAAAACAAGATCCGTTTGCGGTTGTTGGTGGCGACATTCGCTTCTGCAAATTCTTTAGATTCAATCAGCACATCGCAATTGAGGTAACAAATTTGGTGGGTAAAATATACCAAGGGAAAGCTGTTGAGTTTCCAGTTGATTTTGGTGAATTTGCCACTCCTGAAGAGGCGTTAGCATTGCAAAAACCGTTTGAAAAGCAAGTGGAAAAGGTTAAAAGTTGAAGGTGCGATATCGCACAAGCTACAGCAACTTAGTTTGATGGGGGAGGGAGAAATGCGATCGCTCTTTTCCCTGTTTTCTCTAATCTGTTGAGGTAGGAGTGGGTGTTGATGGCCCGATCGCTCTATCAACTGCAACTTAGTTTGATGGGGAGGGAAAAGAGCGATCGAGACAGCAATACGTAGTATTATCGCTGTTTTTACCCAATTTTATCTGCTG
>CASBRD010000243.1 GCA_949128025.1 Oscillatoriales cyanobacterium PMM_0008 | reverse complement strand
TTTCTTTGTAGGTTGGGTTGAGTGAAGCGAAACCCAACGCATTTGTTGGGTTTCGTGCCTCAACCCAACCTACAAAGAAATTGCGAAGGTATTGTCCAAGAAACCGGGTTTCTAATCGTGGCAGTTTTACGTTTAATTATGCCCACATACTTATAGCAAAGTGCGGACTATTACCCATTTGACTTGAGTTTTAGCGTAAATTTCGATCGATCGTCCACTTTTGGATAAAAGCTTGATTGCGATCGCTTTCTGATTGCTTGAGATATTCAATCGCAATACGTCCCGCAGTAGGAGAAGTAGAGCATTCTTCTAAAAGTAACTCCAGAATTCGTCGGAGTTGAAGCTGTTCTAATCGTTTGTTGATGACGATACCGAAAGCGATCGCAGATCCGACCAACCCCAGCATTGGCCCAACAACGGGTAACCACCACCCCCGCAAGAAAGCCAGGTAAGCGATCGCTAATAACCCCGAACCTGCTAAAAAGATACCGAACGCGATCAGCAAAGGCTTCAACCTCCAGCTTAACAATGCACCGATCGCTGACCAAGCCAAAATCCACAGCCACTCTTGCGGTTTAGTCCAAACCCGGATCGAAGGTCGCCCATCTAAAGCAGCACTCAAAATATGGCTGATCAAATTAGCATGAATCGCCACTCCCGATGTACGCTTAGGCGTGCGGAACAAACTGCTGCTGTAGGGCGTATAAAAAAGGTCATTGAGGCTTTCAGCAGTCGTACCGATGATAATAATGCGATTTTTCATCAAATCTGGCGGAATCCGATTCTTCAGCACATCGGCGAAAGATATTGTCTGGAAATTCTCTAACGAACCGCGATAATTCAGCAATATTTGATACCCACCAGAATTAGCCCGCACATAGCCACCGTCATTTCCATCAAAAGGTACTAACACAGATCGACCCAACTGCAACCGATAGTCGTCTAACTGTTTTGCAGTTACCCCTTCCGCTTTCAGATATATTAAGGCAAGTTGCAATCCTAAACTCAAATAAATTCGATCTTGGCGTTGAACCGACATCAACCCGCGACGGATTCTGCCATCCGCATCCAACACCACATCAGCAAAGCCAACTTGTTCCAACTTACTTAAGATTGGCGGTGGAGGAATCCGATTGCCAACGACTTTTTCAATCCCAATCAGATTGGGAGTGGACTCAAACAGTTGTTTTAATGCCTGATGACCGGGTTCTACGGGCAAATCTCGATACAGATCCAGACCGATCGCTCTGGGATTGCGAGCTTTTATATTTTTAATTGCTTGAGTTAAAATTGTATCGGGCATAGGCCACTGTTTGATTTGAGTAATATCGGTTTCATCAACAGTGACAATAACTATACGCGGATCGGGAGATTCTAAAGGACGAAAGCGAAAAAACTGGTCTAAAACATCCCATTCAATTCCCTGCAATAATCCCATCAAACGGAACAAGAATATCGAACTAGCAACGCATAGAGCAATTACGCCAGTCCAACCAGGCCGAATTCTGTGCTTGAGGTGTTCTTTCTTAACTCTCCGTCTAGCTGATGAAAGGATTTGATTAGCTTGTTCCAGACACTCTAGGGCATTTTGAGTTTCCTGCTTGCTCAAGTCTTGACTGGCAGCTAAATATTGATAATCTAAGTCACTCAAACTTTTACCCAATGCCCAAGCTAGGGCATCTTTTAGAGCTTGTCCGCGCAATAGACGCGAACTGTCAGTCTGTTTGGATGTTACCCAAGCATCCAATGTCTGAGAATAAGGACGCAAACAAGTTAATTGTTTTTCTACCCACTTGATGTTAAAAACTTGTTCGTAGATAGAATTTTTTACCTTTAGCAATTCCTGCTCCCTGACAACCAAACCACTGAGTAACAATTCAATTTGTTCTCGACTATCATCTGTTTTAACTTCAACACCTTGTAAGATTTGCTGGTAGATGCCCAGCATTCTTCCGGCGCGTTTTCCATTGCGTTCGATGCGATCGCGAATTGTCCGCAGATGTTCCGGTTCATCTTGGGATTCCCAGCGCTCGATGATGCTTGACCTGACTATGCTTTCCACCCAGTATGCCTCTGTTCCCGGCGGAATGGTCAGCATTCCACTCATGGTATTTTGGCTGGAAAGCGCGATCGATTTACAAAGCTTCTGAGTGAGAAATGGCTGTCCTCCCGTCCAAACTAAAACTTCTTTAAAAATTGCCTGTGCGTTCCCTTCTTTGATTTTTAATCCCTGGGCTAGTAGCGCAGCTTCGGGCAAATCAAAACCAGCTAATTGGATGGCTCTACCAATATTAAACGGAGTGCGATTTGGGTCTTGAATTAAATCGGATGGCGTACCTACTCCAAAAATAGCAAAAGTAATTCGCTTGTAGGCTGGGTTAATTGCTCGTTGGTTATAGCAAAACCGAATCAGAGCAAAGAAGTCATCTACAGAAAAATTTAGGCTGAGAATGCTATCAATTTCATCAAGAAAAATAAACACTCGCTCGTTGGGAAAATGAACTAGCAGTAATTCTTCAATGAATAAACTTAGGATTTGGAGTAAAGAAATATCTTCTTGTTCGCGCCACCAAGCTTTAAAGTTAAGTTTTTTTGATAAATGCAAGCCTGACCATAGATCGGCAATTATTCCCTTATACCATTGCAGTGGGGTGATATTTTCACCACCAACAACGGTCATGTCGATAACGGTACACTTAAATCCTTCCTGTTGGAGACGCTCCTTGGTTCTGACCAGCAGTGAAGATTTGCCCATTTGCCGAGAGTTAAGGACGTAGCAAAATTCACCCTGCTTTAAAGCTTCATAAAGCTCGGAATCAGCTCGCCGCTCCACATAACTGGGCGCATTTTTTGTGAGAGTACCACCAATTTGGTATTGCATTTATCGGTTATCTGTTACCAGGTTTCAGAATTTGTTGTAAATTAGTCAATGTTTACCGTTAGCCAGTCAGAAACAAAGGGTAACGCGATCGCGTTCGGCTCTTTCGCCTGTACAGCGCCTTGAGAGCAGCAGCAACGAGTGTTGCCGAAAAGTTTTTAGAGCTAGGCGTTACGCTCTCAACCCCCAAACTAATTGTGCCAACTTTAGCAGCAAGACTGCCTATCTTGGCTATCATACTTACAGTCCCCTTATTCCGGTGAGAGGTCAGGTGCAAGCTACCTCAAACACCGAAGATATGCTATACATCCAGGTTTGTAACTTCTAGAATAAAATTTTTCGCCCGATGTCGTACACCGAGACTACCTTTAACCAGAATGTTAGAACTTCACTGTCACACTACCTACTCTGATGGCACCCTCACTCCAAGTGCCCTCGTCAAAAAAGCCGCCCAAGCGGGAGTGAAAGCCTTGGCAATTACCGACCACGATACCCTCTCTGGTTGGGATGAAGCAATAGCTGCTGCCTCTGTCTGCGGCCTAGAAATTGTCCCCGGTGTAGAGCTTAGCACCGTCCACAACGATCGCTCTCTGCATATTCTCGGTTTTTACCCAAATCGAGAACAACTGGCACCAGCCCTGTCAGAACGCCTGGAAGGACGAAAACGCCGCGCCGCCAAAATGCTAGCCAATTTAGCCGCATTGGGATATCCAATTAAATTGCCCGAAATGGGAGAAGGCATGGCACCCGGACGCCCTCATATTGCCACAGCACTGGTGCAAGCGGGTTATGCAAAAACATCCGCCGAAGCATTCGATCGCTGGTTGGGCGATGATGGCCCCGCTTACGTGCATTACGAAAAATTCTCGATCGTTGATGGCATCACATTATTACGCAATTGCGGTGCTGTCCCCGTGTGGGCCCATGCCTACCTGTTCCGAGGCGGTGCTGTGGAAGAAGTTCTCAAGGAATTGGTAGCCGCTGGCTTAATGGGAGTGGAAGTCTACCATCCCCATCACACCCCAACACAGCAAAAAACTCTCTTAGGTTTGTGCTACCAGTATGGTTTACTCGTAACTGGCGGTAGCGATTACCACGGCCCCGCTAACGCCAAAAGCACAGAAAGCACAACTCTCAATCAACTGCACGTACCCTTGGAATTGCTCGCGCCCCTCAAAATAGCGGCTCAAAGTTTGCGAGTTGGCTAATTTTTATCGAGTTGGGCTGCTCTAGACATACAAACAAATTTGCTAAATTGGGAACCTGATTAATTGGGTTTGCGACTATTAACACAAGTTGCTAGTTATCTAGTTGAGGCTGCTATTAGGTACGTTGTTGCGCTTTAGCGCTCTTATTACAACTGGGATAAGAGCGCTAAAGCGCAACAACATACCCAGAAAGCAAGTAACTAGCAATTTGAGTTATTACTTTAAACCAATCACACTATAGCGATTCTCATTTGGAAATCCCAAAAACCCTCCACTTGGATGAGGTGAGAGAGGATTTTTGAATTAACAATAGAAAGTGCAGACAGACAACTAACTTATCAATTGCAGAGTTATAGGAGTTATCCTCAAATGAAAGTAGATATTCGACTTGCCCCTGCGATCGCGATCGCGATTTTAGCAATTGGCTCAGTACCAAGCAAAGCCCTTTCTTTGGAAAATACCGATGTTGCTTCGTTTCAGGAGCGACGCGACCCTATTGTTATCCTCAGAGATAACATTGACCTCAATCGTGCCAAAAACCTCGCTCGTCAAGCTGGTGTTGCAGCTAACGGCGGTTTGGGTCGCTATCGTCCTGAAAACTCTATGCACGGCCCAGCAACGGAAGCTCCTTTCGTAGATAATGGCGATCGCACCTGGACGTTTACATTCAAAGGTCGCAGACCAGACTCCAATGTTTATACGCTCGAAACCGCAGTCACCGTTTCTAAAGATGGGAAACGGGTAAATGTAGACTATAACCGCTCGATTCGTTAGTCGATCGGCTCTGTTACTAACCCCATTACAGCAGCAGGAGAACCAGAGCCGTCTTTGAGGCAAAGAACACCAATAAATAAGGTAATCCCTTTTGGTGGCAACTGCTCCAAATTAGTCAAATTTTCTAGCACAATTCGGGGTTTTTCTAATACCAAACGGTTAGTAGTAAAGGTTGTATCTTGACCGGAATCTACGCCGTGAGTATCGATTCCCACACCAGCAATTTGACGTTCGTTTAGCAAGAACTCCGTCGCCTTACTTCCAAATCCCGGAAAATGCAGAACTCCTTCTATATCCGGGTTGAGAAACGCATTGCTATCAAACCATTTATCTTGCCAGCCTGTGTACAGCAACACAACACTATCAGGTGGAATCTGACCGTGTTGTGCTTCCCAAGCTTTAATATCGGCAATAGTTAGTACGTAATCGGGATTATCTGTAACTTTGTCGCGAATATCGATTACCACAGCAGGTGCAATTAGCGATTCGGCCGGATATTTGTCAATTCCAACACCAGTAGCGTGAAAACTGTTGGGGGCGTTAATATGGGTTGCACTGTGTTCGCCCAGGGAAAAACGCCGCAGATAATAACCATCTTTCTCTAGTTCGGCTACTGTTTCAAATTCTACAGGTGGATCTCCGGGCCATTGGGGTATATGAGGATCGATCGCATGACTTAGATGGATCGATCGCGAGTAGGTAATGGTTTTTTCGCGATCGCTATTTTGAGGACGAGTTAACCTCTCAAGCGTTGCTTCCATTACTGCGGTAGTTTGACCGGAAACAGTAAACACCAGCGCTTCTCGGTAAACACGCTGTGCTGCGTGGTGCGCGTAATTAGCAGCACCGCTAGAAACAGTAACTGCTGCATGAGCTATTCGCACCGCCAAGTCGATCGACCAAGCTCGCAATTGCAGCTTTTCTGTTAGCGTAATAGCTGTATTTCCTTGAGCTTTTCTAATCGTAGTTCGACATTGAGCGAGTTCGCTATTCAGCAACGTCAATGCTTTATTTATAAACAAAAGCGACTTATTTATGGCGGCGGCTTCGATAATATCGATACCAGCACTAGCGCAACCGAGTACCAAACCAGTCGATCGCAAAACATTCTTTTTGTCGTTTTCGTGTATCCAACCAGCAGGTTTAATAGAAACAACAAGTTCAACGGGTAAAAACCACTTGTTCAGGTTTGCCGTTACAGTATTGGTAGATGTCATTGCTGTCAGCTGCATCGGTTGACTAAAAGTAATAGTACCGTCTGAATTTCGGTATGTTTCCACAAAAGGAACCATCCCAAAAACAGCCCGACCATCCGGTAAAACGGCGGCGACAATAAAATATTGAAATATCCCCCATCCACTTACCCAAGGAATTTCTCCATCTAATAGATAACCTCCCTCTACAGGATTAGCTACAATTAGCGGGAGGCCCGATCGTCGCAGTTGCGAAAAGCCAACCCCCACCAGCACTTCACCGTTGCTAGTGCGGGGGAGGTATTCTTGTTTGAGAGAGGCATTTTTACTCTCAAAAAGCATACCAGCAGCACTTTGGTGTTGAGTTTGCAAGAAAGCTAAAGCGCCGGAATATTTGGCTATCAGTTCCTGGAAAGACTGAAAAGTTTCTTCACTGACACCTTGACCGCCCCATTCTGGAGGAATTCTGAGGGCAAGTACTCCTAATTCTCCCAGACCTTTAAGTGCATTTTGCAGAGCTTTTGGATTGCTGTCAATTTCAGCGGCTATGGTAGCAACTTTATCCCGCAGATAAGATTCCGCGATCGAGAGTAAGTTTGGCAGGTCTTCCATTATGATAAAATATCCTACTGGTTTAGCGTTCTAGGCATTGTTTCTAATTGTTAATTTTTTTCTAGATTACTTCTAAAAGCCGACGCCGTACACTAATGTTAATGTATGCTGCCGTTAATCTAGTAACTCAAGTTGCTAGTTAGGTACGTTGTTGCGCTTTAGCGCAACAACGTACTTGGTGCAAAAGCCTTAATAATACAACTATCAACTTACGTTAGCGATCTATGAATACCTTTCTTAGCAATATTCGCCTCAAATGGTTTCTTGCCACTAGGGCTTTAGATTATAGCGCCGACTTTGTCAAAATTTTGTATCAAATCTATTTAAACCATAACAAAATTATACACTACCGTAACGGATACCCGGTTTATTCCCTATCCACGCCAGCTTTATTCAGCAAGCCAGCCTCAAACTTTATCGCTCGCGCATTATATCGCAGCATTCAAAATAAAAACTTGCCCAACTTGATGAGTTTTGCTGTCAATGACATCTGCAATGTCACTTGCGAGCATTGTAGTTTCTTCACCGGAGTAGAAGAAAAAGGCAAAAATATTTTGACATTAGAGCAAGCCAAAAAACTTATCCAAGACGCTCAAGACTTAGGAGTATCTGTAATCAACTTTGTCGGCGGCGAACCGCTGCTCCGAAAAGACTTACCGGAAATTATCAGATCTGTTAACAAAGACTTTTCTACGACTGTTTTATTTACCAACGGTTGGCATTTAGAAAAGCGGGCAGCAGAATTAAAAAAAGCAGGTTTAGACAGCATCTATATTAGCATTGATGCCGCCACTTCAGAAAAGCACGACCAATTTCGGAATCAACCAGGTTTGTTCGATCGAGCAATGCGAGGTATCCAAACAGCGAAAAAGTTAGGCTTTTCTGTAGGAATCTCCACAACTATGACACCTGAATCTTACCGCGATGGAGAATTAAATAAAATTGTCAAACTAGGAAAAAACATCGGAATTCATGAAATACTGGTATTTGAAGCTTTACCAACCGGAAGATATAAAGAGCGACAAGATTTAGTTGACAACAACAACTGGGTAGAAGATATGATCCAGTCAGGCAGAAAATACAACCAAAATCCCAGTTATCCTGGAGTTGTTTTCTTTTCTTACTTCACCAGTCATCGCAGCGTCGGTTGTTCCTGCGGTACGAGTTATTTTTACGTATCTCCTTACGGAGATATTATGTCCTGCGATTTCAATCACGCCAAGTTTGGCAGCATTCTTGAAGAACCCCTGTGGAGGATTTGGGAGAGATTGAGTACGCTACCCGAATTTTGTCAAGCAAAGTGGGGTGGATGTAAAATTAAAGATTCTGAATTTCGGCAAAAAGAGACTGTCTCAGGCGGAAACCTGAATATCCACATTTAGTAATTACTATTACCCTATGATTTCACACCTCTATCTCAATCCAATTCTGGCAAACTGCAACTTCGATAAAAGCCCTAGTTTACCAATTGTTCTGTTTGAAGTTTTTATTGTTGCCGGAGTTGCTGCCGCTTTCATTATACTTCGTAAAGTCACAGATAAATTGCCTCTACGCTTTCTCATAATGAGTTCGGGAGTGATGATGTTTGAGTTGTTTACCGCTCCCATGTGGAATAACTTCAGAATGGGGCAATGGGCGTATGTTTACCACGATGTTAGTTGGATATTAACTATAGGTTGGTCAGCTTTAATTTTGGGAGTTGTGCTATTGGTAGACAAACTTTTACCCAATTGGAAAGAGTGGCGAAGATTTGCAGTTTATTTAGGAATATTGACTTTTGCTGTCATAGTTTTGGAAACGATCGTTGTCAATATAGGACTTCGCAGTTACGCGCCCGAAGTTATCAAGGCTACTTCAGGTATTTGGGTTGCGGGAGTACCGCTGGAAATCCTATATTATGTACCCGTCTTTATGGGATTGGTCATCGCCTTTTACAAATATTGGAGTTTCATAATAGACGATATTCCGTTAGTACCTCTAAAGCACAGAAAATGGGTGCGTAGCTTTTTCCTAGCTTTCTTAGCAATCTTCTTATTTGAAGTAATGATTGAGCCGATGGTGAACAATCAAAACTTTCCCAAGTGGTCTTACATCTTTCACGATATCAGCTTTATCCAAACTGGGATGTGGATTCTCATTGTCGGGTTTGCTGCTGCTGTGGTTGGTAAATTTTTCATCAACTATGCGACTCCGCAAAGATTTGCCATTGCTGTAATGATTACCAGTGCTATAGCTTTTCCAATAGAGGCTTGGCTGATGAATAATGGCTATCGAGTTTACAATCACAGCACTGTCGAAACTTGGATAGGTTACAAAACTTCTTTGTTCAATACACCAGTAGAAATAGCTTTTGGTGTACCGATTTACATGGCGCTAATTATCGCTTTTATTCGCTATTGGGAAACTGCGATTGACAATAGGTTCTGAAGTAAACAAGTGATTGTGAGGGAAATATAAAATGCTGAGAGAAAGAAGGATTGACGACAAACAGGCACTTTTTCATATTTTGAGTTTTCTGGTTGGCGCGATCGTTGTTTTTTCCTACTTATCGGTAATTTCTGGAGGTATAAATAACGCTGTAGCAATTTTAATTGGTTTAACAATCTGTACGTTAGGAATTGGGCTTGTTATTTTTGCAGTCATCGCCTGGTTGGTTGGCATGATAATAGTAGCGCCAATTTGGTTCCCGGTTTTATTATATCTCAATCGCAATTCAGCTAGGAGAGAAACAAGTTCTGATAGACTCCAGCAAGAGAGTCCATTAATGACTCCTAACGAAACAGTACCCCGCCAAGAAAGAAGCTCTCTGACTCCTAACCAAATAGCACTGATTGAATACATGAGGAAAGGTAGCAGTTACGGTTGGAGCAATTCTCAAATTACTAACAGATTAAAGGTGCAGGGTTGGAGCGATGAGGATATCGAGTCAGCCGAACGCATTATTAGTAATAGATAAGGTTATATTTATGCAGCCAATAATGTTAAATCGCTGGTGGATTTATCAGCGTGAACGCTTTCCAATTGTGGCACATAGCGTGCTAATTGCAGTATTCAGTGGGTCTGCGTTTGGCTACTCTGTCTTGCTGCGCGGTGGGACAAAAATACAGAATTTTAGTTCAATAATAGTTGCTTTTGTCAGTGTTTTTATATTCTTTTTACATCTGCGAATTGCAGATGAATTCAAAGATTTTGAAGAGGATTTGCGATACCGTCCTTACCGTGCGGTTCCCAGGGGTTTGATGAGTTTGCGCGAGTTAGGTTGGCTGGGTATTGCTACTGGGATAATTCAGTTAGGCTTGGCTCTTTGGTTAACACCAACTTTGGCATTAATGTTGGGTTTGGTGTGGCTTTACTTTGGGTTGATGTGCAAGGAATTTTTTGTGCATAATTGGCTAAAGGCGCACCCTTTGGCTTATATGTGGAGCCATATGGTAATTGTACCGCTGATTAATTTGTATGCGACAGCCTGCGATTGGTTAGTGGCGCAGGCGTCCCCGCCTGCGGGTGTTTTCTGGTTTTTGGTGGCTAGCTTTTTTAATGGGATGATAATTGAAATTGGGCGGAAGATTCGATCGCCTAAAGATGAAGAGTTTGGCGTTGAGACTTACAGCGCTGTCTGGGGGCGTCGAAATGCTGTTTTGGCTTGGTTGGGTGTGGTGGGTTTGACGGCGATCGCATCTTTTATATCCGCCTCCCAAATTAACTTTGCAACTCCTGTCGCTTGGTTGCTGGCAATATTACTAATTGTTGCGATCGCTGTTGCATGGCTTTTCCTGCGTCAACCCATCACTAAATGGGCTAAACTTATAGAAAAAATGTCTAGTCTCTGGACACTGCTAGTATATCTTTGTCTGGGGATTATACCACTTCTACTGCCTTTATGAGCAGTTTAAAATGCAGGAAATAAAATTTAAACTCTAAAATTGTATGACTTATATTATTCGCTTTGAGGATAAAGAAAAAGAGTCTTTAATGGGGGGCAAGGCAAGAGCGATCGCACAAAGCGCACGCTTCGCTCTTGCCCAATTGCAACAAGCAGATTTCCTCATCCCAAAAGGCTTCGTCCTCTCCCCAGCAGCTTTTGAAGCCAGTCTTACTCTTGAGTTGCGTAAAGCTATTGTAGAGACGTTTCATGAAACGTCTCTACAACAAGATGAGGGTGAAATTAAGAGATTGCTGGCCAACCTCCAACTAAACGAAACAGTCAAATTAGAGATGCTCTACACCCTGCATCGACTTTGCCCGAATGGGGAATTGGTGGCGGTGCGATCGTCTGCAATTGATGAAGATAATGTGCAGCATTCTTTCGCAGGACAACTCGATAGTTTTTTGAACGTACCGCTGGAAGCAGTAGCAGAAAAAGTAGCAGCAGTTTGGCGATCGAATTTTAGCGATCGCGTCTTGAATTACCGTCGAGAACTTGGCTTGTCCCCAATACCGCATCCACCCGCTGTGCTAATTCAACGGATGGTTAATCCAACAGTAGCGGGAGTTGCTTTTGCAGCAGATCCGGTAACGGGGAGACGAGGCGTAGCAGTAATCAGTGCGGTTTATGGTTTGGGTACTTCTTTAGTATCAGGAGAAAGCGATGCCGATACTTATCATGTCGATCTAAAAGAACGCATAATTCAATGTCAAATTATTGCCGAAAAACCTATTCTTGATGATGAGCAAATCCAAGCAGTAGCCAAACTGGTGCGTCAGGTAAGCAAATACTTCGATCGGCCCCAAGATATTGAGTGGGCAATTGAAGATGGACAACTTTACCTACTGCAATCTCGCCCCATCACTGCACTAGCACAAATGCCAGATCCAGATGGCATTTTAAACTTGTGGGATAACAGCAACATCGCTGAAAGTTATAGCGGCGTTACTACACCTCTAACCTTTTCTTTTGCGCGTCGAGCTTATGAGCAAGTTTATCGCCAGTTCTGCCGTTTAATGGGAGTACCGTTAGCTACAATTAACCGACAGGATGACACATTTAGTCGCATGATTGGGCTGATTCAAGGAAGAGTTTATTACAATTTGCTGAGTTGGTATCGAGTTTTAGCTTTGTTGCCCGGTTTTAGAGTAAATCGGCGCTTCATGGAACAAATGATGGGAGTGCGGGAATCTCTGCCAGAAAGTATTGTAGCTGAGTTGCAAACTGCCACTTGGCAAGATCGTCTGCAAGATAGTTGGCGATTGGTTAAGACTGTTATTGGTTTAATAACAAATTATTTCTTGTTGCCGCGACGGATTCGGCAATTTTATCGGCGATTAGACAAAGCTTTGCAGTCGCCATTGAATTTAGAAAAGTTACGCCCTGATGAGTTAGCTGCCTACTATCGCCAGATTGAAAGTCAATTGCTGACTCGTTGGGATGCGCCTTTAATTAACGATTTCTTCGCCATGATTTTCTACGGTGTTCTGCGACGCTTAACGGAGAAATGGTGTAACGATAAATCGGGAACGCTACAAAATGATTTGATTGGTGGCGAAGGCAATATTATAAGTGCAGAACCAGCAAAAAGAATCCGGGAAATGGCTGGATTGATTGCTGGAAATCGTGAAGTTATCGAACTGCTGTGTCACGGTTCTTTAGATGCTATTTTGCCAGCGATCGCGCAGTTGAATGAGTTTAAATTGCAGTATCAAGAATATTTGGATAAATTTGGCGATCGCTGTTTAGAAGAACTCAAATTAGAAAGTCTCACTCTTCACGATAATCCGCTACCTCTATTGCGTGCAGTGGGACAATTAGCACCAAGAGAAGGATCGGAGGATCGGGGAAGCAAAGGAGTAGAAGAGAATTTTCTAACCAAAATCCCAAATCCTAAACCCAAAATCCAAATTCGATTCAGAAAGACAGCAGAATTACGTATCAGGAGAGCCTTTAGGGGTCATCCGCTGCGGCGATTTCTGTTTAACTGGGTGCTGAAAAATGCTCGAGAACGGGTGCGCGATCGCGAAAATTTGCGGTTTGAACGTACCCGCGTTTTTGGTCTAGCAAGGCGGGTTTTTCTGGAATTAGGAAGACGTTTTTATGCCCTAGATTTCCTGCACTCTCACCGCGATATTTTCTATTTAGAAGTGAATGAAATTCTGGGATTTATAGAAGGTACAGCTACCTGCACCGATCTGAAAGGATTGGTAGCTGTGCGTCAGGCAGAGTTTGCCAAATATCGGGAAATGCCATCTCCAGGCGATCGCTTTGAAACACGCGGAATCGTTTATCAGGGGTTGGAAACCCCCCCTCAATCCCCCCCGTCAACGGGGGGGAGGGAAGACAATTCTCAATCC
>CASBRD010000242.1 GCA_949128025.1 Oscillatoriales cyanobacterium PMM_0008 | reverse complement strand
GGGAGAGTTGTTATGCTTTTGTTCATATTAAGAACATTTTTATTTCTTTTCTCCTCTGCTCCTCTGCCCCTCTGCCCCGGTCGCCATAGCATAGTAAGCACGGAAGAGCCCCTTTTCCCCAGCCCCTTCCCATTCAGGCGGGATAAATCCTCAACCGCCGGTTGGGGTCATCGCCAAAACTGGTCGATCGCAGGCGGTAATGCTCGACTAACTCGTGTTGCATCTTCCGCACGGTAGCCGATCGCGGCAACAACTCCACTGGCTGTCCCTTGGGAATCACAATTTGCTCCACAGCAAGTCTGGCTTCTTCCAGAGCTTCCAGCTCGTCTTCAGAGCCGCTTTGAGTAAACAACCTCAGATCGGCACTTTCTGGCGAGCCAGTATCATCAATGTTCAACATTCGTTGCAGAGCATGAGTAATCTGGGGAATAGTGCTGTCCTTAATCGTGTGGATAGGAACGTGATGAGCTTTGGCAACGTGCCGTAACTTAGAATGGTTTTTTACGTGCGACCTGAGCGCCAAAACCACATCCGCACTATCGAGATCCTTCGTTAGCACCATCGGCAAATTCAGCACGCGAACTACCTGCTCCAGTTGATGACGACTGACGCCGTAGGGATAGACGTGCAGAGGCAAATCTTCCCCATTCGGCCCTGATTTGTTGGCATCGCTATCAAACAACATCGGCTGCTGGAAAGAGGCATTCAGCAATTGCTCAAAACTCTTCTCCTCAGAAGAACGCTCTGTTTCTGGTTTTGTAGATAACGGCATCATCTGTCCGGAGGCTCGCCAGCCACTCGATCGCGCATTCGATCCTGATGAGGTAGTTGTCGCTACCGTCGGTGTACTGGGTGATGACCGTGTGATCTTGACCTCGCCAGTTTCGCTAACCGTCCTAACTTGAGGATTCGGCTGGCGTCCTCGCAGCAGGTTATCTACCGTGTCAGCAGTGTTCTCGTGTATCACCCAGCGCTGCCGTTCCAGCATTTCCACCGCAATTTCAAATGTCGGCGGCGCTTTGCGCTCCAACACTGTTTTTTGAGAGCCCCGGCGGCGAGCCTCTTCATCTCCCAGCGTCACAGCCTGAATACCGCCAACCAAATCAGACAGGGTTGGGTTTTTAATCAAGTTTTCAATCTGATTGCCGTGAGCGGTGCCAACCAACTGGACGCCCCGTTCCGCAATGGTTCGAGCGGCTAAAGCTTCCAGTTCCGTACCGATTTCATCAATAACGATGACTTCTGGCATATGGTTTTCCACTGCCTCAATCATCACCTGATGCTGAAGTTCGGGACGGGCAACTTGCATTCTTCTGGCCCGACCGATCGCGGGGTGCGGAACGTCTCCATCACCGGCAATTTCATTAGATGTGTCGATAATCACAACACGCTTATCGAGTTCATCCGCTAAAACGCGGGCGATTTCTCGTAAAGCGGTTGTTTTACCAACACCAGGACGCCCCAGCATCAAAATCGACTTTCCAGTCTCTACCAAGTCGCGGATCATGCCGATCGTGCCAAAGACAGCCCGCCCAACGCGACAGGTCAAGCCAATAATTTCCCCGCTGCGATTGCGGATGCCGCTGATCCGGTGTAGGGTTTGCTCGATCCCAGCGCGGTTATCCCCGCTAAAATTTCCTACCCGTTCTATGCAATAATTGAGGTCTTCTTGCGAAATAGGCCGATCTGACAAGTATTCTGCCTTACCTGGGAAACGGGCCTCTGGGCGTCGGCCCAAATCCATCACTACCTCAACTAAACTGTTTTGGGAGGGGTGATTATCCAAGACCTGTCGAAGTTCTTGGGGCAAAATTTCCAACAATTTATTCAGATCGTCTGTAATCTGCATTCTTCCTACGGCGACGTTTTTGACACTAACTTGCGATTCAGGGTTGTCCTGTTTGTCGAAAGGAGTCGTACCGTTAGGATTTTTCATCATGTTTGGGGTAAACAAGTGGTGACGTGAAGGATCGATAGGTGGAGCAAAAGTTTGTGAGGCAGGTTTAACCAAATTGTCTCTTATTCCACAACATAGTGGGTAAACCTACAGAGGCAAGTAAGAAAAGTATTTGGTATGAGCTTTTGAATTTCTTCATAATACATTTATATTACAATATTTTGGGCTGACTTAATTTGGGAAACCAGGTTATGCGCTAGGGCCACAGCTTGCCAGAGAAGTTCGGGTTCATCTTCCAGGCGAACTGACTGAGGGACTAAGTGCTGAGTGAGGGAAATTTCTTTGCCTGCTGCTGGCGTAGAAACCATCTCTGTTTTTTCTAATCGATCTAGAATTGGCGACAGCAGTACACGAGCGTAGCTACCATAGGCAATCCCTGCGATATATTTGTCGGGCATGGGATACCTGTCTCCTCTGCTTCCCAATGCTGGATTGAGTAAGCCCATTGCTTTTAGCTTGCTAACGGTGTGGCTGTTGGTGCCTCCTGCTAATTGCACATATCCCGGTAACCCGGCGGACAACACTTTTTGACCTAATTTCACGGCTGCATGGGTGGTTCCCGCGCCAATATCACCGCTCATGGGACGCCCGTCGGTCTGCCAAATGAGGGGACAAGGGAGGGGATTGATTAAGTCATAGAGCGATCGCAAGTAGTCAATCAGTCCTTCACCATCGGGACAGCTGATGGCGATCAGTTTGAGTCGATTAATCCTGGGTGCGATCGCGATCCAAAGTCTTTCAAAATCTTTCTGACGCCCGATCTGCGTATGGATTTCCAGTGCATCCACCCCTGTTTCCAGCACTAAGGGTGCGATCGCTGACGGCGTTGATACATAAGAACGCGCAAAAATCAACTGGCTCGGACAAATTGGCAAACACCTACCGCAGCCATAGCAGATGCGATCGACAACTCCAGAAAATTGGTCATTAGCGCGATCGAACACAATAGCTTGAGCTGGGCAAACCATGAGGCAGGGACGGGGGCATTCCGTCGGACACTCAGTCGAGTTAAATTCCGCCTTGCGAAAATGCGGATCTTCCCCATCATTCAAACTCACCATCAGCCACGGCAAACCCTCAAAACCAAACCCTCGCCGCTTGGCTTGGGCCCTAAGACACGCAGCAGCCCGCAACGCATCTTGTGCGGCGGCGATAACAGCGCGATCGGCGGAAACGTCAATACAATCAGCGCCCGCCAAAGTATATGCCAAAGTAATATTCCGAACAGCAGGGAGGTGTTGGAAGCTGGCCCCGCAGATCAGCTTAAACCAGCACCCCTCCTTTAGGGAACGTAAAGGATAGGAGATATTAGCCACACTTATATGTTACTGCGTTCCTCACCAAAACGGGAGGCGATCGTCCTACCTATACGATACGCTTCCCACGCCTAATCATTAACCGCGTTTAGCAGCACTTCAGCTAGAGTCATATCTGCCATGTCATCCATAGTTACAGTGTCACAGATATCAAACTTCGCCCCAGCACCCTGAAGGTCATCATCCAAAGCTTTGAGAAACCGGCTTGCCGTTGCATCTGAACCCACTTGAATCATCGTAATTGCCAGTTCTTCATCTGTGTCCATCTGGCGAGACGCTTCAATAATCGCTTTCATCACGCCTTTGCGGTCATCCGGTTCACCATCCGTCACAACTATAATAGTTTCTCCGCTAGGCTTGGTCTGACCCGCTGCTTTACGCTCAAAATAACGGTTAGTTGCATCTTGTAGCACCCCAGCTAAGTTAGTAGTGCCAGCAGGGTCATTTTCTTGAAAGATTTGTGCGACTTTAGTGGAAGTTACATTGTCGTATCTTTTGAATCGGCTGGAAAAGAGGTAAACCGTGATGCCATCAGGATCGAACTGTTCGCATTTTCTTGCTATTGCCAGAGTAGATTCCTGTGCCGTTTCCCAGCGGCTTCTACCACCCGGTTGATCCGGCGTAGACATACTGCCGCTTTTGTCAATAATTAAGGTGTAATCTCTATTTTCCATGACAATAACCTCCTTGTAGTAATCAGCAATTATCTTTAGTCTGAAACGCGGTTTCTTTAAACAATACCTTCGCCATTTTTTTCAAACGCCCGCAGGCTGGAAGCCTGGGGCTACACATACCAAGCCCACCTTCGTGGGCTTCCGTTCTTATAGCCTGCGAAGGCAGGCTTTGTTTGTATAGCCCGCAGGCTGGAAGCCTGGGGCTACACATACTAAGCCCACCTTCGTGGGCTTCCGTTCTTATAGCCTGCGAAGGCAGGCTTTGTTTGTATAGCCCCACCCTTCAGGGTGAGAGGGTATTTTGGCAAAGGTATTGTTTAAAAAAACCCGGTTTATTAGATCTGTCACTTTGGCGATCGAGTATTAACGTAAGTTGCTAGTTAGTAGTAGGTACATTGTTGCGCTAAAAGAGCGCTAAAGTGCAACTACGTACCTAACTAGCAACTTGGGTTATTAGTCGCTAATCGCATTTAGCAACACTTCGGTCAGAGTCATCCCCTCCATATCATCAAGCGTTACTGTATCAACAATGTCAAATTTGGCACCAGCGGTTTGCAAATCGTCATCCAAGGCTTTGAGAAACTTGGCTGCCGTTTGATCTGTGCCAACTTGAATGAAGGAAATCGCTAATTCTTCATCTCTATCCAGATGGCGAGATGCCTCAATAATTACTCGCATCACAGCTTTGCGATCGTCTGGTTCACCATCGGTGACTACCAAAATCGTCTCGCCATTTGCCTTTGTTTGACCCGCTGCTTTACGTTGAAAGTAGTTATCTGTGGCATCTTTTAGTACACCTGCTAAGTCAGTAGTGCCAGAAGGGTCGTTTTCTTGAAATATCTGGGCGACTTTGCTAGATGTCACATTATCCAAGCGTTTGAACCTGCCTGAAAATAGGTAAAGCGTAATTCCATCAGGGTCAAACTGTTCGCATTTTCTCGCTACCGCTAGGGTAGACTCTTGTGCGGTTTGCCAGCGAGTTCTACCACCCGTTTGGTCTGGGGTAGACATACTGCCGCTTTTGTCAATAATTAATGTATAATCTCGGTCTTCCAACAAAGAACCTCCTTGCATAATAGACAAACTCCACGGATTGTCACGGTTTCTTTATCTAGCCTAGACGACATTTCTGACTATGGCTATTATGGCTTAGTTTCTCGCAAAGCTTGCAAGTAATCGATCGCCGCCTCCAGTTTAGAAGGGTAGTCGTAGGCAAATTCTTCAAACCACAGCCCCTCTGCTGAACGTATATTTAACTTTTTCAACCACTCTTGAGCTTCTTTTGTCAGTGCTTGCCGTTGTTGCTGCTTAATTCTTTCTTGTCGAAGTTGTTCTTCTTTCAGTTGTTGCTGTCTTTTCAGTTCTTCTTCTTTCTGTTTTTCTTCAACCTCCGCCTTTAGTTCGACAAGTAAGCTATTTTCAGCAGAGGAGGAAACAATAGTTTTTTGCCAAGACACCTGAGCTTGTCGAGGAGGTAGTGGTGGTAGCTGAGGAGAGCGTTTTTCTGGGAAAGGTTGCTGTTCTTTCGCTGGTTTAGGTTGAGCTTTTTCCTGATATTCAGCTTTAATCTCAGCTAATAAATTATCCTCTGGCGAAGATGGAGCGACATTCTTTTGCCAATAAACCTGAGTTTGATGCGCGGGTATTTGTGGTAGCTGAGTAGAGGGTTCCTCTTTCAAAGGTTGCTGTTTTTTCGGAGTTTTGGGTTTCTCTTTTTCTTCATACTCACCTTTGATATCGGCTAATAGATCATCTATCGATTCCATAATTTTTCATCCCCAAAGGCTGCTAAAAACTACTTCAGCGATTTTTTATAGCAGAGGCTCTCAGATTTTATTTTTAAAATCCGCTCGCAGTTGAGAACACATCTAAATCTATCTGCTATAAGCTGATTTCATCTGCGGTCAAAAAGATCTACAACCTACTTTTCAAATCGGCTTTTAGTCAGTGATAGCATTAAGCAGAACTTCAGTCAGAGTCATATCTTCCATGTCATCCATAGTTACTGTGTCTACAATGTCAAACTTCGCACCAGCATTTTGCAATTCGTCATCCAAAACTTTGAGGAACTTGGTTGCCTGAGCGTCAGTGCCGACTTGAATAAAAGAAATAGCCAATTCTTCATCCCGATCGATATGTCGAGATGCTTCTATAATTACACGCATCACAGCTTTGCGATCGTCCGGTTCACCATCGGTCACTACTAAAATGGTTTCTCCATTCGCCTTGGTTTGCCTAGCTGCTTTGCGCTGAAAATAGTTGTTGAGGGCATCTTGGAGGACACCTGCTAAGTCAGTGCGTCCAGATGGCTCGTTTTCGTGGAATATTTGAGCAACTTTGTTGGTAGTTACATTGTCATAGCGCTTAAATTTACCAGAAAACAGATAAACTGTGAGACCATCTGGGTCAAGCTGTTCGCATTTACTGGCTAAGGCGAGGGTAGATTCCTGCATTGCAACCCAACGACTTTGCCCACCCGGCTGGTCTGTTAGCGACATACTGCCGCTTTTGTCAATTATTAAGGTATAATCACGATTCTCAAGCATTAGCGTCTTCCCTATTAGCTCGGTCTTATTCCAAGGTATCAAAACCAGAAAGCCGAGGGCTAGAAAAGTCAAAAGTCAAAAGAAAATAGGGGCTAGGGGCTAGGGAAGAAGGAAGGTTACTCCCCCACTCCCCCACTCCCCCACTCTCCTCCTC
>CASBRD010000241.1 GCA_949128025.1 Oscillatoriales cyanobacterium PMM_0008 | reverse complement strand
TGTAGAGGCGGTTTTCGGTGCTGGTGACCCACTCGCAGAACCGTTCCCAAACGTTAGCGCTTGAGCGCTGTTGAATGGTGGTGGTCATGTGTTTATGATTGCTATGTATTTTTCGAGGTTCGGATGATGTCTCTATTATTAGCCACTTTATTTAGGTTTGTAAAGGTGTTGTTGTTATAGTGTTTCTGATGGGAGGTATAAATTTAGCTTATCATAGTCTAGACTTACGCAAAATCTAAAATCTAAAATCTGCCCAATACCCTATACCTTAATGCCAACCGAAGTCTGTATTATCGTAAAAGTGCAGGCGTCCGAAGCCGAGAAACTGACCGTGTGTCTTCTCACCGGCAGGAAAAGCGGTGACTGATTATTAAAGGAGCGCAGAGCTTACCGCATGGACGGGGTGGGTAAGCGGAAGCACCATTAGGTGCATTGAATCCAATTTGTGCTACAATTGGAAATGTCAGTACAACACATTAAAACCTGCCCTCGGACTGAGGGGAAGTTACGCTTGAGGAGCTTGCTGAAAGGCAAGGATAGCAGACCGCCTTATGGCAAAAGGATTGCGCCCAAGAACCCTAGTAATAGGGGTATTAAGAGGGAAATCTCTTAAGAATCCCACATCCACAGATTGTGTGGGAGTGTCAAGACTATGTTCATTAGACTTCTCCATAAATTAAAGGTGCGTTACCTGTAACCCTTGTAGAGACGTTGCATGCAACGTCTCTACATTCTTTGAAAGGAGATGTCCATTGTTCATAGTTCATTGTTAAAAGCCATGACATCAGAACCATGACCCACAAATGGCCTGACTCAAAAATGGAGGGTCTCTGACCGCGCAAAGTATACAACCCTTTTCAGGTGAGTGAGCGACTTCACAAACCGGGTGTAGTTCATGCAACTGAAAACCGCTATATCTCATCTTGGGCTGACAGGTGCTTTGTGGTTGTTCGTAAGCTCAAAAACTTCCGGCATCGACTCCGATCGTAACTGCGTACCCTCCACCAGTGTAGAATCAACTCGTTTGGGCGATCGCTTCTTGCGCTGCCGCAGCCAGAACAACACCAATCCATTCGTACAAAACAGCGAACCTAAAGCCGCACCCGCGTAAACAAATAGTTTCTTTGGCGAGGTAACACTCTGGGGTAAGCTAGGATCTGTGAAAATTTGAAGTTGAGGATAAGCAGCAGAGACAGTTGACTTGCCAAGATCCAATCTAGTAAGAGTCGAAGAAAAAACAGCTTCACCAGTTCGCACCTCCCGTTCCAGATCTTCTAACGTAGACTCCTTCTGTGCCAGTGTTTTTAGCCTGATCTCAAGCTGAGAGATTTGTTGGTCTAATGCCTGCGCTTGAGCCTCGAATCCCTCTCGATCTACCTGATCTGTAACCAGTTCCTGGGAAAGCGCCGCTTTTGCCGAACCAGATGATTGAGTATTGTTAAGGTTGAGTTGCATGATTACATCTTTGCCGATCGGTCGCCCCAAAAGAGAGCGAGCCCGGTTTAGCAGTGCCGCTTCAGCAGCATCTCGCTTAGCCCGCTCCTCAATTACTGCTGGGTGGTTGGGCAAAAATTTGACGTTAAAACCAATCAGGTTAGCATTAAAGGTAGTGTAATCTTGAAGCGACTTCAGAATTACCGGGTCTGTCTGAAGAATAAAAGCATCTCCTGCTTGCTTTGCAGACAAACGTAAATTTGTAGATAGCTCTATCACCCGGCCATTAGCTTGCTGCTGTTGAGCTAGTATTTCAGCCCGCTGTTTGCGTAGCTCTTCAATATTCGTTGACAAATTGCTAATTTGAGTGCCAGAACTTAATATTGAACTTGCTTTGTACTCAGAAAGTCTTTTCTGAGCGGCTTTCAGCTTGGTCTGGGATGAATCTAGGGTTTCTTGTAAAATTTTATCTTGTTGAACGACTTGTGCATCTCTAAGGTCATTCAGCTTCACTTGCAGTGCTTTGTACAAAGCTATATTTTTATTTTGAGCTTGTTCGGGAGTATCCCCGGCCAGCTCAATCTTCATAATTGTGGTGTTGGCTATTGTGGTTATTCGCGGTTGACCAAACTCGCTCAAGCGCATATTCAGAGCTTTAGCTGCTTCCTGCAAGACTGGTTTGCTCGAGATCAGAAATTTATAGTTTTCTCTTGGGTCTTGAGAAGGAATCTGATAAGGGGAGTCGCTAGAAGAGGAGGCTTGCCCGATCCCTGGCAGGTTGACGTTAGTAGCTGAGCCTGCTGCGGGCAAACTAATAGCCAAATCACTTGTATAGCTTGGCGATGCAATCTTTAAATAAAGTAAAGCTAAGCCCCAAATGGCTGTATTAGTAACAATGCCTAGTATTAAATAAAGTGGCCAAGTAGGCTGCACCGCTGACTTGGAAGGGGATTGTGAGATCGTTAATAACTTAGTCATCACAAATTTATTAGGCTCGATTATACTGTTAATCGGCATAGCACTCTATTTTTCGATACTTCCCTTGACTCTACATCGGTCTTGGGAATGAGAATACGATCGCACATACAGAGTTGGATTCAAGGGACGCGATCGCATTCTCTGTGTTTACACAGTTGAAAGAGCCACCGCTCTACGCACCATAGACTTGCCTTCACAGTGTTCGGGAATACTAGCTCCCATCAAGTCTAAAATAGTGGGAGCCAAATCCAGAGCATGACCTAGAGGCAAATCCGAATTAGCCGGAAAGTCTGGCCCTTGAGCTAGCAAAAATCCTCTAGCGCGATGACTTCCAGTGCGATGAAAGGGAACAGGCCCAATGCGTCCCAGGTCGGTACTATCCACCACATCGGTGGTATAGTCGTCTTGCCAGATAATCACAAGGTCAGCATCAGGCAATTTCGGATCGGAATCAGTTGGACTTTGCCTAGTACGCATAATTTTTTGCACCATAGGCTTACCCGTGCGACCATCTTTCAAGTCGTAAAGCAATTCGCTCAATTCGTCACAAACTGCATTGTACTCAGACGGTGCTACTATTCCATTCGGTTCTCGTCCCTGTAAATTAATGCGGACATACCCTTCCGAATAACTGGGTAACGCAAACGCTTTCATTTGCGACCAGAACGGTCTGTACCAAAGTGCTGGTTGAAAATATTGGGGCTCCGACTGAGACAGCAAATCGAAAGGCGAAACTAAATCTGGTTCTGGGCGAAGGCCAAAAAGCGACTCCAGGCGATTAAATACTTTGAGAGGCACATTTGCTCTCAAAAACATTTTTATCGGAGAGTCGTGTTTTAAATTCCAAACCGCTCTCAGCCAGCACTTTTTCGCACGTTCGCCGGTAATTGGCGCTCCCGGATTTGTTCCCGCTTTACCCCGCGCCAGACCAAATTTTCCTGGAAAACTGAATCTGTACATCAACTCCGGCAAAAACACCATACTGGGGAGATCCATCACATTCGATCCCATGCCGTGAGCCGCAAAGACTACGACATTAGCATCTTTTGGTGCTTTGGTGAGCATTTCGCCGATCGCTTTATCTATAGCTTCAAAAACTTCCAGCAGGGCGTCACCTTTGTACTGAGATCCCACAGACTCGTAGAGAGGATGATCCGTCGTCTCGCTCAAATGCCACAGATAATGTCCCGCAGAATGGGTTTCGCCAAAGATAGTCAAAAATAAATCCCAATTATCCCGCTGCAATAGATCCTGACAAATCGCAGCACGCCTGGAAATCCCGATTTCCATGTTGTTCTTAAGACGGCTTAGGGCATCCACATCCATTGTGTTTGCATTGTCTTTATTGAGCGTAGGATGCTCGCCGTGCTTGCTAATTAGCTCATCTAAAAGTCCTGCGGGTTGAGAATGACTGGGAGTTAGCGGAGAGTGCGCCCCCCAAGCTAAAACCTGTACCCCATTCACTTCGTCTGATAGCGACGACTGAGGCATATCAAATACCGCTACCCGATATTTTTCCCCCAAGGCATAGAATGGTGGAAACTCGCTAAAATCGTAGGCGTTAACTTCTTTTACGTCATAAGTACCTTCCTGAAGTTTTACCGGAGCCCAATACCCAGTTTTCTCAGGCGAACAACCTGTTAAAAAAGTTGTCCACGGCGTTTCTGCTCTGTAGTAATCGAAGGTATCTAGGTGAGTAAATGCTCCCTGTTCGCGTAAACGACGCAGATTTTTTAAATGTCCCTGAGACATCCAGTTTTCCAGCATAACTGGGTCTGCTGCATCCAAACCAATAGCAATAACGGGGCGTTTCATAGTTCTATGGATGAAAGGTATAGACTTGGATTTTTACCTTGGCGATCTTAGGCGTAAATTTTGTCAGTAACGTTAGCTTGCTACTAAGTATTATCTTTGGGATTACGTAATTAGTAGCAAGGTTAAATCAGTAAATCTTCGTAAATAATAACTAACTCCTCCCAAATATGGCTATGTGTTATTACTGTCTTTACTGAATCTTTAAATTTGCTGCTGTTTTTGCCAGAACTTGTTAAGTAGAGATGAAGCAGCCCCTTGAGTTTGGGGGAGTGGGGGAGTGGGGGAGAATATTGACCAGTCATCAAGGGACTTGGCGTAAAGGCTTTTCAGGTGAGTGAGGTACATAGAAACCCGGTTTCTCTTGTGTACTTCATCCGACTGCAAGCCCCTGTAATACCAAATCCGGGTTTGTTACCCCATGACAATTTTTGGCCTAAACATTGTAGAGACATAAAGGGGGTAATAGTTGCGGATTTGGTATAATTGGTCAACAGCATCCTGGAAGCCGTGGGGATAATCCAAAATCCTTTCATCCAAAATCGGATGACTCTTGCGTAGAAATACGTAACTGACAAAAAAATACTCCCACAGCTAGAAGCCGTAGGAGTATCAAAACGTTAGAAAAAATTGCGGTTTTTGAACGGCTAACGCCCTGGAATCGAATTTTTAAAGTTGCGAGGTCCGTTATAGCCTGTTAAATCAGCAAGCTTATCCAACGATTGCACGCCTTCATAAAACTGGCCGTTAATCTCCCAAGTTGGATAGCCTTTGATATTAGCGGCTTGGCAGAGGTTTGGACGAGGATTTTTGCCCTTGGGGTCACACTCAACGTAATTGAATTCCGCAGCAGCTTCTTTGCCAAACAATTCTTTTTGCTCGTGGCAGTGCGAACACCAGTAAGCACCGTACTCTTTTGCACCCGCCTGTGTGAGATGACGCGCTAAAGCGATTTCTGCTGGGCCAGAGGAGTTTTGAATCGTAAAGCCAACTTCCACTCCTGTGGAACCACCTCCAGCGGTAGGGGGCTTGGCGCTAGCATAAAGACCCAGCGTGCCAATCAGCGACACCATTCCCACGACAATGCCTGTAAAAAAGAGTTGCCCTATGTCTTCCCAAGTGTGGCCTATGAGGATAATTACAAATAGAGCAATTGAGAATATCGTTGAGGCCAGACAGTACAGACAAAACGCTTGAATCTCAAAGGCCATTAGATAAAAGAGATAGCCGCTGAAGAAGAGCATTGCAGTTGCACCAGCAAATAGAGCCAGCCAACTCCATTTTTCCACCTGAGAACGCAGACCTTTCTGTTCTTGGGGATCGATCGGCAGGGGAGCTATTGCCAGAGCGGCCATACCAGCGTAGCCCAGAAAACCAAACACCGAAAGGGGAATGCCAAAAACTTTGGCATACTCGCTCCGCAGGACAGCTTCGCAGTTGATCGCACCAGTTGTGGGGCAAAAGGCTTCTTTCAGGACTCCCCACTCAACTAGGGTTAAGTAAGTTGTGTCTAGGATACCTAAAACGGCGATCGCTGCGATCAGATAACGAGACCAGCGATGAATCCAGGGTGTAGAACGTCGGCGTGTCATAAAATTTTAAAACGTTGCAATCTGGCTATTACTTTGCCAAGGATTTCTATCCCATTTTGACCCATGCAGCCTAAACCGATCGGGTTCGATCGAGCAGATCGAGTTCACAAATGTAGTTTAACCTCCTTCGAGGGCTGAGGCTGAGATTTAGCGGACACGCTGCGTTGCATTGCTTCGACAAATTGGCTGACGCGAATCGGATCGACTGGTTGGTCGCGGCGTCCGTGGCGCTTGAGGGAACTGGAGACGATCGCACCGTCAGCTGCCTGTATCAGTGTAGAAATATTTTCCCAGTTGGCACCGCTGCCGATAAATACCGGCGTCCCGTTTGCTGCCGCCCTAGCTAGTTCCAAATCTTCCAAACTAGGAGGGCTGCCAGTAGCCCAGCCTGACAAGATTACGGCGTCTGCTAAACCCCGCTCAATGGTATCTTGCACGGCTACGGTAAGATTGGGGGAACCCAGAGGCCGTGCGTGTTTCACCAAAACGTCTGCCAATATTTTGACATCGCTGCCTAACTCGCGCCGATAGCGCAGTAGTTGATGCGCCTGTCCTTCAATCAATCCTTGGTCTGTGGCCATGACGCCGGTTAGGACGTTGACGCGGATAAACTGGGCTTTAACGCAGGATGCGATCGCCATTGCACTGCGAGCGTCGTTACGTAAAACGTTGATCCCCACTGGCAGCGCGATCAAATTCATCAGCCTAGAGACAATCACCGTCATGGAACTTACCACTGCTGGGTCTACCTGGCTGTTTGTAAACGGCGCATCAAAAAAATTTTCCACCATGATGCCATCGACGCCGCCCGAAGCTAAAGCCGTGGCCTCCTGCTCGGCGCGATCGATCGCTGCTTTCAGGCTACCCCCCCAGCGGGGCGATGTGGGTAGCGGCAATAAATGAACGACTCCAATAATGGGATGCTGCGTTTTGAAAATCTGTTTCAAGTCCACCTGTTTACCATTCCGACTCGGCGGCAAAGTCAGTCAACCGTCACTAGCACATTTTGGTACTTTTGTCAAGCAATTATCCCAATGTATCTGCCAAATAAAAATGGCAGAGATTCGATGCAGTAGGGCGACTCAAGGAATCTCCTGTTTTAAGGGATTCCTTTGACTTATCTTAACAGGGTTGATGTCCTGACAACGCCGATCTGACCATCGGCGAATGTCCTAGTGCGGCAAACCAGACAAAAAATTTTTGTTTCGATATGTTTAGATTGTAAATTTTGCGTTATGATTCATAGTACTGACATCGGTGCGATTGCTCTAAGGCGTAGGCCAACCTACCCTGTATGATGGGCTACGCGATCTCCTCAACCCTTGCTAAGCTTGCTTATTGCAGTAGCGTGTTGAAGGAAGCAATCTATCGCGCCGTTGCCGATCGCCTACCAGCGAAGCAATACGGTTACAAAAATTTCAGCCGTAACGCCAGCGGAGCGCGACCACGAACGACCTGACAGACCTTTCTCAATTTGCTAATGCCTCAATCTGTAATAGGCCAAAAGCCAACAATTGCCATCTCCCACCTGGGTTGTGAAAAAAACCGTATAGACACAGAACATATGTTGGGCCTGCTGGTGGAAGCAGGTTACCAGGTTGATACCAACGAAGAATTAGCTGATTACGTCATCGTTAACACTTGCAGCTTTATCCAGGCGGCACGAGAGGAATCCGTGCGTACCCTGGTTGATTTGGCGGAAGCTAATAAAAAAATTGTTATCACCGGCTGTATGGCGCAGCACTTCCAGGCGCAACTACTGGATGAGCTGCCCGAAGCGGTTGCTGTAGTGGGAACAGGGGATTACCACAAAATAGTAGATGTAATTAGGCAAGTGGAAGCAGGTTTCCGAGTTAAACAGGTTTCCGCTCAACCGACTTACATCGCAGATGAAACGACGCCGCGCTACCGTACCACACCAGAAGCTGTAGCTTACCTGCGGGTAGCGGAAGGGTGCGATTACCGATGTGCTTTTTGCATTATTCCCCATTTGCGGGGAGACCAGCGATCGCGCACGATCGAATCCATTGTCAGAGAAGCCGAAAATCTAGCCGCAGAAGGTGTAAAAGAAATCATTTTGATTTCCCAAATCACCACAAACTATGGTATAGATATCTACGGTGAGCCTAGCTTAGCGGAACTGCTGCGGGCTTTAGGAAAGGTGGACATTCCGTGGATTCGGATGCACTACGCCTATCCTACAGGTCTGAGTACCGCCGTGATTCAGGCGATTCAGGAAACGCCTAACATTCTGCCATACCTGGATCTGCCTTTACAGCATTCCCATCCGGAAATACTCCGTGCCATGAACCGCCCTTGGCAGGGTCAGGTAAATGACAAAATAATTGATAAAATAAAAGAGGCGTTGCCAGAGGCAATTCTGCGTACCACGTTTATTGTCGGGTATCCAGGAGAAACAGACGCGCACTTCGATAGCTTGGTGCAGTTCGTCGTCCGCCACGAGTTTGACCATGTAGGAGTATTTACGTTTTCTCCAGAAGAGGAAACTCCTGCTTACAAGTTGCCAAATCAATTACCCCAATCGGTAATGGATAAGCGCCGGGAGGCGCTGATGCAAATCCAGCAGCCTATATCCCTAAAGAAGAATAAAGCGGAAGTAGGGAAGGTAGTTGATGTCCTAATTGAGCAGGAACACCCAGAGACTGGGGATTTAATAGGGCGTTCAGCGAGGTTTTCACCAGAAGTGGATGGATTGGTCTACGTCAAAGGAAATGCCCAACTGGGAACTATCGTGCCAGTGGCGATCCAAGACGCAGACACCTACGACCTATACGGTCATACGACTTAGCTAATGGGGACT
>CASBRD010000240.1 GCA_949128025.1 Oscillatoriales cyanobacterium PMM_0008 | reverse complement strand
GGGGAAGAGGGATAATTTTAGATATTAGATTTTATTTCAATTTGAAATCTAAAATCTCTCAATCCAAAAGAGATTTTAGATTTTATTTCAATTTGAAATCCAAAATCCAAAATCCAAAATCCAAAATTCCCCCCTCCCCTTTTTGACTTTTGACTTTTGACTTTTGACTTTTCTAGCCCCTAGTCCCCCTTAATGAGCATCCTGTAACTCATAAAAATCTGGGGAGATGTAATCTTTCCGCAGGGGCCAGCCGACCCAATCTTCCGGCATTAAAATTCGCTTCAGGTTTGGGTGACCTTCATAGATAATGCCGTACATATCGTAGGATTCCCGTTCTTGCCAGTCTGCGGTTTTCCAAATCCAATACACGGAAGGCACTTTGGGGTTTTCCCTGGGCAGAAATACCTTAACCCGGACTTCTTGGGGGCGATCGGCATAATCGCTCACTTTAATTAAATGGTAAAAGCTGACCAAATCCTGACCTGGCCCCGCATCGTAGCCACCTTGACACTCAAGGTAGTTAAAGCCGTAGGCATAGAGGGCTGTGCAAAGCGGGGTGAGGAAATCTGACTCAACTTTGATAATCTCAACACCCTGATGATCTGCTTCCAAAACCTCATGGTCAAAACCGTTTTCTGTCAGCCAACGGGAAACAATACCGGCTTCCACGAGTTGAGATTCTTCAGCCACGTTCGACCTCCTGCTTCTGTGCTGTCATCAAAGCTGGTGGGACAGGTATGCCGATCGCTTCCGTCAATTCCTTTGGTGGTGCTTGGCGAGTGGGTGACTGGATATACTTTCCGGTCAAGATAGCAGGCACAGACTTCATCTTATGGGTTGTGCTGTAATAGCGATGAGTTTGGCGCAATTTTCCCCGGTCTTGAAGAGAATCGTTGCCGATTTTCTTCCGCAGTTTGATGATCGCATCCATAATCGCTTCTGGACGAGGCGGACAACCCGGTAAGTAGACATCCACCGGAATGAGTTTATCAACACCGCGAACTGCCGTTGGGGAATCGACGCTGAACATACCGCCTGTAATGGTGCAGGCTCCCATAGCAATGACATACTTAGGCTCTGGCATTTGCTCGTAGAGACGAACCAGAGCCGGGGCCATTTTCATGGTGATTGTGCCAGCGGTGATGATTAAATCGGCTTGTCTGGGGCTGGAACGAGGAACCAGACCAAATCGGTCAAAATCAAACCGGGAGCCGATCATCGCAGCTACTTCAATAAAGCAGCAGGCCGTACCGAACAGCAGGGGCCATAAGCTAGAGAGACGCGCCCAGTCGTAGAGGTCATCAACTGTAGTGAGGATGACGTTTTCCGAAAGGTCTTGGGTGACAGAAGTGCGCTGAATCGGATTGAGGATTATATCTTTGTAGTCATCCTCTGGAGTAAGAGTTTGAGAGTTTATGACCATTCCAGGGCTCCTTTGCGCCATGCGTAAACGAGAGCAACGACAAGAATCGCTATAAATATCAGCGCTTCAACAAAGGCTAGGAGTCCCAGCCTGCTGAAGGCGACAGCCCAGGGATACAGGAAAACCGTCTCAACGTCAAAGATGACGAAGACCAGGGCGAACATATAGTAACGAATGTTGAACTGAATCCAAGCTCCCCCAATGGGTTCCATGCCCGATTCGTAGGTAGTGCGCCGCTCTGGGCCGCGACGACTGGGGCGGAGTAGCTTCGACGCTGTGAGAGCAAGGACAGGCACTAGGCTGCAAACAATGAGGAAGCCTAGCAAATACTCGTAGCCACTGAGGACAAACACGATTAATAGCTACCGTTTTGGTGAAAGGACGTTTGTTACTTATTTTTACATTTTGACATTCTCGTGCTGTCTGGGGGAGTGGGGGAGGGGAAGAGATTTACAAATCACCAATTAGCTTTTCCCCAATCACCAATGTATGTCATAATTTGTAACAGAGTTTTTAAGCTTTGACCTGTAACTCTATTTTTTGTCTGATGAGCAATCAAGCTGTTGATGCCAACGCGCTGGATCGGTATGAATGTAGCGCTTGCGGCTATGTTTACGAACCCGATCGGGGTGACAGCAAGCAGGATATTTCTCCTGGAATTTCCTTTGAAGAGTTAGCTGCTGATTGGCGCTGTCCCGTTTGTGGCGTGCGGAAGTCGAAGTTCCAAAATATAGGCCCTAAAGGCTCCGCATCTGGATTTAAGTCAAATCTGGGTTATGGTCTGGGTGTGAACACCTTAACGCCAGATCAGAAGAATTTACTCATTTTTGGCGCTTTAGGACTGGGGGTTATATTTTTCCTTAGTCTCTACGGTTTGCAATGAGAGTTTGACTCTCTTTGCTAAATACTTTGTTTTCTTTTCGCAGGTTTTACAGATATTTCAAAAACAATGCGATCGCTCTTAAAATCCTGGCAACGAGTAGGAATACTGCTGGCGGTTGCCCTGCTGTGTCTGGCTTGCAGTAAAGTACCCTCGATAAGTCAAAACCCTTGGCAAGTCGTTTCTCTACCGACAAGTGCCAACTTGATGGATATCGCTTTCACCGGCAACCCCATGCACGGATGGTTAGTCGGCAGTCAATCTACGCTGCTAGAAACAACGGACGGCGGCGAAACTTGGCAACCTAGAGAACTGGATTTGGGCGGGCAAAAGTACCGCTTCAATTCGGTAAGTTTTAACGGTCAAGAAGGGTGGATTGCAGGGGAACCTTCCCTACTGCTGTACACCAATGATGAAGGAAAAACTTGGTCTCGCATTCCGCTGTCGGAAAAGCTGCCGGGTAATCCCAACACTGTACTGGCGGTGGCTCCCCAGTCGGCGGAGATGACGACAGATGTGGGAGCAATCTATAGGACTACAGACGGTGGCCAAACGTGGAAAGCTTTGGTGCAGCAAGCTGTAGGGGTGGTTCGCAACATTTCTCGATCGATCGATGGCAAGTATGTGGCAGTTTCCGCTAACGGTAGCTTCTACTCTACTTGGCAACCAGGACAAGATACCTGGGAACCGCATAATCGCAATAGTTCCCGGCGCGTGCAGAATATGGGTTTTAGTGAAGATGGTGGGTTGTGGATGCTGGCTCGTGGGGGCCAGGTTCAATTTACCGACCCGGAAAAACCTGATGAGTGGCTTTCTGCAAACTATCCAGAGTTCTCAGCTAGCTGGGGATTGCTGGATTTAGCTTATCGGACGCCTGATGAAATTTGGGTGGCTGGTGGGGGCGGTAATTTGCTGTGCAGCTTCGATGGCGGAAAAACTTGGCAAAAAGACCGCGAGGTTGAGGATGTGCCTTCTAATTTCTACAAGATTCTGTTTTTGACGCCCGAAAAGGGGTTCATTATCGGTCAAAGAGGGACTCTGCTGAAATATCAGGGTAAAGTTGAAGCTGCTTAAAGGGGGCACCCTGGATTTTGGTGGCTGATGGCAAGAAAAGTTTTAATTTGCCTGTGCGTCTTGCTTGTTAGAGCTTGTAATGTTTCGTATCATATTCATTAAGCTTCGATCTTGTTGGAGGAGGAACCTGAATGGCTGGCACAACTGGAGAGCGTCCGTTTACGGACATTGTTACGAGCATTCGTTATTGGGTGATTCACAGTATCACCATCCCAGCGTTGTTTATTGCAGGCTGGCTATTTGTACAGACTGGTCTGGCATACGATGCTTTTGGGACGCCTCGTCCTGATGAGTACTATACTCAAGAGCGGATAGAATTACCCATCTTGAGCGATCGCTACGAAGCGAAGCAGCAAATTGAGCAGTTCATCGAAAAATAGTTTCAATCATTGGTTTTGAATTATGACTAGCAATACCCCCAGCAATCAGCCGGTTTCTTATCCGATTTTTACTGTGAGATGGCTGGCAGTTCATACCCTGGCAGTTCCTACGCTGTTTTTTTTAGGGGCGATCGCAGCAATGCAGTTTATTCACCGATAGGAGTAACAAATGCCAACTAAAACTCCCAATACCAATAATCAGCCTGTTGAGCTAAACCGGACTTCTCTCTTCTTAGGCTTACTTCTGATTTTTGTTCTCGGTATCCTATTTTCCAGTTATTTCTTTAACTAACTGGAATAGATGGTATCTCGATAGAAAGAATTTAATGCTGTCATAAGGAGATAAAAGCTGTGTCTGGAAGTGGAAGAATACCTTTGTGGATCGTGGCGACTGTCGCCGGAATTGGCGCAATTACCGTTCTGGGACTTTTCTTTTACGGTTCTTATGCCGGTATAGGATCTTCTTTGTAAGGATTGCCCAACTTGAATTAAGCTAGTTTCGGCTTCGAGGCTAGGTTTTCAGGAAACTGCTTAAAATGATAAAAACCGCCTATCTAATTTAGAGAGGCGGTCTTTTGATTTTGGATTTTAGATTTTGGATTTTAGATTGCTGGGATTAAACATCTATAACGCTTTTCAGGTGGGTGACGTACATAGAAACCGGGTTTCTTGAAGAATACCTTCGCCATTTATTTGCTTTGTTGGGTTGAGCGCAAGCCAAACCCAACAAATGTGTTGGGTTTCGTGCCTCAACCCAACCTACAAAGCTAGCCCCTAGCTATAAGTCATCGGCGGGAAAGTTTGGGAGATCGGGGGGAATGACGTTGCGATCGATTGTGGCTTTATGGCTTTCTCGCTGGGTGTGTATTTCGACACCTATCGCCTCGAAGCGAATTGCCAAACAACCCAAGGGAACTGTTACTTGAGTCATAGATTCGAGTTTTCCCCAAGGATCGGGGACAAAATCGCCGATCCAGCGGGGACTTTCTAGGATCGATCGCGTCTGGCGGTCTAAAACCCATAGTTTCACACCCAGTCGGGGCTGGCGCAGAGGCATTTTAATCCGGATACGTACTGGCTGTCCGGCAATCAGTTCGCCTTTAGGCACTTCCAATTCGGGCATTGGGATAGCCTCATCCTGAGAAATTGTAGGAGTTTGTGATGAAAGCAGATCTGGATTACCGCTTAAATCTTGTCTCTGACTCTGAGTAGCTTTTTGTGGTAGGGGTTCTAGTGGCTCATCGTCTACGACAATCTCGTAGGCTGTCAAGTCAGCTTCTGTCCCAGTAGATTGTTCACTTAAAATTGCCGATCGTTCTGTTTGAGTGTTTTCTGTTTCTAAGATCTCATCGATCTTCAATTCAGCGGATAACTCAGCGGATAACTCAGCGGATAACTCAGCGGATAACTCAGCGGATAACTCAGCGGATAACTCAGCGGATAACTCAGCGG
>CASBRD010000239.1 GCA_949128025.1 Oscillatoriales cyanobacterium PMM_0008 | reverse complement strand
GGTGGTAATCTGAAAAATGGCATTGCTAAATGTTAAAACCCGTTTCCCGTATCTGAAAGATAGGCGTAAGCATGGTAGCCACCACAGACAATAAAAACGTTGGGCGCATTACCCAGATTATTGGCCCCGTTGTAGACGTTGAATTTTCCGCAGGCAAAATGCCGCAGATTTACAACGCCATCAAGATTGAAGGCAAAAACGCCGCCGGACAAGAAATGTCCGTGACCTGCGAAGTACAGCAACTGCTGGGCGATAACCAGGTACGCGCCGTTTCCATGAGTACCACCGATGGGTTGGTGCGCGGTATGGAAGCAGTAGACTCCGGCGCACCCATCAGCGTACCAGTTGGTGCCGGTACATTGGGTCGGATTTTCAACGTCCTGGGCGAACCAATTGACAACCTCGGCCCAGTCAATACCACGGAAACTTTCCCCATCCACCGTCCTTCCCCCAAGATGACGGAATTGGAAACCAAACCCTCCGTATTTGAAACTGGCATCAAAGTGGTAGACTTGCTGGCCCCCTATCGTCGGGGTGGCAAGATTGGTCTGTTCGGCGGTGCTGGCGTGGGCAAAACCGTCATCATCCAAGAACTGATCAACAACATCGCCAAAGCTCACGGCGGTGTGTCCGTGTTTGGCGGTGTGGGCGAACGCACCCGCGAAGGTAATGACCTTTATAACGAATTCAAGGAATCCGGGGTCATTAATGAAAAAAATATCGGCGAATCTAAGGTGGCGCTGGTATACGGTCAGATGAACGAGCCACCGGGAGCCCGGATGCGCGTTGGTCTGTCTGCTCTGACAATGGCGGAATACTTCCGCGATGTCAACAAGCAGGACGTGCTGCTGTTCATCGACAACATCTTCCGCTTCGTGCAAGCTGGTTCTGAAGTATCCGCACTGCTGGGTCGGATGCCTTCCGCAGTGGGATATCAGCCCACTCTAGCTAGCGAAATGGGTGCTTTGCAAGAGCGGATCACCTCTACCCACGAAGGTTCGATCACTTCTATTCAAGCTGTGTACGTACCTGCGGATGATTTGACCGACCCCGCACCGGCTACTACCTTTGCTCACTTGGATGCTACCACGGTGCTATCTCGCGGTTTGGCGTCAAAGGGAATTTACCCAGCAGTTGACCCGCTGGATTCCACTTCCACCATGTTGCAATCGAGCGTTGTCGGTGAAGAACACTACAACACCGCCCGTGCTGTGCAATCCACGCTGCAACGCTATAAAGAACTGCAAGACATCATCGCGATTCTGGGTTTGGATGAACTCTCAGAAGACGATCGCATGACAGTGGCCCGTGCGCGTCGGATCGAGCGGTTCTTGTCCCAGCCGTTCTTTGTCGCAGAAGTGTTTACTGGTTCTCCCGGTAAGTATGTGAAGCTGGAAGAAACGATCAAAGGCTTCCAAAGGATTCTCTCTGGGGAATTGGATGCTCTGCCGGAGCAGGCTTTCTACATGGTAGGCACGATCGACGAAGCGATCGCCAAAGCCGAAAAGATCAAGTCTGGTAAGTAATCGAACTGTCAGTAGTCAGTAGTCAGTAGTCAGCGGTCAAGAAAAAACACAACTGACAACTGACAACTGACAACTGACAACTAACAACTGACAACTGACAACTTATGACTGACAACTTATGACTTTAACTGTTCGTGTAATTGCACCAGACAAAACAGTCTGGGATTCTACCGCCCAGGAATTGATTCTGCCCAGCACAACCGGGCAATTGGGTATTCTGAGCGGACACGCACCACTTTTGACCGCTTTGGATATCGGTGTGATGCGAGTTCGCCCAGATAAAAATTGGGTAGCTATTGCTCTGATGGGCGGATTCGCAGAAGTGGAAAACAACCGGGTGACCATTTTGGTTAACGGGGCCGAAAAGAGCGATACCATCAATCTGGAAACCGCTCGCACCGCTTATAACCAAGCCCAAGAGCGCTATAACCAAGTTCAAAACAGCGAAAACCGTCAGGAAAAAATTCAGGCAACTAAAGCTCTGAAAAAGGCTCGCGCCCGTTTTCAAGCTGCCGGTGGCATGGTGTCAGTTTAAATTTTGTAGGGTGGGCAGCGCCCATCCTACTTTACAGTTATACGAAAGTACGGATATATTTAAAGTTTTAGTAAAGATTTGCTAAAGGTCAGAAAAATTACATCTATCTTTGGTAATAAGTTAGCAGAATAGGTAAGTTAACTAGATCGCTTACGCAGCGAGTTCAACTGTTGGTTCTCATTTCTGAATCGCTACGCGATCGCAATGTGTAAGTGCCAAACTAGGTTATCTCAAGTTGCTAGTTACTTGCTTTCCAGGTATGTTGTTGCGCTTTAGCCCTCTTATTACAACTGGGATAAGAGCGCTAAAGCGCAACAACGTACCTAATACCAGCCTCAACTATATAACTAGGAACTTACGTTAGGTTATCTAAGTAGGGTAGCTGCCAGTACGGATGATTTGCACTCAAAGGCTTATAAGTTATGATAGATTTTACTGTAGCTATTCCCACCTATAATGGAGCCACCCGCCTACCTAAAGTTCTGGAGCGACTGCTAACGGAAATCGATACAGAACATTTTACCTGGGAAATCATAGTTGTTGATAACAACAGTGAAGATAATACTGCAAAAGTTGTTCGAGAGTATCAAGCAAATTGGCCGCAAGCCTATCCGTTAAAATACGTATTTGAAGCCGAGCCCGGAGCTGCATTTGCCAGGAATAGAGCCGTAGAAGAAGCCAGAGGCACATTGATTGGCTTTTTGGATGATGACAATTTACCGGAGCCTGACTGGGTAGCAGCTGCTTACGAGTTTGGACAAGCGCATCCACAGGCGGGAGCTTATGGCAGCCAAATACACGGCTTATTTGAAGTGGAACCACCCCATAATTTTAACAGAATTGCTAGTTTTTTGGCAATAACCCAGCGAGGCGAAACGGCACATCGCTACGAACCGCGTAAAAAGATGCTACCGCCAGGAGCCGGTTTGGTAGTTCGCAAACAAGTTTGGCGCGATAACGTTCCCCTGCGTTTAGTGTTGAATAACAAGGGTAAAGAAGCAGGTTTAGTCAGCGAAGATTTGGAAGCTTTGTTGTATATTCAGAAAGCGGGTTGGGAAATTTGGTACAACCCAGATATGCGAATTTACCACGATATTCCGCGCTGGAGATTGGAAAAAAATTACCTGATATCTCTGGCTCGTTGTATTGGTTTAAGTCGCCATCAGTTGCGAATGGTGAGATTAAACAATTGGCAAAAACCGTTCTTAATTCCTGTCTACTTTGTTAATGATTTGCGCCGCCTGATAATGCACTGGATTAAATATGGAGGTGTTGCGAAAAAAGATGCGATCGCAGCTTGCGAATTAGAGCTATTGCGGTGCAGCGTAATTAGTCCTTTCTTCCTTTGGCAAAAGCAATATTTAGACTCTAAAACCGCATCGAAAATCACCCAAAAAAAGCTAGCTGACTTACAGATGAAAGAGCAGCCAGTATCAGGCAAATCAAGCTAACCAAAAATTGAAGTCAATGCACTTTACCGTAGCAATCCCAACTTACAATGGAGCCAGTCGCTTACCCAAACTTTTAGAGCAACTGCGGACTCAGGTTAATACCGAAGATTTGGTTTGGGAAATTATTATTGTTGATAATAATAGCAAAGACAATACAGCGGAAGTTGTGCGACAATATCAAGCAAATTGGCCAGAGCCATATCCTTTAAGATATTGTTTGGAAACTGAACAAGGAGCAGCTTTTGCTAGACAGCGAGCAATTCGGGAAGCAAAAGGCGAATTAATTGGGTTTGTGGATGATGATAATTTACCCGATACTAACTGGGTAGCGGCAGCTTATACCTTTGGCAAAGAACATCCCAAAGCGGGAGCTTATGGCGGTCAAATTCACGGCGATTTTGAAGTTGAACCGCCAGAAAATTTTAAGAGAATAAAATCATTTTTAGCAATTAGAGAACGGGGAGAAAAACTGCATCTGTACGAGCCAGATAATTTAAATTTACCTCCCGGAGCAGCCTTGGTGGTACGCAAACAAGCGTGGTGCGAATGTGTTCCCATTCGTCCTACTTTGCAGGGTAGAGTAGGGGAAAAAATGTTAGTAGGCGACGACTATGAGCCGTTGTTATATATACACAAAGCCGGGTGGGAAATTTGGTATAATCCAGCCATGCACACCTATCATCAAATTCCCCAAAGGCGTTTAGAAAAAGATTATTTACTTTCTCTGATTCGGGGTTGTGGTTTAACCATTTGCCATCTGCGGATGATTAATGCTAAAATATGGCAGAAACCAATTATTATGGCTAGGATTATGCTGGGTAGTCTGCGTCGAGCTATATTGCACCTACTCAAATACCGATGGAAAGTAAAAACAGATCTCATCGCTGCTTGCGAGATGGAATTTCACTTGAGTAGTTTCGCAAGTCCTTTTTATTTTATTAAAACTTCCCTAGTTTCGCAGTTTGTCGGATATACTGGGAAAAAGAAACATCCTAAAAATGCTGGAGATGTATAAATGAGAGAACCACAAGTTACCTTAGTTATAACGCAACGGGAGCGTTTCACCTATACCGATCGCTCCCTGGAAAGTCTTTACGAGAATACAACGACTCCCTTTAAGTTAATCTATGTAGATGGCAAATCACCTCATGGCACAAAGCGCTATCTAGAAAAACAAGCTAAAGAAAAAGGATTTCGCTTAATTCGGACTGAAAATTTTTTGGCTCCGAATCAAGCACGTAACTTGGTTTTATCAGAAGTCGATACCAAATATGTAGTTTTTGTTGATAACGATATACTATTTACACAGGGTTGGTTAGCTCAATTGATCCAGTGTGCAGAAGAAACGGGAGCCTGGTTAGTTGGGCCACTTTATTGCGAAGGGAAACCCGAAGATAAAATCATCCACATGGCAGGAGGTTTTGCACATTTCCGAGACAAGCAGGGTAGACGGCAGTTTTTTGAACAACATCGCTTGGCAAGAAAATCAGTTGATAAAGTACGTTCCCAACTGCGGCGAGAAGAAACTGAATTGATCGAGTTTCATTGTGTATTTGCACGTACTGAAATATTTGAAAAGCTAAGTTTGAATGAAAATTTTTTGAGTACCGCAGAACACTGGGATTTGTGTTTGGAGGTTCGAGAAAACGGCGGTACTATTTACTTTGAGCCGAATTCGATCGTCAGTTATGTTGCGCCACCACCATTCGCTTTGTCAGATTTACCTTTCTTCTTCCTGCGTTGGAGTGAAGCTTGGAATCGCGATAGCTTGAATTACTTCCGGGAAAAATGGAATTTATCAGAAGAAGACCCTTGCCTGAAAGGTCATTATATCTGGTTAAATCGCCATCGACAAAGAGCAATCAGAGAGTCGATTCGTCAATATTTACCCATTAAGCGCGGTGCTTGGCTGAATCAACATATTTTGATGCCAATAGAGAAGCAGTTGAACAAGTTTTTGATCGGCAAGCAGGGAAACAAATCCCAGCACCAAAAAGGCGAAACTGTCAATACAGTTAAAGCTTCTAAATCTTAAAAGCAAAAGCGATGTATTCTTTTGCACAAACGAACATTCAACTGTTGAATCAACTGTGTCGCCAAGGCTATTCGGAAGCAGAACTAGGCTGTATTTTGAAAGCATACAAGCTAGCAATATCCCTATTTACAGGTTACTTTCGAGGGGACGGTAAAACCTTCATCGCGCATTTAGTTGGTACTGCTAGCATCCTAGCTTCTGTTAATGTGCCTGTTGATGTGGTAGCTGCGGGTTTGTTGCACGCCGCCTATCTACAGGGTGACTTTGGCGATGGGGAAAAAGGTATATCAAATAGCAAGCGGGAACAAGTAAGACGTGCAGTTGGTAAGGATATAGAGGAGTATATTGCTAAATATAATGCTTTCGAGTGGAACGAACAGAATATATCGGCGATCGCACCAAGTCTGAATACTCTTAATCTTAGCGATCGCCACGTACTTTTGATACGTTTGGCAAATGAACTAGAAGATCATTTAGATTTGGGAATTCTTTACTGTGCTAATTTCGAGAAACGACTGCGCTATGTTAACCGCAGCGGCGATTTAATGGTGAAAATGGCAGAAGAATTAGGTTTTCCTAGTTTAGCTACCGAACTAGAACGAGTCTTTGGCGAAGTTACTTCAGCTAACATTCCGGCAGGACTTCGCAGCACTCTTAATTATTCCTTTCAGCTTCCACCTAAATCTTATCAAAAGCGTCCTTTAGTTGCTTGGCGCGATCGACTTTTGTTAGAGAAGCATTTTTTAGGTTCTAAGCTGCGCCGTTGGCTCTCCCGTACCAATGGTGATAAGTTAAACTTATTTAACTAACAAACTAATAGCTTTTTTCGTAAAGATTCAAGCATAAATTTGAGAAACCCGGTTTCTTTGGCAATACCTTCGCCAAAAACCTAAAATCCCTAATTTGTAGGTTGGGTTGAGGCACGAAACCCAACCTACAAAGAAATAGCGAAGGTATTGTTTGAGAAACCGGGTTTCTGCAAGATTACTGCTTCACTCCGGTGCTGTAATACTCATTCTTAGCATACACGCTAATGATGGTATCGCCTACCTCAAAAAACACTCCCGCTTGCTCATCTTTCGAGAATTGCAAGTCACCGTACTTGGCAGCAATTGCGTCAGCAGTTTGCGCTACGCTATCCATTTCATCGGGTAACTGTCCTGTCGAACCGATGTAGAAAACTAGCGGACTAATCTTTTGTCGATACACTTTTTCTGCATAGTCCTCAAGTTTCTCATTTGCTGCCTTCAAAGCAGCAACAAAATCTTCTCGACTCACATTTTCTCCTTTCCATTTAGCCTGCAACAACCGCATCAAACTATCTGCACCTACTTTTAATAAGATAGCTGCAACGCTGCCATTATCTTCAATCCCCAGAAAGTCATCAAAAATCCGCTTCATCAAGTCATCAACCTTGGTGATCTTGGTTCGCGATGACAGGGTTTTGTGTCCGAAGATAATATCCTCATCCAAAGTGATGTCGAATGTCGGTTTCTCCAACTTTTCGCCGGTGTCTTTGTTATATACCTCATACATCCGGTTGAGGAATTTATTGGCAGAGTAAAGTTTGCCGAAGTTGAGGATATCTTTGCTGCCAATATCAACTTTGTAGCTGACGCGAGAATCGACTGTGCCGTTAGCAAGTGCTGACTGTAAATAGCGATACTCTGTCGTCGTCGGAAAGTTGATGTAAAGGCTCTTTGACAGATAGTGCTTTTTCAACTCTTCCAGTTGTTCGTGGGTGTAAATATCCGACTCTTTTTTTAAGTGAGCCGATAGAATACTAGAGAGGATTTTAATTTCTGCTAACTCCTCGAATACGCCGTCAATACTGCCGTAACTTTCAGTGAAAGGCACTATTGGCAAATTGTCTAAGCGGATGGTGTATTCAGATCTGAAATCATAGTTTTCGGCTGGCTTACCATCCTTTTCCAGTACGGCTTTTGACTTCAGTAAATCAAATACTTTCTTGCTGCCGATCTTGACTGGTAGCGACTTAACATTTACTTCACCGTCACTGACAATCGTGAAGCTATTGAAACTTTCAAGATTGGTAAATAGCAAACCTGCTACTTCGTCTATCGACGTTTGTTGCTCAAAGTTTACCAGCTTGATAGGTCGGTTAATCAGCAGATTGATGGTAGCTGTATTTCGATTGAGTTTAAAGGAAACAATGCGAACATACTCGCTGCCATTCAAAAAATCACTTTTCAGCAAAGGCTCGATGAGGTTGCCTTTTTCGTCTCTGTAACCATTAATTCTCTTCAGTCCTTTTCTTTGATAGTTTTCCTGCAAGTGCTTGAGATTAATAATGATGTTACCGCTGTTTTCTTGCAACAGCTTGACTAGCTCCAACAGGGAAATTTTGTCGTTGAATTTTACTATATTCAAGCTGGTGTAAGTACGAGACTCTGGTTGTGATAATTGGGAGTTTTTCCGTGCCATGTTTGGATTTCTCCTGAGTTAAGATTTAGCGCTAAAGCGCAACAACGTACCAAGAATGATTTATTTGCGCCGACCTACTTAGATTTGCCAAAGGATAGAGGTTCCCAGAAAATACCTGGATAAACGTCGATGAATTTGATACTTATCTGCGTTCATCGGCGGTTAAAAAACTGCCAAGAAACTTGTCGGTAATGGTAAAGGTTTTAGCCAAGGGGTAATGAAGTGTCATATATATATTATACTTCAAAATTAATGATTGTGGGCATTTTAAACTTATTGTTATCTGAGGAGCAGAATTAATGGAAAGCATCGCATCGCAGAATGGATCGGCACAACCGCGAACCCTGTTCAACCTTTCTGACGAGATAAGTCAGTTGAATGTTCTGCTGGATGAATTAGATGGCGACGATACCGAGAGCAAACAGCTGCTGACGAATTGGCTAGAGCAATTAGGGGAGGAACGCGATCGCAAACTCGACAACTACGCCGCCTTAATCTCTGAATTGCAGGCTAAAGCCGCAGTTCGCAAAGCAGAAGCGAAAAGGTTAGCCGAACTAGCCGCTGCTGATGAAAAAAGAGCGCAAATGCTCAAAGAACGACTAGAATGGTTTTTTAGCGTCAACAAGCTCAAAACAATTGAGACGACACGCTACAAATTATCTTTGGCAAAAAACGGCGGAAAAGCGCCATTAATTCTGGATGAGTCGCTCTCACCTACCCAATTGCCCGAAAAGTTCCAGAAAATTAGCGTAGAGGTCGATAAAACGGCGATTAGAGCCGCGCTGGAGGCGGGAGAGGACTTAGATTTTGCACATTTGGCCGATCGCGGTTCCCATCTCCGCATTAAATAGATTTCTCAGTATTCTCATTCCCAGGTTGAACCTGGGAATGAGAAATTCAATCTGAAATCTAAAATTTGCAATTTCCCTGTCCCCATTACAGGAAGCTTAAGAATTCAGGAGAAGTCTTGGGGAATAGTTATTGTGGGGATAGATACTCCCTGTGAGGGATGAATTTTTTAATGATAAATTTCACCAAACCTCGTAGACTCTTGGGATTGGCAGCATCGGTGGCGGCTTCGATCGCTATTTCCAGCGGTATCCACTCTGCCAGTGCTGCTGCGATCGAAACTTCCCAAGCCCAAAACCCAGTACCGATAAGCCTCAACGCTACTCAGACACCTCCAGAAGAAATTGTTGCACAACAGGTCACTGAACTGCAAACCAATAGCACTCAGTATCAAATCCAGCGATCGGACATCGGGCCACTAATCGCCATCATTGTGGTGAGCGGTGTCATCATCTGTATCCCCATATTCTTTGGCGGACTGGTCGTGATCAGCGAACGCGAAGTCGGCATTGTTGTTAAGAAATTTACCCTTGTCGGTCGCGGACTTCCAGCAGGACGACTAATTGCCTTAAATGGCGAAGCTGGATATCAAGCCGATACCCTTGCCCCTGGGTGGCATTGGGGCCATTGGCCTTGGCAATACTCAGTTCGCAAAGAATCCGTCACCGTCGTCCCCCAAGGCGAAATCGCCTTACTTGTAGCGGCAGATGGTGCCTCGATCCGACCGCAACATATGTTGGCTAAAGTTGTAACCTGCGATAACTTTCAGGATGCCCGCAAATTCCTCACCGGCGGTGGAGAAAAAGGTCGTCAGCTAGGTTTTCTCACCGCCGGTACATATCGCATCAACACCGCTTTGTTCAAAGTGATTACTGCGGCAACCGCAACTCAACAGGGCATGAGTGCAGATCAGTTGCGCGTCCAAACAGTCACACCCGACAGAGTAGGCATTGTCACCACCTTAGACGGCATTCCGATCTCGGAAGGCGAAATAGCAGGTGCCGTTGTTCCTGGACACGATAACTTCCAAAACGGTCAGAAATTCGTCGAAGCTGGTGGAAGACGCGGTTTGCAAGAGCAAATTCTGCTGTCTGGTTCTTGGAACATGAATCCTTGGTTAGTGCAAGTCGAACAGGTAGCGATGACCGAAATTCCGATCGGCTATGTCGGCGTGGTAATTTCTTATGTTGGCAAAGCGCACGAAGATGTCAGCGGTGCATCTTTCACCCACGGAGATTTGGTGCGTCCGGGACACAAAGGCGTGTGGACAGAACCGCTTTACCCCGGCAAACACCCGGTCAACACCCGCATCATGAAGGTGGAACTGGTGCCGACGACCAATATTGTACTCAATTGGTCAGGACGCACAGAGCGACACAATTACGACTCCAAACTGGCATCCCTAACTGTACGTTCTACAGATGGTTTTGCCTTCGATTTGGAAATTGCCCAAATTATCCACGTCGGTGCTTTAGACGCACCGAAGGTGATTTCTCGCGTAGGCGCGATACAAAATTTGGTAGACCATGTTTTAGAGCCGACGATCGGTAATTACTTCCGTAATTCAGCCCAAGCTTACACCGTGCTAGACTTCCTGAGTGCTAGAAGCGAACGTCAAGCTGAAGCCTCCGAGTATATCAAAATGGCGCTGCGAGCCTACGATGTACAAGCAATTGATACTTTGATCGGCGATATTCAGCCGCCAGCACAGCTAATGCAAACCCAAACCGAACGTAAGATTGCGGAGGAACAGCGCAAAACTTACGAAGTGCAGCAGATGGCGCAAACGCAACGCCAGCAACTTGTGCGGTCAACTGCATTAGCTGAGATTCAGCAAGAAATGGTTAAATCCGAGCAGAATGTCAGCATTGCTGAACTGAAAGCGAACGCGCAGATTAAACAAGCGACTGGTGAAGCTGAGTCTACAAGACTAAAAGCGATCGCGGAAGCTGATGCTATTCGCGCCACGGGTAATGCGAAAGCCGAAACTTACCGTACAGGCGTGGAAGCTTTGGGTTCGCAAGGTTACACGGCGATGCAGCTTATGCAGATTATAGGCGATCGCAAAGTGCGCCTCATCCCCGACATCTTAGTTAGCGGTAACAACGGTGGTAACGGTTTGGTGGATGGTTTGCTAACAATGATGTTGTGGGATAAAGCTGGTAAACCTAATAATGGCACGCCGCCTATTTCTCTCGAAACCAACGGGGACTCAACATTGCCCAAATCAGATAACGTTCCCATAATTCCTGTTGAGTTCTTACCCGACAAAACAAACAGTCAAGGCAAACCGCCAACTGTTCGTTAAATAAGTAGGGTGGGCAATGCCCACCTACTTATTTATCCAAAAATATATTATGACCCAAACCTTCCCGATCGAGCGCACCCTGAAAACTTTCAGTCAACTCCAAACCAAATTCAACCTCCAACGCAGCACAGATGACCAATTTTTTACTGAATGGTTAAACACCGACAGCGAACTAACAGAAAAGGAACAACAAGCACTCGATTCCATTCAGCAAAAATACTTTTACCAACTCTCAGACGGTCAACTGGGAGAAGAACCTATTAAATTAATTGTACTATCTCCACTGCTAGATTTAGCGGGATTTTTCGATCCTCCCTTTCGGTTTAAAACCGAAACAACCGTCCAAATTACAGTAGAAAGCGATGATATAATTTATCGAGGACGCATTGATGCACTCGTTCTACAGGAAAAGCTTTGGGTTGTGGCGATAGAATCGAAAGAAACCAGCTTTTCTTTGGAACTTGCTTTACCGCAAACATTAGCTTATATGCTAGCAAATCCCAATCCAGAAAAACCTGTGTTTGGTATGGTCACGAATGGCGGAAATTTTATTTTTGTTAAGTTGATGAATCAAAATTTACCACAATATGAATTATCTAATGTATTTTCTTTGCTGCCTCGTCGTAATCAATTATATGATGTGTTACAGATTCTCAAACGTTTTGGAAGAATTGCGAGTGAGTAATATGGTTTACGCAAATGCTTGATCCAAATGGGTAGGGGCTTTTGGCGAAGGTATTGTTAGAGAAACCCGCAATTATGAAAACACTGCTTTTGTTTATCGGTGAAAATGAAAAATTCGCTCCCAATCAAATTTCATCGATTTTGCCAGTAATACCAGGAACTCATAATCTAAAGGAAGGAAACTTTGTAGGTTCAATCCTAGAATGTGAGTTTGCTTACGAAAATGATTTTACCCTAATTCGTTTGAGCGATGATTTGGAAACTATCAGTATCTCTGGTGTGGTCGATGCAAGTTTAAAAATAGCATTGGAAATCCAAAAACGCTATCCGAAACCGATTCGATTAATTGATTCACAGATTTATGGCTTAACCGCCTTGGCGGTTGCTATATGTTGTTGCGCTTTAGCGCTTTAGCGCTAAAGCGCAACAACATACCTCTGAGCGATCGCATTTGATGAATAAAATTAACTTGAAAGTTACTTTTTCACGTACTTTCCTCTGAAGCTTCTTGTTCTTCAAATTTTACTTTATTATATATATCATTTAAGGAAATTTGAAATTGTACCGAATTGAGCGCGATCGCTTCATCTTCAGCATCATATTCGCCAAATGACCACCGCTTTTTACCCGTCTTATAAAATTGTTCGACATGAACTTTTGTTTGGTCGATTAAGATGTACTCTGACAAACTAGGGAGCGTCCGGTAAGCTGCAAACTTTCCACTTTTGTCATACCCCTTAGTTGAATCTGACAAAACCTCAATGATCGCTTTCGGATTAGTAATTGTATCAGTTCTGTTATTAAAATATTCTGGTTCTCCTGCTACTATCATTACATCAGGATAAGTGTAGATGCGTCGCTTGGCTATCCACAACCTCACGTCACTCATATACACTCGGTAATCGAGCTTTTTGAAGGCAAAGTTCAGTTCACTACTGAAGTTGCCAGCAATTTGATTATGATTGGTAGATTCCCCTGGGATATGAAAAATTTTACCGTCAATGTATTCGCTTTTATAATCAGCTACTTCCTCTAGGGCTAGGTATTCTTCTGGGGAGTAGTATTGCTGTTCGGTAAGCTGCATCATAATACAATCTGCGAAGGCTCTATCTTAGTATAACATCTCCGAGCGGGATTATTGCCAAGGTAAATGTGTTTGACCAAAGGCAATCTTGCGGGAGGGGGATTTTTAAGCTTAGATCGGGCCGATCGGACCCAATCTGAGTTAATATATAATCAATTAAATTTGTCGGCAAAACCTTTGCTAATTCACAATCGTTACCGCATCATCGAATTAATCGCCCAACAGGGATTTAGCAAAACTTTCCTCGCCGTCGATGAAAGTCTATCTCCGACCTATCCTTGTATAATTAAACAATTATCTAATGACAACAAAATCCCAGAAAACTTAACCCAAGCCAAATTAGCACAAGAAGCACGATTCCTGGGAGAATTAGGCCAACATCCCCAAATTCCCGCACTGTTAGATTATTTCACAGAAAATGAATATGTTTATCTGATTCAAGAGTTTATTGATGGCACTAATTTAGCTAAAGTGGTGGAATCAGAAAACAGCTTTAATGAAGCACAAATTTGGCAACTCTTAAATGATTTATTGCCAGTGCTGAAATTTATCCACGAACATCAAATAATTCATCAAGATATTAAACCAGAAAATATAATTCGCCGTAATTCCGACCAGCGCCTATTTTTGATTAATTTTAGTGCTGCCAAAAGGGTGACAATCATCGACTCTCTGAAAACCGAAACTAGCATCGGCAGTGCAGAATATGTGGCACCAGAACAAGCAAAAGGAAAAGCTGTTTTTGCCAGCGACCTTTATAGCTTGGGGGTAACTTGCATTTACCTGCTGACGGGTATTTCTCCTTTTGATTTATTCGATACTGCAAATGATTGTTGGGTTTGGCGACAATATATAATTGGTGAAGTGAGCGATCACATCTCTGATATCCTAGACAAACTGCTGCAAAACGCCGTCAACCGCCGCTTTCAATCTGCTGATGAAGTAATGGAAGCACTAGGTAGTCAATCCAAAATCCGATCCCCCCTAGCCCCCCTTCAAAAGGGGGGGACAAAATCCCAAATCCAAAACTCGCCGTGGCGCTGCATACGCACCCTGACTGGGAATTCAGGTTCATCTGCTTGTGTGAATGCAGTTGCTATCAGTCCGGATGGTGAAATTATAGCCAGCGGCGGCGATGACAAAACGGTCAAATTGTGGAAACTAGAAACTGGGGAATTAATTTATACACTCTCCGGACATTCGCACTTTATTAAATCAGTTGCCTTTAGTCCAGATGGAGAGATTTTAGCAACTGGAAGCGACGATCGCACAATCAAATTGTGGAACGTCAGCACAGGCGAGGAAATTTGCACCCTGTTGGGACATGACCACACGGTTAAATCAGTGACATTTCACCCTGACGGCCAAATTTTAGCCAGCGGTAGCTGGGATAAAACTATAAAATTATGGGATATTCAAACCAGAGAACTTGTTTGTACATTAACCGGACATCAATTACAAGTAAATTCAGTTGCTTTTAGTCGATCGAATGTCACAGGCGAGACACCTGTACTACTCGCCAGCGCCAGTTTTGACCGCAGAGTGCGCGTGTGGGATTGCCAAAACCTAACCCAGAATTTCCCCCCTCTCCGTCGCGGGGAGGGGCTGGGGGTGGGGTTCCCTTTACGCTATAATCTAATCGGTCACTTATGGCCAGTTTTTGCGTCAGCTTTCCATCCTCAAGGTAATATCCTTGCCACGGGTAGCGATGATAAAACCGTCAAATTGTGGGACTTGAAAACTGGGCAAGAAATCCGCACACTTTTGGGCCACTCATGGACAGTTGTAGCAGTTGCCTTTAGTCCAGATGGCGAAACCCTATTTAGTGGCAGTTGGGATAAGACTATCAAAATGTGGAGGGTAAGCACTGGTGAAGAAATTGCTACTCTCGATGAGCATTTTGATTCAGTGTCTGCAATTGCTGTTAGCCCTAATGGAAAAAACCTTGCTAGCGGTAGCAAGGATAAGACTATCAAGTTGTGGCGGCTTGTTGATAAACTTTAAGCGCTACCAGTAAACGCTACTTCAGGGAATTTACCCTGAGCTTCAGACATCGGGCGGCGTCTGCCTTCCTCTTGCCAGTAGTTAATGACTTCCGTTGCTTTATTAAGCAATTCTACGCGATCGTGTTCGGAGATCCAGTGCTTGGCCTCCATCTCGTTTTTTAATTCTTCCCAAGCATCGTTCCGAGGCCAGAAAAAGTATTTAGTCAAAGGACTGGTGCCTTTGCCTACAACTTGGTCAACAGCGATGGCTACATCCTTATCCAGCCAAAGAACCTTTAAAATGAACTTCGACAATGAAACCTCCGAGTTCAACTCAGACTTTTTGAGACTATACAACCTTACTATAATAACGTGCTGATTTGGTCGCTGACCAAAATCCCTGGCAAGAATATCAGATTAGCAGGTGCAGAACATTGACCCCAAAACCCAGTCTGGAAGCCAACTTAACCTGTGCGATCGTCGTTTTCGATATTGATGGTGTGATCCGCGATGTGGCAGGATCTTATCGGAGAGCGATCGCAGATACCGTCGAGCATTTCACCCGCAAAGCCTCCCGCCCAACACAGGCAGATATGGACAGCATCAAGTCGGAAGGCATCTGGAATAACGACTGGGAGGCTTCCCTGGAGTTAGTTTATCGATATTTTGAGGCTCAAGGGCAGAAACGAAGCGAAATTGCGATCGACTACCAAACCCTGATCGACTTTTTCCAGTCCCGGTATCAAGGGCCCGATCCCCAAAATTGGACAGGTTATATCTGTACCGAAACCTTGCTTTTACAGCCTAGCTATCTGGAAAGTCTGACCGAAGCTGGTATTCCTTGGGGTTTTTTCAGCGGCGCACCCCGCGCTGAAGCTGCCTACGTTTTGGAGGGACGTTTGGGTTTACAGTCGCCTGTACTGATGGCGATGGAGGATGCCCCCGGTAAACCCGACCCCACTGGTTTGTTCGCAGCTGTGCATCAGTTGCAGAAGCAGTCATCAATAGATATAGGGACGCCAGTTATCTATGTGGGCGATACGGTTGCGGATATGTATACTGTCGAAAAAGCGCGTTTAGTCCAACCCAGTCGGCGTTGGATTGGCGTAGGAATCTTGCCGCCCCATCTTCAGTATTGGCCCGATCGTCGCGATGCCTATGCCGATAAACTAAGACAAGCTGGTGCCAACGTGATTTTCAGCAACGTGCAAGAGTTAACTCCAGCCCAAATTGGGGAATTGGTGCTAAGTGCGATCGAGTAAGGCAGTTTCCAATATTGTTAGAAGTTACGCACTCTTATCCGGATTCAGAATATCATTTCATATCGTGTCCGGTTGCATCGTCAGTACATGAGTGCGATCGTCCAATTGTCTGTTGTCATCGTTGGTTAAATTTTTACCGCAGATGAAGACAGATGAACGCAGATAAACGCAGATGCAGAATAATCACACGAATTTTTTAGGTAACCGATGCGTAAGGACATGATATCGGTGCGTAATATAGCTAGGGCTAGGGGAAGAAGGGTCTTAGAATCAAGGGTTTCAGTTCCCTACCTAAATCAAAGATTAGAGGTAGGGACAGCGCTCAACATTTCTATTCAATTTTCAGGAACTTTTGCAAGGCTGCTACCATAGCAGGAGGCCAACGGCGGATATTTTTTACCCACTCGATATCTTTATAACGGGAATCTAGTCCCACAGTTGCAACCCAGTTACTTTCTGCTTCGCCGTGTTGTCCTTGTACCCAAAGGGCGGCTGTCAAAGCTGCCCTCATGTCGGGAAATTGGGGATATTTGCGGATGATATTCCGCATAGTGCGAATGGCAACTTCTGTTTGACCTGTTTGATAGAGGGCGAGGGCGTAGTTGGCACGGGCAAAGGCAAAATCGGGGGCTAATTCAATTGATTTTTGATAATCTGCGATCGCATCTTGCCACTGTCCCAAACCTGCTTCAGCATTCCCCCGGTTGTTGTAACCCATCGGATCGTTGGGGTTCAGTTCCAGCACACGATCGTAATCTGCGATCGCATCATCGAATTTTCCCAATGCTTCCAAAACCAAGCCGCGATTCAGATAGGGGTCGGGGGCGTTGGGGGCCAGTTCCATCGCTTTATTGTAATCTGCGATCGCCTCCTCCAACTTATTCTGACTAGCCTTAGAATTACCCCGATTGCTCCATAAAGCTGCATTATTTGGCAATAACTCGATCAATTGAGTCCAATAAGTTTCAGATGTGGCAAAGTCCCCATTTTGGGTAGCATCAACCACCTTCTGACCCAATTCATTTATTTTTCCTTCTAATTCTTTTTCGGTAACACTCGGTTGCGTCTCCGTTTCGCTAACACTCGGTTGCGCCGTCTCGGTTGCAGTAGTAATCGGCTGCGTTTCCGTTTCAGTAGTAATCGGCTGCGTTTCCGTTTCAGTAATAATCGGCTGCGTTTCCGTTTCAGTAATAATCGGCTGCGTTTCCGTTTCAGTAATAATCGGCTGCGTTTCCGTTTCGCTAACACTTGGTTCCGCCGTCTCGGTTGCAGTAATAATCGGCTGCGTTTCCGTCTCAGTAGTAATCGGCTGCGTTTTCGTTTGCGCCATCACTGGCGAAATATTAACAAACCCAATAGAAATAACAACAAGCAGCACACACAGTAAATTCCAAATCCAGCGAATCATAATTGGCTAATTAGTAATTGGTAATTGTCATTTATTTCAAATCATCTGTCAAACAGTCAACGATCATTTGTTCAAAGTTATTTGTCTTTTCAATGACCAATGACCAATGACCAATGACCAATGACTAATCATATCCCAAATGCTTCCAAGCAGCTGGGGTGACCATCCGACCGCGAGGCGTCCTGAGCATAAATCCTATCTGCATTAGATAAGGTTCGTAAACTTCCTCAATCGTTTGGACATCTTCACCACTTGCCGATGCAATTGTTTCGATTCCCACTGGCCCTCCGTTGAAGTTTTGGATCATAACACTCAGCACCCGCCTGTCTGTCCAGTCTAAGCCGAGAGGGTCAACATTGAACACTTTCAGCGCTTCTGCTGCTACCTCTTGAGTAATTTCTCCTTTGGCTTTAACTTGGGTGTAGTCTCGCACCCTTTTGAGCAGGCGGTTAGCAATGCGGGGCGTACCACGGGAACGACGGGCAATTTCTTGGGCGCCTTCACGGGCGATCGGAGTTTTGAGGATCTCGGCAGTCCGCAGTAAAATCACTGTCAGTTCTTCCGGCTCATAAAAGTGTAGCCGTTGAATGAGGCCAAAGCGATCGCGCAACGGTGAAGTCAGCGCCCCCGCACGAGTCGTCGCCCCTACCAGCGTAAACGGTGATAGCGGCAAACTGCGAGTCTTTGCGCTTTGACCTTTTCCGATCGTAATATCTAACCGAAAATCTTCCATCGCCGGGTAGAGAAGTTCCTCTGCCATCCGGGTGAGGCGATGAATTTCGTCAATAAACAGGATTTCACCAGGCTTGAGACTCACCAGTAACCCCACAATGTCTCGCGGACGTTCTAGGGACGGTGCGCCTGTGATTTTACAGCTGGTGCCCATTTCTGCCGCTAAAATCAGCGCCATTGTCGTTTTGCCCAAACCGGGAGGGCCATACAGCAGCAGGTGATCCAGTGTCTCGCCTCTACCTCTAGCCGCTGCGATGCCAATTTCCAAAACCGTCTTGAGATCTTTTTGGCCGATATAGTCGGCGAGTCGCTGGGGTCTGATTCCCTCTTCCAACTTGTCGGTTTCATCCGCAGCTGCTGTGGGTGCCAACAAATCTGATTTTGGCGACGAAGAAGGAGATTTGCCAGTTGACTCCCGACGCTGCTTCGGTTGGGAGTCTGGTTCAGTGGGCTGTTGTTTGGAGGAAATTATTGCCATAATTAAAAATCTAATTTATACTGATTCGCTTCTTCCTCTTCTTGGCGTCTTGGCGGTTCGTTAACAACGATCTAGTGGTCAAGACCGATCGCATTGATGATGCCGTGACCCTACAATTAATTGGATATTCTCGGAATCTCAGTAGAGTCAAAAATTACCATGCTAGCTAAACGAATCTTACCTTGCTTGGATGTAAAAGCTGGGCGGGTTGTCAAAGGTATCAACTTTGTCGATCTCAAGGATGCTGGCGACCCGGTGGAATTGGCGCAGGTTTACAATGAGGCTGGTGCCGACGAGTTGGTGTTTCTGGATATCACAGCCACTCACGAAGACCGGGAAATTATCATAGATGTGGTATATCGCACGGCTGAGCAGGTTTTTATCCCTTTGACCGTTGGCGGCGGCATTCAATCCTTAGAAATGATTAAACAATTGTTAAGGGCAGGTGCAGATAAGGTTAGCATCAATTCCTCGGCTGTGCGCGATCCGGATTTGATAAATCGATCGAGCGATCGCTTCGGCAATCAGTGTATCGTTGTCGCAATTGATGCCAGAAGGCGGCAAGACCCAACTAACCCCGGCTGGGATGTCTACGTGCGGGGCGGACGAGAAAACACTGGTAAGGATGCGATCGCCTGGGCTATAGAAGCCGAACAACGCGGCGCAGGAGAGCTTCTGGTCACGAGTATGGACGCTGACGGCACCCAAGCTGGGTATGACCTGGAGTTAACCCGCACCATTGCCGATCGTGTCCAAATTCCCGTTATTGCCTCCGGTGGCGCTGGTAACTGCGGTCACATTTATGACGCCCTTACGGAAGGAAAAGCGGAAGCAGCGCTTTTAGCATCCCTGCTGCATTACGGTCAACTGTCCGTAGCCGAAATTAAAAATTACTTAACATCTCACCAAGTGCCGGTAAGATTGCTGTAATATCTGCAAACTCTATCTTTAGGGGGGTTTAGCGATCGCCACATCGCCTCAACTCAGCTTTTGCGTATATTAGAATAGATAAAACTGTTACATTTCGTAAAAATATGTTGATTGCTATTCTAATGTTTGACGTGGCCTTAGTGGCTTGGTCGCTGCACCTCATGCAACAGGCATTCGATCAACAGGAATTTTCCTTAATGCTGGCAGGTACTCTCGTGGCGATGTCCGCAGCCGCGATGTTGGTGGTCTATTTCCTCGTGGGAGGCTGTATGGGCTATTTGGCCCAAATGAGTCAGCACACCTATTATTAAAGAAATTTTTGGCGAAGGTGCTTGACAAGACACCCATAGTTAAGGCATAATGGAAAAGCGTCGAAAGGGGCTATAGCTCAGTTGGTAGAGTGCTTCAATGGCATTGAAGATGTCAGCGGTTCGAGTCCGCTTAGCTCCATCCCTGGATATTAGGTACGTAGTTGCGCTTTAGCGCTAAAACACAACTACGTAGCAAAGCTATTATCTTCTCAAATTTTCCTTCACCCAAAGTTTAAAAGCTCTAACGGCTTGACTTCTGCCTTCTCTTTGAGTGCGATCGACATATTCATTAACTAATTCAATAATAGGAATATTGGGAAAATTCGGACTCATATTCGACTCAACATAGTTTCCTTCTTGCAGCAGATTAATTTGCAATCCTCGCCTTGTGTAGCGCCACAGTTCCGGTACTCCCAACAACTGATAATTATTAAGAAGTAATATCAATTTCAATTGCTAAATCTGGAGGCGGATCGACAGTCAAGTCCAAACTTGTTTTACCGATCGCAGCCGCGTAATTGCGAATATAAAAACAAGCGTCTGGTTCCACAGATTGAATCATGCGATCGTTCTTAAACGTTGTCGATCCCAATGTTTCAAAATCGATTTCTAGGTTCTCTAGCAAAATTTTTACTAAATCGCCAAGAATTTCTTTATCCTTTTCGTGTTCTGGTAGTGGCACCATAATTTCTAGCCAACCGTTACTATAAGAAAGTCTAGCAGCACGACTTTCTCCCAACTCATCTAAAATTGTTTCAAATTGTTGCCAACTAATGTCGTTCAGCAGTAATTGCTGTCCTGGTTGTACGATAATTTGTTTTAGGGCTACTTGCATTCTTTTCCCTCTTCTCAAATCAAGAGTTATGCCAGAAAAATTCGACTTATATGGATTTGAACATATTCAACTGCATTATATCATAGACAAGAATTAAAAAAGGTACGTAGTTGCGCTTTAGCGCTCTTATCTGGCGCTAAAGCGCAACTACGTACCTATAAAATTGAAACCCAACCTACAGTATTATCAAAGTCGATAAATTTGCTGTATTTCCTCCAAACTATTGGCTGTTGATAAACCAGATACGATCGCCTGCAACAAGCTAACATCGGTAATTGCCGAAATTTCGCCCAAAATAGCTAAACCTCGATCGCCAAATTTTAGCTTTAAGCCTAACTCAATGCCAAGCAGTAGAGCTTGTTTGGTGCGCGTCTGTTCCTGGGATAACTGCGCGTCTTTTTGCGCCACCAGTTCATCACCTGTGGGGATGGGAGTGCCATTAGGATAGCACCAACGCAACCAAGTAGCATTGATATTTTCAAATTCACGCTAATATCTGGAAACTGGCTCGGATCGAGGGTTAAAGGTTCAGACATAGGTAGCGGAGTGTGTGGTAAAAATAAGGTTTTCTAAGAGCGATCGTAACATATAAACTTACTCATTTATAGCTGAAACTTGCATCTCCCGCAGATACTTAGCGCTATCTTCCGGCAAAGCGGTATTAATATACATACCACTTCCCAACTCAAATCCCGCAGCTTTGGAAAGTCTGGGAATAATGGCTATGTACCAGTGAAAATAAGCTGTCTGGAAAGTACTGGTGGGAATAGAACGGATAGAATAATTATAATCGGGATTATTTAATCCGTAATAAAGTTTAGCCAGTACATTTTTCAGCGTGTCAGCGAGGTCGAAAATCTCTGCATCGGTGATATCATCAAAAGACGAGGTATGTCGGCGCGGAAAAATCCAAATATGAAATGGTGAAAGTGCAGCGTAGGGAATAAAAGCAACAAAGTATTCGCTCTGAAAAATAATTCTCTCATCCGCTTCCAGTTCCTCCACCAAAGTTCGACAATAAATGCAATCACCTGTGTCATCAAAAAAGCGGATAGCTTCTTCTACGCGGATGCGAACTTGGGAAGGTACCACTGGCGTAGCTGTTATCTGGGAGTGAGGATGTTCCAGGGATGTTCCCGCCTCTTGTCCGTGATTTTTGAAGATAATAATTGACTCTATGCGGGGGTCTTTGCGGATTTCGCGATACCTTTGGCGGTATACTTGTAAGATATTGGCTACATCTGCAACGCTTAGCAGAGCAATAATCGCATCATGACGACGATGTTCGATCGCAACTTCGTGAATGCCAACTCCCGATATAGAGCGATAAATCCCCTGGATTTTTCTGACTCTGTCTCCTAAACTAGAAAGAGCCGGATATTTGTTTTTCACCACCCTTACCGTCCACCCGCTCTCATCGCTCAGACGCAGTACTTCTTCGTCCGTGGAATCCTCATTGCCAACACAAAACGGACAATTTTCCCGATAGCAGGGAATTGCGATCGCATTTTTTGTGCTAGCGGCAAATTCATGGGGTCTTTTTGCCCTCTCGGTAGCGATAATTACCCAATCTCTAGTGATGATGTTTTGTCTTAACTCAGGCATTTTGCTTGCAATTACTGTTGCGGACAATACTATCAAAAGATGGGATTTTCAGAAAGGGGAGGTTTCTCGCACCCCTGAAGCTCCTCTGTCCCTTCGATCCCCCCTCTTACCCCCCTTGCCAAAGGGGAGAGTATTACAAAATACAAAAGCCCCCCTTTTTAAGGGGGGTTGGGGGGATCTCAATGCTATAGCCCTTCTCAGGTAGATGAGGTATGACTGACAGCTTATATAACCACTAAATTAAGAGGGCTAAAGCCCAACTACGTACCTCACTTACTTGAGAACCGCTATAAGATTTTTTAACTAGCAACTTGGGTTATATAACATCCTCCAAAAGCTTTTCCCTGGCAGGCTCAAGTTTTAAAAGCTATACTGGTGAGCAAATTGGTGAAATTACAGTCAAAATTATGTTAGAAGTGGGGATTGCTTGGCTAACTGGATTTGTTTTCCAGCAGGTTCTTAAAGAAATAGATGAAATCGCCAAAGATGCTGCGAAAGATTGGCTAAAAGATTTCTTCAAAAGTTTACCGGGTGGAATTTATGAAAAGGGACGGGGAATTATTCTGCCGACAGCTACCAAGAAAGCGATCAAAGGGTTTTTGGAGTTGGTGCAAGAAGAGTTACAGGCGCAAGGTTTGAAGAAACAGGAAGCAAAAGAATATAGCAAATCGCTGAGTTTGTTTCTTAAAGAGAAATCGGTGCGAGAAATCTTGGGAAGCGCGTTTAAAAAAGATGTTCAGATAATTGATGCTAAAGCATTAGAGAAGATTTGGATAACCTTAAATTTAACTTTGTTACCTGCTGGGTTTGATTGGGAATTAATTGTCAAACGGTATTGCCGAAAGGTGGTGGAAATTCGACGAGACTCGGATGAATTGCGTAAAATTTTGGATTCCGAAAATTTAGAAGCAATTAACGAAAATACTGCTGCTTCTACGAAAGCATTGGAATCGATCGCAGGAATTATTCCTAAACTCGATCTAGAATTATATCGGGAAAGCTTACGCGAATTTTACGGCTACTTGAAACTGAACGTTGTTGATATGACAAACGATCAGTATCGCCTGCAATTGTGGAAAATGTTTATTCCCCAAATGGTGCGGGAAGCATTACCGCCATCGCGCTACGATTTGCCGAAAGATATTCAGCGCAGGTTATGCGGAGAAGGAAAAATTGAAGCAGAATTTACTAAGGAAGATTTACATCGCTATCGGGAACGTTATCTTCAGCAAGCGATTCGATCGGTGTTGGAAGTTCTCAAAGATCCTAATAATCGTTATGTAGTAATTTTAGGCGATCCGGGGTCGGGAAAATCCACTTTATTACAATATCTCGCTTTGCAGTGGGCAGAGCAACCAACCGAACAGTTACCATTATTAGTAGAGTTGCGGGGATATGGGCCCGATCGGGCCGCGCCTACCAGCTTTTTGAAGTTTTTCCACCAGGGAACTCGCACCATCCAAAAGCTAAATCAGGCAAAGTTGGATGAACATTTGAAAGATAAAGGTGCATTGGTGCTGTTTGATGGGTTGGATGAAGTGATTAATCGCGATCGCCAAGAAGAGGTAATCACCGAAATTATTAGCTTTACCAACGAATACAAAAAAGCGCGAGTGGTGGTGACTTCCCGTATCGTCGGTTATAACCCGTAACCCTTGGGAAATGCCGAGTTTCGTCACTTCACGCTGCAAGATTTGGAACCGAAACAAATTGCAGAATTTCTCCAAAAGTGGCATGATTTGGCACTGGAGAAAGATCCAGACAAGGAACTTTTACAAAAGCGATTGCAAGATGCGATTGCTAATTCTAAAGCAATTGCCGAACTCGCCGGAAATCCCCTGCTGCTGACGATGATGGCAATTCTCAACCGTCGCCAAGAATTGCCGAGAAATCGAGCGGAATTGTATAAAGAAGCATCAAAGGTGTTGCTGTACGCTTGGGATGTGGATCATAAGAAATTACAAATTTCGCCTGATGCAATTGAAAGTCCCGAAAAACAGGCGATGTTGCGGCAGATTGCATACGAAATGCAGTCGGGAGAAAAGGGAATTCAGGGAAATATCATCAGTCGGGACAAGTTGCTGGAAATTATTACCAAGTTTCTGAAGGATCGGGATTTTTCCCAACCTCGCGAGAAAGCGCAAATCCTGATTAACCAACTGCGCGAACGTAATTTTATTCTCTGTTATTTGGGTGATGAGTATTACGGTTTTGTTCACCGCACGTTTTTGGAATATTTCTGTGCTTGGGAATTTGTGGAGAAGTTTGAAAAGCAGCGCATTTTGACGGAGGAGGAGTTAAAAACGGAGGCGTTTGGGAAACATTGGCAGGATGAATCTTGGCATGAGGTGTTGCGGTTAGTTTGCGGGATGTTGGCAGAAAAAGTAGCGGGGGAGATGATTGAGTATTTGATGAGTGAAAAGGATGAATTTAAGTTTGGAAATCTAATTTTGGCGGCTGAATGTCTGGTAGAAGTGAGAAATATCTCTACTATTAAATCAACTGCTGCATTACTGCTGGATGCTTTGAAAAATGCTACTCAGAAAGTTAGGGAAAATGATTTTGAAACTGCTGTAAAAGTTATTCAGGCGATCGCAACTACCTGGAAAAACGACCCGCAAACCCTACCCCTACTCCAATCCTGGGTTCAGTCCGATCCGGATTGGACTGTGCGACGTACAGCAGTGAATGCGATCGCCTCAAATTACAAAGAAGACGCGCAAATCCTACCCCTACTCCAATCCTGGGTTCAGTCCGATCCGGATTGGACTGTGCGAAATGCAGCAGTGATTGCGATCGCCCAATATTACCAAGAAGACCCGCAAACCCTACCCCTACTTCAATCCTGGGTTCAGTCCGATCCGAATTCGGATGTGCGACGTGCAGCAGTGGATGCGATCGCCCAATATTACAAAGAAGACCCGCAAACCCTACCCCTACTCCAATCCTGCGCCCAGTCTGATGCTAATTCGCAGGTGCGATATGCAACAGTGAGTGTGATCTTCCTATGTTGGAGCAAAGAACCTGGAATGTTTGAGTTTGTCTACAAATGCGCCATCAACGATCCCTTTGAGCGTGAGTTTGATTTGCAAGATAACCCCCGCCAAGCTGCTCTTGAAGCAATTCTAGAACATCATCGCGACAATCCCCTGACGCTGGAGTTGTTGCGCGACAGATACGAAAATGACACCGATGAGGAGTTGCGGAAATTTGCTAAGGAAGAATTGCAGAAAAGAAGTTGATTGTTGATAGTTAGTTGTTGATTTTTTAGATATCTTGCATCAGTTGCATCACCCGCCAGGGAATCAATTCCCTGGCTAATAACGCAAGTTGCTAGTTATATAATTGAGGCTGGTATTAGGTACGTTGTTGCGCTTTAGCGCTCTTATCCAAGTTGGTATAAGAGCGCTAAAGCGCAACAACATACCCGGAAAGCAAAAGTATAAGTAGGGACACGGCAGCCGTGATATATTGGTGTTGAGAAAAAGGTTAATTATGCCGTGTCCCTACGACCAGATAGGCAACGATCCATTTTTTTGGTATATTTGATTCATAACTGAGGAAAAGATCGTGCAACCATCATTACATATCAAAACCCATGTGTTACCGGGAAATAAGCTCGAAATTGATATTCCCGAAGCTGCTATAGGCGATGCTGTCGATGTATTTGTCATTTTGCCAGAAAAACCAGCCTCAAAACGGGGTTCTGTCGTAGAAATGATCGAACAAATCCGCAGTAAACGCCAATTCAGAAGTACTGAAGATATAGATAAGCAACTGCAAGAGGAACGGGATTCATGGGACAGCTAACACTTCCTTCATCTGGCATTATTTATGTTGACACATCAGTAGCGATATATAAGGAGTTACCCGGACAGCAAATACGATCGCTCCCCAATTATTCATAGACTTCACTGCGAGGCGCGATCGCACTTACTCTGACTTGAAAATCAGGCTCGTCAACAATATAATAGATTACACGATAATTACCAACGCGGTATCGGTATAAACCAGCAAAATTGCCCTTGAGGGGTTTTATATTTGGATGGCTGCGCGGATTGACTTTGAGTTGCTCAAAACAGCGATCTATCCGTCTTTGTAGCGATTCCGAGGCTTCTTCAAAAAACTCCTGCGCGTCTGGGCTTAAAATAACATTGTACACATCAATACTTCCGTTTGAGTTTTTCAACAGGAGTAAACCGACCCTCAGCAAAATCCTTTTCAGCTTTCTCTAATTTTTCTGACAATCCAGGTATTGCCAACAATTCCTCTGTCGCTTCTTCACTTTCTTTGTCCACAAGATATGCCATAAAATCAGCTACTACACGCAACCGTTCATCTGGTAGCTGTTCAGCATATTCATTTATTAAATCTCGAATCTCTGTGGTATTCATGGTTAGTTTCTATTCCCTATCTTTATCATTATAGAGTTTGACAGGTTATTTTCATGGCCGTTAATTAACTTAATAAAATCTCCACGGTTCCCCTACTCCCATCAATTCGCACTCTTTGTCCATCGCGCAACAAACGAGTCGCATCGTGAATATCCATGACGGCAGGAATACCATACTCGCGTGCTACGATCGCACCATGAGATAACCTGCCCCCCACTTCCGCAATTATCCCACCCGCACGGGCCAACAGGGGAGCCCAGCCAGAGTCGGTGTAAGGTACAACTAATATCGTAGTGCGATCGATCTCGCCAACAGCTTGCAAATTCCGCAGCACCTTCACTCTACCCTCCGCAAGTCCTGGACTGGCACCAATTCCTTGCCACAGATGGCTGGGGAAGCGATCGTCTATATTCGATGTGGGAGATGCTGCATTACCGTAGATTACTCGTGGAACTGTATCTAATTGTCGATGTTGTTCCAGTTGCGATCGCCTTTCTGCTATCAACTGCGGCAACCGTTCCAGTAAATCTCGATCGTTTTGTGTTATAATTTGTTCGATTTCGGAATATTCTAGAAAAAAGATATCTCCAAGTTCGCGAAGCACCCCCGAATCAAGCCAGATTTGCTCGATCGCCACAAAACTCCAACGCAACTCGGCCAGCAACTTACTATAAACTTCAGTTACCCGACCCTTCAGATCGAGGCGACGCTGTACCGACTGAGCCTTCTTGCTAGTCTTTCCAGGCGGTACATATTCAGGAGGCAGATTCAGAAGAAATTGTGCAAACAGTTCCCTCACGGGGCTAGGATCTTCTTTCCAGGTAGGAACAGCAATATCGGTTCCCACATCGCTGAGATAGCCGTAAATGTCTAAAAACCGATCGAACTGCTGTAAAATTGACTGTCCATCTGCAATTTCAGCTAACGTAGCAAAGATATTAGGTGCAACTTTTTGTGCTTCTAAAGAATTGATTCTTTCTGGTTGCGGTAACAAATGACGTGCAGCAGCAGCAAGTTCCTGGAGACTTCGCAAACTCGCAAGTTCCGGCGTCTTACCAGCATCAAGTTCTTCATCTTTTACTTTAAATATTCCCTGTCGCAGCGCCAAACTTAAAGGTGCCAAAATGCTGTAATAAGTAGTGCGTTTGAGTAATCCCAGGATGAAATTAATTCTTTCTAGTATTGTTTGTGGAGAGTTTAGAGATATTGCACTGGGGTTCAATTCAGCTAAAGCTGGGGCAAAGTGGCGTCGATAATCTCTTTGAAAATCTTTTTCCAAGCGCAATTCGCGGCGCAACAATCTGAGTAATCCCGGCACATTTTGCAAAGTAGAACGCATCGGTGGTTTGCTAAACTTCGCGCCAAGAGTCAAAAACTCCAGACTTTCCGGCGGTAGTCCCATGCGAAGGAAGATTTGCCCCAACAGGGAGGCGTTGAAATAAGCACGGGAGTAGTGTAGTGTAGCAGTTTCGTTGAAATCTAAACCATGCGATCGCTTTCCCAACACCAGTGTAAAGATTTCTCCCCAAACACCACAAGTCAGAGGACGATTAATTGACCAAGTGAGAGGACGAATTAAACCCGGAATTACTTCGGCGGCTATCTTCCTTGTCCAAATCGGCCATAAAGTAGTAATTGGGCGCGATTGCAACAGCCACAGCGTTTCACCATCATAACTCCACTCAATATCTTGCGGAATGCCATGATATCGCGCTTCCAAATCTCGCGCCAAAATAGCCACTTGCCGAATTAACGTTAATGGTACATCTCCGTTTCCCTCGACTGATAGTTCTGAGTTTTGAGTTGGGGAGAGTGGGAGATTTTCTTGTGTTTTAACAACAACGCGATACTGTTCTGGTGTGACTTGACCAGAAACTATTCGCGAAGCAGCGCCCGGTAAAGCTTCGATCGCAACTGCATCTCCATATCCGAGCATAGGATCGCGGCTGAAGGCAACTCCAGAAAATGCCCCAAACACTTGTTTTTGAATCAATACAGCCATTGCCGCCTCTGGGAGATGGCGCTGTTGTCGATATTCAACAGCACTCGATCGATCGTAAGAAGCCTGACACCGAAGGATTGCTTGTTGCAAACCATCTCGGCTCGTCACATTTAAAATAGTTTCATATTGACCAGCCGCAGAAGCATATTCCGAATCTTCTCCTATCGCAGAAGAACGCACCACCAAAGGCGACGCTGGAGAAGGTTGCAAAGACTCAATCAAAGGTGTCGGGTCATCTCCAGGCGGCAAAACCCATCCATCTGGTACTGGGTAGCCCCAACGTTTTAGCTGAGATAATGTGGCAGCCTTTTGTCCTACTTTAGAAGCATCTAGCTGTTGGTTGAGAGAAATCATCGCCTTGTCGCCTCGAAAAAAGCGAAACATAGCTTGAGAATCGCGCTGTCCTGCTTCTGGGGCAAGATCTAAATCATCGGGCATTTTTTTATAGATCCATCCAATTAAAACAGAGAGTGCGATCGCAGCAAAGATACGCGCAGAATCCTGGGGATGCAGACAAGCCAATATGGTTGGTAACAGAATTAAAACCGCGATTCGTCCCGCATTGCGCTCACGCAAAATTGTAAAGCCAATTCCCCCAATCAAAAACACCAATCCCGCTACCCACACATCGTGAACGACAAAACCCCAGACAACATTGGTTGTCCCAGCCCCTTTCCCCATCCAGTAGCGCCCCATCACCAAAGCAATCAGCGCAATTATTTCCCACTCCGAACCACTTGGAAAAAAAGCACGCGCCAGCATTACAGCCGCAATGCCTTTTCCCGCCTCCGATAGCACCGCTAAGATACCTGCAAGGGTTCCGCCGTGGTAGAAAGCAGCTTGAACCCCAATATTTCCAGTGCCGATTTCTCGCAGTTTACGCCTTTTGAGTGCGTAAACAATCCACGCAATCAGGGGTAACCCTCCCAAGAGGGGACAGAGGATGAAAATTAGCAGTACACCCCAAACTTGGGTCAGTGTCATAAGTGCGCGGGATTGGGAGAGTGGGAGAGTGGGAGAGTGGGGGAGTGAGAGAGTGGGGGAGTGGAAAAAAATCGTGTCCCTCATGCAAGCGCAAACCACTATAAGTTTCTGCATAATGCCTATTTACACTAGGCGCATCGCACTTTAGTCTGAAAGATGAGCATTTATTGGCGATCGCAACTTGGTTAGCGGTCAGCTATAAAGATCGATCGGGATAGAAACAGCCAATTACAGCGCTTTGCAACTGAGTGAAGTACAGATTGTAGGGGCGAAGCATTGCGGAATAAACGTTTCGGTCTTAAGTTAACCCACATTCCGCAATGCTTCGCCCTATACCTCATTCGTCTGCAAGCCGCTTTAACGATCGCCCATCACATATCATCAATACTCAATATGCAATTTTATACCTACGATCCAGCAGATTTTTATGATGAACTGTTTGTCGCCAAGGGCCAACCCCGGCCTGATGCAACTCTTTTAATCGAAAGGATTAATGGGTTGCCGCCAGAGGAACTCCAGCGACGCCAGCAAGTCGCACAGCAAGCCCTCCTCAAGTTGGGAGCCACTTTCAACGTTTATGGCGATAACCGTGGCACTGAGCGCATCTTTCCCTTTGATGTCATTCCCCGCGTTGTCTCGGCTCAAGAATGGACAGAGATGGAAAAGGGACTCAAGCAGCGCATCTACGCCTTAAATTGCTTTATAGCAGATATTTACGATGCCCAGAAAATTGTTACCGACGGCGTTATCCCGTTAGAATTAATTACCTCTGCCAAAGGATTTCTCAAACCCTGTATAGGATTGAAGCCACCGGGAGGAATTTGGTGTCATATCACCGGCACGGATTTAGTGCGGGATAAAGATGGTCAGTGGTACGTTCTAGAAGATAATCTCCGCTGTCCTTCCGGTGTCTCCTACGTTTTGGAGAACCGCCGGGTGATGAAGTCGTCCTTTCCCAAGTTGTTTGAGACGATCGCAATTCGACCCGTCGATGATTACCCCAGTCATTTGCTCGAAACTCTCCTCAATCTAGCACCTGCCAATTTAGCAGACCCCACTGTAGTCGTTCTCACCCCAGGTATCTACAATTCTGCCTACTTTGAGCATTCTTTTCTCGCTCAGCAAATGGGTGTGCAACTGGTGGAGGGCAGAGATTTGGTCGTCGCGGATGGCTACCTGCAAATGCGTACTACCAAGGGATTGCAGCGGGTAGATGTGATCTATCGCCGCATTGATGACGACTTTATCGATCCTCTCGTTTTTCGCTCCGACTCCACATTAGGTATACCGGGTCTAACGGAAGTTTACCGCAATCGTCGCGTTGCGATCGCCAACGCCCTGGGAACCGGAGTGGCAGATGATAAAGTGATCTATGCCTACGTCCCCGAAATGATTCGTTACTACCTGAAGGAAGACCCGATTCTGCAAAATGTCCCCACTTATCTCTGTTGGGAAGAGAAACAGCTAAATCATGTCCTTGCCAATTTAGACAAACTTGTGGTAAAATGCGCCAACGAATCTGGCGGTTACGGGATGTTAGTTGGCCCTCACGCCACACAGTCACAACGAGAAGAATTTGCCCAATTAATTAAAGCTAATCCGCGTAACTATATTGCCCAGCCGACTCTTTGCCTGTCGCGAGTTCCTACAATAATAGGCGATCGCTTTGAGGGCTGTCATGTGGACTTGCGTCCCTACATTCTCTACGGTAAAGACATCTATGTACACCCAGGTGGTTTAACCCGCGTCGCCCTCAAAAAAGGTTCTTTGGTAGTTAACTCTTCCCAAGGCGGCGGCTCGAAAGATACTTGGGTACTCGCTAATTAGCTAATGGTCAGTGGTCAGTAGTCAGTTGTTACTGGATATTGGTAAAAGAAATGGCAAAACCGAATTTTCAGAACCTGCACGTTTACAAGCTGTCTGAGAAGCTAGCAGATGAGATTTGGACAATAGTCAGCAAATGGGATAAATTTGCTAAGGATACGATAGGCAAACAAATTGTTCGTGCAGCAGACAGCATCGGTGCTAATATCGCAGAAGGAAGCGGTCGTTATAACTTTCAGGACAATCGACGTTTTGTAAGGATAGCACGAGCCTCTTTGTATGAAACAAGACACTGGTTAAGACGAGCTTACACTCGGAATATTTTAACAGTTGAACAAGTAAACAGGCTTATCCCAATCATTGAGGAATTGTCACCTAAGCTAAATGCTTACCTCAACTCTATCGGCAATATTCCCGAAAAACCAACTAACAACTAACAACTGACAACTGACCACTAACAACTAACAACTGACCACTAACAACTGACCACTAACAACTGACAACTGACAACTGACCACTGACCACTGACAACTGACCACTGACCACTGACCACTGACCACTGACCACTGACCACTGACCACTGACCACTGACCACTGACCACTGACCACTGACAAAAATGCTTAGTCGCGTTGCAGATTCTATCTATTGGCTCAATCGTTATGTCGAACGGGCAGAAAATATTGCTCGTTTTATCAATGCAAATGTCAATCTAATTCTGGATTCCCCTACGGGTGTGGCGCAGCAGTGGGAACCGTTAGTGCTGACGACTGGCGACTTGCCTGTATTTCAGGATCGTTACGGGGAAGCTACAGCCGAAAATGTAATTCAGTTTCTCACTTTCGATCGCGATAATGCCAACTCTATCATTTCCTGCCTTCGCTCTGCTAGAGAAAACGCTCGCTCTATTCGAGAAATCATTTCTTCAGAAATGTGGGAACAGGTGAATACTTTTTATTTCATGGTGCAAGATGCAGCCGAAGGACAAGCCACCTTTGAACCGCAACATTTTTTTAAAGAAGTAAAACTGGCTAGTCACCTATTTGCTGGTGTGATGGATGCCACAATGACTCATAATGAAGGTTGGCATTTCGGTCAAATGGGGCGGTTTCTAGAACGCGCCGATAAAACTGCTCGAATTTTAGATGTGAAATATTTCCTGCTTCTACCTTCGGTAAAAGATGTAGGCACTACGCTGGATGAATTGCAGTGGATGGGGTTATTGCGATCGGCTAGTGCTTACGAGATGTATCGCAAATGCCAACATCGCATTACACCAACTGGTGTGGCGGAGTTTCTAATTTTAGATCGAGAGTTTCCGCGATCGATTCGATTTTGTCTGATGCAGGCGGAGCGATCTTTACATCAAATTACCGGATCTTCTCCCGGTACTTGGAGTAGTCCCGCAGAACGTTCTTTGGGTCGATTGCGTTCTGAGTTGGACTATTTGTCCATTGAAGAGATCGTTCAAATGGGATTGCATGAATGTCTGAACGACTTGCAACAGCAAATTTATGGCGTCGGCAACAACATTTTTGAAACTTTCTTTGCCTTAAAGCCGATTAGTTAATTGTACAATCAGAATGCGCTACCAAATAATTCACTCTACTACTTACACTTACGATCGATCGGTCGTTTTGAATCCGCACATAATCAGATTGCGATCGCGTTGTGATGGCACTCAGAAACTGCTTTCTTTTTTCCTACAAATTGACCCAGAACCAATTGGTATCTCTCACATCACCGATTTAGACGGTAATGCCATACTGCAAACTTGGTTTGGTGAATCTACAGACAACCTAAAAATCGAGGCCCGATCGGAAGTTGAAACTTATCGCACAAATCCTTTTGATTACTTAGTAGAACCTTGGGCTTTAAGTCTGCCGATCGACTACCCAGCATCAATGTTATCCCAACTTCAGCCATATTTGCAACCGCAATATCAAATAAATGTAGACCCCGCAGTCATACAATTGGCTCAAGATATTTGCTTTACTGCTGATAATCAAATCGGCACTTTCTTAATGCAACTAAATCAACGTATCTACGAGAATTGCCAATATATTAGGAGAGAAACCGGCGAACCGCTTCCTGGTGGCGTCACTTGGAACCAAAAATCAGGTTCTTGTCGCGACGTGGCAGTTTTGTTTATGGAAGCTTGTCGCGCCGTAGGTTTAGCTGCTAGATTTGTCAGCGGTTACCAGGAAGGAGATCCAGAGCAAAAGGAACGAGATCTTCATGCTTGGGCGGAAGTATACTTGCCGGGAGCGGGCTGGCGAGGCTACGATCCAACTGTAGGGTTAGTAGTGAGCGATCGGCATATTCCTTTAGTTGCCAGCGCATCTCCCAAGTATACTGCACCCATCTCTGGAAATTTTTTAGCGCCAGGAAACCAGTTAGATATGACAGCTAGCATATCCATTCACTGAGACTCCCCCTGATATCATAGCCGGTCGATTAGCCAATATTTGGTATGTTGTTGCGCTTTAGCGCTATCTTAAAGAGCGCTAAAGCGCAACAACATACCTGAAAAGTTTTATCAACCGGACATGATCTGACTATCTTCTACTAAGCCAAAAATTCAATCCTGCTGACATTTTCAGGAGTAATAGACTGTTATTTAATATTGCGTTATCCCAAGGTAAAATGATTAATCTTACCTATAGCCCGATCTTGTTGCTGACAAATTTCTAAATCATTTTGCTGACTAAAGAAGTTATCTGAATCAATCAATCACAACATCTTCTTGAGATGATTCTGGATAGGATTGCCATTCGATATCGGGCATACGATCGAAAGCGTTTCTGAGAGATTCTTCCCACCATTTGCGAACTTTAGCTAGATAGATATCTCCCAAGCGCAGTTGCAGTTTATGCCGAATAGCAAGAGAGTCAGTTTCGTACATCACCATGCTAATTGGTGGCCCTACAGAAATATTTGATTTCATCGTCGAGTCGATCGAAAGCAGGGCACATTTAGCGCAGGCTTCCAAGGGTGTGTCATAATTGAGAGTGCGGTCTAAAATTGGCTTGCCGTATTTAGTTTCACCTATCTGTAAAAAAGGTGTTTCCGGCGTGGCTTGAATAAAATTACCCTGGCTGTAAATCAGATAAAGTTCGGGTTCTTCGCCTCTAATTTGTCCACCCAGAAGAATGCTGCATTTGAAATCGATATTGTCCTTTTGCAACCAAGCTCTATCTTGTTCCTGAATTTGGCGAATTTTGCTACCGATATAACGAGCAATTTCGTACAAATTTGGTAGGGAGTGAATATTTGCTTCTTCTTGCGCTTTGAGATCTTTGCGGATCAAGGTAAGTACCGCCTGGGTGATTGATAGGTTTCCGGAAGTACACATCAGAATGGCCCGCTCGCCGGGATAGGAAAAATCGAAGAGTTTTTGGTAGGTCGAAATGTAATCGACACCCGCATTAGTGCGAGAGTCAGCAGCTATAACGAGACCAAAGCGGGTAATAATGCCAAGGCAATAAGTCATTCGATTTTGGATTTTAGATTTTGCGCGAAGTGGGCGTCTTGGCGGTTCCCGTCACGATGCCCACCTTCGCAAGAGAGGATTTTAGATTTTGAATTGATCGCGGATGAATCCGGCTGGCGACCGAACCAATAGACATCTACAGAAATTAAAGATGCGTTACATAGAACCATTGTAGAGACGTTGCATGCAACGTCTCTACATTTTTTTTGGGAGATGTCTAATAATTTCAAGGGTCATGAAGGTAGGAGTGTAAACAACAGAGGGTGCGAGATTGATGTGGTGAGGAGCGAGAGAGAAGAATTACTCTTTATAGTTGGCTACTTTTCCGATCTTACCCTTCGTCATTCTCCAATTGGTTGTGATTAGCTGTGACTGCATCGGGAAGCGATCGGCCCAAAAGGTAAAGCCAAGCCAAACCTGCTAATCCCAGGACAATACCCACTATACTCACCATTTGAGCCATACGCAGAGGCCCTAGCATGAGGCTATCAGTTCGCAATCCTTCAATCCAGAACCGACCGATGCTGTAAAATACAAGGTAAACCAATGCCAGGGTTCCTACTTTGAGGCGTGGCTTTCCCTTCAGAGCGCGAAAGAATAGGGTGAGCAGTATCCCAAACACCATTAAATCCCATAGGGACTCATAGAGGAAGGTGGGATGGAAGTATTCAAAATTCTTATATCCCGGTAGACGGCTTTCAAAGGGAATATAAACTTTCCACGGCAAATCGGTGGGGGCTCCATAAGCTTCTGAATTGAAGAAATTGCCCCACCGTCCGATCGCCTGACCTAGAATTAGAGAGGGAGCGACCAGATCTGCTAATTGCCAGAATGAGACTTTTTGAACTCGTGCAAAGATTAAAGCCGCTACTATGCCGCCCAAGATAGCACCGTGAATGGCAATACCACCTTTCCAAATCGCGATGATATCAGCCGGGTTTTTGGCGTATTCCGACCACTGAAACAATACGTAATAAAGTCGGGCCGAAGGAATTGCTGCCACCACAAGCCAGATTGCCAGTTCGCCGGGTAAGTCTGGGTTGATGTTTCGGCGTTGGGCTAAGTACCCGGAAAGGCTTACCCCAATTAACACTGCTGAAGCAATCAACAGACCGTACCAGCGGATGGATAGCGGCCCAAGTTGAAAGAATATCGGCCCTGGCGAAACAAATTGAAAGGCTAAGGGCAAGATAGAAATACCGAAATCCATGCAAATACCTTTGATAAGTGAAAAGTTGGAGCCATAAAAGAATTCAGCACCCTTAATGTCGCATAGCCTCAATTTTACGTTGCTCTGACTTCCGGGATCGTAGTGTGGGCTTTTTTATTAAGCTGTCGCGTATATCTAAGTTGTATAAATGAGGCAGGCAAGATGCCCGCCCTACAAGAGTTTCACAAATTGCGATTATTCAAATTAGATGCGCTTTAGCTTCATAACCAGCACAACACGGATATACACGGATGCACTGATATAGCACTTGACTAATGACCAATGACTAATGATTAATGACTAATGATTAATGACGCAAAAAAGCTGAACTATTCTAGTAATTTCTCGATCAGAGAGTCGGCAATACGATCGGCAGATCCGGGCTTACCCATCCGACGGCGACCATTATCGGCAATCAGTTGGAGTCGATCGGGATCGCGCAGGAGCGATCGCACGATCTCGGCAACTTCCCTTGGTTGTTTCGCTAAAATTAGCGATGGCCCCAACAGGCGAGTTTGAGCTTCTGCGAAAGCAGGGGTAAATTGTGGGCCTTTGCCTGGGATCGCGATCGCCGGTTTGCCTAATCCCACAAACTGTTCTGTAGCGGTTCCAGCCATTGCTAGAGCAAAGTCTCCTTGCTGCAAGCAATCGCCAAACGCTCTCTGAGTCAAGATTAGGGTGGATTTGCCCTGAGTAAACACCGATGCTGTAGGGTCGTCCATTGGTAGATGGGATTCCTCAAGTTGTGGAGATTGCAGACGCCAGCCTTCTGCTTCCAGGGCTTCTCGCAAAGGATCTAGGCTCAGCACTGGTGCGATCGCGGCCAGAAACAGCACTGTGCGGTCGCGAAACCCTTCCATCACCCCAGCTAGAGCCGGGAGGATTTGCTGCCAATTGGCGTAGGCTTCCGGGGCTCTGGAACCGGGGAGTAAAGTGATGGTGAGCGATCGCGCTTGCTCCACTTTCTCAGCATCTGAGGAATAAAAAACCGCCCGTGGAGTCTCAGGCTCAAGGTCATCCATCATCGGATTTCCCAAATCAAAAGCCGGAATTGACCATTTTTGCAACATTTCCGCAGTCAGACTATCTCTAGGAAACACTGCTTTACAACGCTTGCGACTCATCAGCCAACGTTCCCAAGGCAGATAAACCGACCCCGACCAACCTTCCCAGCGCTGCATCTGGCTTCTTCTCGGCAGCGGGCCTGCTTCATCCCGCAGGTAATATTCCGATTTGGCAGTGCCGACGAAGGCATAAGGAGCCCCACTTAACCAAGCAAGCAACAACGGAACAATATCCCCCACGGCTAAGATAGTTCCGCCCTGTTGTTTCCAACCCTGTACTGCCTTGAATTGCCACCAGAGCAGTTGGAGTAAGCCACTCCGTAAATCCCTCCACAAATGACGCCCATCCATATAAATAAAGCCACCGGAGGGCATTTTCCGCGTTGGTGCGATGAGGGGAATTCCTAGCTCGGTGTATGCTTGACCTTCGCCAACTATAGGTAGGGCTGCTATTTTTGGGGCATTGGGACGCTGCTGTAGTTCTTTCAATATCCGGACAGCGATCGCATCCTCCCCATGACCGTTGCTGAGGCAAAGTAACTTCATCAATTATGACCAGGGACTAGGGAATGGGGACTAGGGAATGGGGACTGGGGACTAG
>CASBRD010000238.1 GCA_949128025.1 Oscillatoriales cyanobacterium PMM_0008 | reverse complement strand
CTGCGGGCTTACGACTTCGTATCCCAAGAGTTGCGGGCGGCTGCCGACCCCGAATTTGAAACCTTTTACACCAAGAACATTTTGCTCAACGAGGGCATCCGTGCTTGGATGTCACCACAGGATCAGCCCCACGAAAAATTTGTATTCCCTGAGGAGGTTCTACCGCGTGGTAACGCTCTCTAATAGTTCTATGGTTGCAGGTAATCGCGACCAAGAATCTTCTGGATTTGCCTGGTGGGCTGGAAATGCCCGTCTGATCAACCTCTCCGGTAAACTCCTGGGCGCTCACGTTGCCCACGCCGGTCTGATCGTATTCTGGGCTGGAGCGATGACTTTGTTTGAAGTCGCTCACTTTACCCCAGATAAGCCCATATACGAACAGGGCGCGATTCTGATCCCTCACCTAGCCTCACTAGGCTGGGGTGTTGGCCCAGGCGGTGAAATCATCGACACTTACCCCTACTTCGTTGTCGGCGTTCTGCACCTGATTTCCTCTGCTGTTCTCGGTCTGGGCGGCATCTATCATGCCGTTCGCGGCCCAGATACCCTCGAAGAGTACTCCTCCTTCTTTGGGTACGACTGGAAAGACAAGAACAAAATGACCACCATTCTGGGCTTCCACCTGATTGTGTTGGGTATTGGTGCCCTGCTGCTGGTGGCCAAGTCCATCTTCTTCGGTGGACTGTACGACACTTGGGCTCCTGGTGGTGGTGATGTTCGCGTCATTACTAACCCGACACTGAACCCCGCTGTCATCTTCGGTTATCTCACCAGGTCTCCTTTCGGTGGCGAAGGCTGGATTGTCAGCGTCAACAACTTGGAAGATGTTGTCGGCGGTCACATTTGGATTGGCCTCATCTGTATTGCTGGTGGCATTTTTCACATCCTCACCAAGCCATTCGGGTGGGCTCGTCGCGCTTTCATCTGGTCTGGAGAAGCTTATCTCTCCTACAGCTTGGGCGCTCTGTCCCTGATGGGCTTTATTGCCTCTTGCTATGTCTGGTTTAACAACACCGTTTATCCCAGCGAATTCTACGGCCCGACTAACGCCGAGTCTTCCCAAGCACAAGCTTTCACCTTCCTGGTGCGCGACCAACGCTTGGGTGCTAACGTCGGTTCTGCACAAGGCCCCACGGGTCTGGGTAAATACCTGATGCGCTCTCCCACTGGCGAAATCATCTTCGGTGGCGAAACAATGCGCTTCTGGGATTTCCGTGGCCCCTGGTTGGAACCCCTGCGCGGTCCCAATGGCCTCGACCTCGACAAGATCAAGTATGACGTTCAACCTTGGCAAGTCCGTCGTGCTGCTGAGTACATGACGCACGCTCCCAACGGTTCGATCAACTCTGTGGGTGGCCTGATCACGGAAACTAATGGCTTTAACTACAATAGCCCCCGTGCCTGGTTATCAACCTCTCACTTAGTGCTGGGCTTCTTCTTCCTCGTTGGTCACCTCTGGCACGCGGGTCGCGCTCGCGCTGCTGCTGCTGGCTTTGAAAAAGGCATTGACCGCGAAACTGAGCCAGTGCTGTTCATGAAAGACCTCGACTAAACTGCCAGTTTAGTTTCTATTTCTCTCTTCTTTCATAGTGATATGGCTCCTGCTTAAAGGCTGGAGTCTTTTTTGTACTTATTATATAAATATGAGAAACTTGCCAGCTAACAACTACAGCGGTTTTCAAGTAAGTAAGGTACAGCATTTTAAAGAGTGGAGGAGTGGGAGAGAATGACCAATGACTAATGACCAATAACTAATGACTAATGCCCACTAATTGCTGAATGCTAATCTGCTATGCGAAATTCAGATTTTACAGGTGCTTTGGAATGGACGCCTGAAGCTAAGGCGAAGCTGAAAAATATTCCTTTTTTTGCCCGCGCTCAAGCTCGACAGCGAATTGAGCAATTGACCCGTGAGGCAGAACAAGAAGTCGTGACGGTTGAGATTGTTGAACAGGCAAGATCTGAGTTTGGTCAGTAATTGCGCTGCTCAAAATACGCTTCGATAACCCCCCTTTTTTTCATTGTTGTAGAGACGTTTCATGAACCGTCTCTACAACAATATCGGTGTTATAGAAACCGGGTTTCTTTCCCTCAGAGCAACTATAGCTAGGGACTAGGGGCTAGGGGCTAGGGACTAGGGGAAGAAGGGTTTAGAATCAAGGGTTTCAGGAATTCAGTAGCCGTAGGTTGGGTTGAACAGAGTGAAACCCAACTTTAGCTTTAAGTTCGGGTTGGGTTTCGTTCCTCAACCCAACCTACAGATATCATAAGTGATTAACTAGCCCCTAGGCCCTAGCCCCTAGCCCCTAGCTATATAGGCACAAAAATTTAACTCTATGAGAAATTCCGTTCCCTGTCCTAACTGCGAGTGGCATTCCAGTTGGCCTTGATGTTTTTCAACAATGATTTGATGGCTGATAGATAGCCCTAATCCCGTGCCTTTACCTATAGGTTTAGTAGTAAAAAAAGGATCGAAAATACGTTGTTTAACTTTTTCGGGAATCCCCGCACCATTGTCAGCAATACGAACGATCGCAGATTTTATATTAGATTTGTCCAGATTATTTTTAACTTCAGTACAGATGCGAATCTGGGGTGTAAAGTTAGGCTCTCTTTGCAGCCTTTCTTCTAAAGCATCAATGGCATTGCTCAGGAGATTCATAAAGACCTGATTTAGTTGACCGGGGTAACATTCAACTAGGGGCAATTTTCCATACTCTCTAATTACTTCGATCGCACAGCGCCTCGGCTGGGGTTTGAGGCGATGTTGCAAAATCATCAGGGTACTCTCAATGTCTTGGTTGAGGTTTGCTGGTTTGCGATCGGCTTCGTCAAGATGGGAAAAATTACGCAGGGAAAGCACAATTTGTTTGATCCGCTCAGCACCAGTTTTCATTGATTCGAGTAATTTGATGAAGTCTTCTTTGATAAAATCAAATTCAACTGCTTCAATCTGCTCCTTAATTGCATCTGGTGGTTGGGGGTAGTGTTGCTGATAGAGATCGATCGCATTCAACAGATAATGGGAATATTCGATCGCTGGAGTAACGTTCCCGTAGATGAAGCTGACGGGATTGTTAATTTCGTGAGCGATTCCTGCCACCATTTGCCCTAACGATGCCATTTTTTCACTGTGAACGATCTGCGCTTGCGTACTTTTGAGTTGATGCAGGGTTACTTCAAGCTGTCGTGCTTTTTCCCGTTCTCTAGCTTCAGATAGGCGCAAAGCGGATTCCGCCGCTATTCTTTCGCTAATTTCTGCTTGCATGATAGCATTTGTCTCTGCTAACTTAGCCGTGCGTTCTCGCACCCGCACTTCCAATTCATCATAAGCACAACGTAGCGCTAATTCTACCTTCTGACGTTGCAATTCAGCAGAAGCTCTGACCGCAAAAACCGTCATTATTGCCAAGGCATTTTCTTCCCTTGCCAAAGGGAAGTCGTGGCTAATACTTAATATCCCGATTCGATCCTGTCCGTTTAAGAGCGGTACTTCTAAATGATAGGCTGTCTCCATTTTCTTGGAATTTATCGCTTTGGATAATTCTGACTGCACCACGTGCGAACAGTTACATACTTTGGTTGGCCGGATATCAGCCTCACAGAAATTGTCCGCTAGTTCGCATTGATAATTGTTCTCTGCTTTACCCTCTGTCCAAAAAGCTAATATGTTCAATTTATTGGCGCTTTGGCTTACCAATTCAGCAACGAAGGCTTGGCGAACTTCCAGTGCCTTGGCGAGATTTTCCACCAGTGCCGGAAAAAACGCTTCCCCCGTTACTGAGGCTGTACCAGTTACAATGCTTTGTAGCATTTGCTCTGCCTGTTGGCGCTCACCAATTTCATGCTGTAATTTCCGGTTGATTGCCTCTAATTGCTCTGGTGTTTTTAAAGATAGGAATTGAGGCAGCAAGGTTACCATTTGTCCAGCTGTATAGCAGGAAATGAGGGCAGTAATTGCTTTCTCAATCCCCGACAGCCAATAGGCGGAATGCCAGAGCGTCCAGACATCCAGCAAATGGCCTGTACCGCAGAGGATAATGAACGCTCCAAATAAAGCAAATATTCCCATAAAGGGAACGTCACGCCGCTTATAAATGAAATAGATGAGCATTACCGGAATTGAAAAGTAAGCTAGAGCAATCAGCAAGTCACTAACTACGTGCAGCCACACTAGAGGCGTTTGCCACAGGTAGCAGTGACCGTGAGGCATATATTGACTCGGTGAGAATACATTTTTGACAATTTGCCACATATTAGTTTTATAAACTTCTGCCTTTACAGCAGAAAGATGTGAGTTTTGGTGACTGAAGTAGTTATACTAAATCCGGGTTTGTTACCCCATGAGAATTTTTGGCCTAAACATTGTAGAGACGTTTCATGAAACGTCTCTACAGCCTAGAGACATAAAGGGGGGAATCGTTGCGGATTTGGTATTACTCCCTTAAAGCAAGACAATATTACTCGTTTTATAACGCCCAATTTGGCATCTATACAATTTGTCAACCTTGATTATTCGAGCGAGTTTTTGTGTGATTATTGTACTCCTATGATAAATTTAAAGTTTAAATGAAAATTTGAACATCGTGCATTTCAACAAAATAGTCTTCAATTATATTTGATTGTGTATCTTTTAAATGTTAACTTATATTTAATTGGGAAAAGTGGGTAACTTTAAGTTATAAACGTCAAAAAAGTGGGCTCTCCAAGCCTTTTTTACCCAAACACAAAAGAGACGAGTGGGAAAAGTGGGAAAAATGGGATTGTATAGCAAGGTGCTTCTTGAGTCCTGAGTCCTGAGTGGGGAGTGCAGCAGGTACCCATTATCCATTCCGAACAAGAGCCAATGGAACTAACTAGCAACTTGAGTTACATAATCTTGGGGCCTAAAGAAAGTAATGGATTAAAAGGTATTATTTTCTACATTTTACTGTATTTTAGAAGATCGTTAACCCTTCGCGGCTAAAAATTTACTTTTCTTATTACAAAGAGTCCATATATCTGTGCTAGGTAAGGAAAGAGTTAAAAGTTAATAAATATTTTTTAGATTACTAAAATCTAAGGTGAAATTAAGTTTTACTTTCAATCTCTCCTAGTCAATATATAGAAGATGTAAATGAATGTTGATGAAGCTCTAATAGTTGTCGAACAAGAATTTCTCTCTAGGGAACTCAGTCCTATTGAGCGATTAGTTTTCCGTGCGTCGTGGATAGGGCAAACCTATACCGACATAGCGCAGGATTCAGCTTACGGCCTCGACTACATCAAGGAAATTGGCTCTAAGTTGTGGAACGACCTCTCAGATGCTTTAGGGCAAAGGGTGACCAAAAAAAATCTGCATCTAGTCTTAAAGCAATACGGACAAAACTGGACAGCCAAATCCAACAGCAGGATGGAACAGGTGTCCCCAAGGGAGCAAATAGCGAGACAGGATTCCCTAAGTAGCTTTCCACAGGCCGAAATCGAATTTCCCGGTCGTCCAGTACCGTTAGATTCCTCACTTTATATCAATCGTCCACCGATTGAAGAACTAGCGTGCTATGAAATTCACAAACCTGGATGCGTACTCCGGATCAAAGCGCCCAGGAAGATGGGGAAAAGTTCACTGCTAAATAGGATTATGGCTCATGCTACTACAGAAGGATATAAAACTGTTGTCTTAGATTTTCAAGAAGCTGACACAGCCGTTTTTACATCTATTAATAAATTTTTACGCTGGTTCTGTGCCAATGTCAGCAGGCAGTTGCAACTCACTCCCAAGTTGAATGATTACTGGGATGAGGACTTGGGCAGTAAAATGAGCTGCAAAATTTATTTTGAGGGATATTTATTAAAACCTATCAATAGTGCTTTGGTTTTGGCTTTAAATGAAGTAAATCGGATTTTTGAATACCCTGAAATTGCCCAAGACTTTCTGCCGATGCTGCGAGCTTGGCACGAACAGGCAGTACAGGTTGAGACTTGGCGAAAACTGCGGTTGGTGGTGGTTCATAGCACTGAAGTTTACCTTCCGCTCAAGCTTACTCAATCGCCCTTCAATATTGGGTTACCGCTGAAAGTGCCAGAATTTAGTTTGGAGCAGGTGCAGCAGCTGGCAATGCGTTACGAACTTACTTGGGCAGAGGGTGAAGCGGGGATGCGACGCCTTGTGCCTTTGGTGGAAATGGTAGGGGGACACCCCTATTTGCTAAGCATGGCATTCTATCAGTTGTCTGGCAAAGAGATGACATTAGAAGAGTTATTGCAAAAAGCTCAAGAACCAACTGGGATTTACAGCGCTCATTTGCGGAGTCTCTCAGTTATGCTTCAAGAAGAGCCAGATTTGGCAGCAGCATTTAAGCGAGTGATTAGCAGTGAGGGATCGGTTTTTGTAGGAGACGTCGCAATATATAAGTTAGAGAGTATGGGGCTAATACATCTTGATGGCGATCGAGCAAAGCCAAGTTGCCAATTATATCGTAGGTATTTTCGGGAGAATTTCAAAAACCCAAATTTGATTGATTCTCGCTTGGAAGAGTTAGAGCAAGAGAATGTCCAGTTACAGCGCTTGTCAAATTTAGATGAGTTGACTCAACTTGCGAATAGACGCTACTTTAACCAGTATCTGAAAACAGTGTGGCAGCAGCAGGTTGGTGAGAGTTCAGATATATCTCTTATTTTGTGCGATGTTGACTATTTCAAGTTTTACAATGACGCTTACGGACATCCAGCTGGAGATGAATGCCTACAGCAAATTGCCAATGCTATTGTTGTCTGCGTGACGCATCATGGGAATCTTGTGGCGCGTTATGGCGGTGAAGAGTTTGCGGTAATTTTGCCTCAAACAGATGTCAATACTGCTGTTAATATTGCGGAAGAAATTCGAGCGATCGTCAAAGCTTTAGAGATCGCCCATGACAATCCCGACGTTGATGGTCTTCCCGATCGGTTTGTCACAGTCAGTTTGGGGGTGGCGAGTATAAAGCTTGGTTCTCAAAGTTCTCCTGAAATGCTCATTGCTGCTGCTGATGAGGCACTTTATCAATCGAAAAGACAAGGGCGCGATCGGGTTACCCTTCATACATAAAATACTTGAACTGGGAAGTGGGAAAAATTATGAATACTTACCAATATCAAATCGGTGGCAGTTTGACAACAGATGCGCCTACTTATGTTGAACGTCAAGCTGATGTCGAACTATATGAAATCCGGTGAGAATAGCACTCTGAAACTCACCAACAAAAACGGCGCTTGTACGGGCTCCGCATTCGGTGGGACAACTTCGGGTAAAAACAGATATCTTTTGCCCGTTCTGCGAAGCAGTTCCCGAAGGGTATGCTTCGCCCCTACCACTCTCGATAATGGCACTCCGGTTCAGAGCCTTGCCTTCAGCCCAGATGGTGAGATGGTTGTTACCGGAAGCGGGGAGGGTGCTATACGGGTGTGGAAAAAAGACGGCAAAGGCTGGAACAAAGTACGCTTACTGCGGACGTTTCAAGGCCATAGCGCCAACATTTGGGACATCGATTTCAGCCCCGACGGCGAGATATTCGCCTCAGCAAGTTTAGACAATACCGTTAAACTTTGGCGCAAAGATGCCCCGACTCTCCCGCAAGATCCACAGCCCCTACGAACCCTTAAGGGTCAGACATCTGGAATTTATACCGTAGATTTCAGTCCAGATGGCAAGGTTATTGCCTCAGCCAGTGCGGATGGCACTGTCAAACTCTGGAAATTCGATCGCGCTCTTTCGGGGGGTGACACCTCAGACAGGCACAAGGCACTACTCCTACGAACGCTCAAAGGTCATGCCCAGGGAGTCATGGCAGTTTCCTTTAGCCCGGATGGTGCGATCGTCGCCACGGCAAGTCTGGATAACACGATAAAACTCTGGAACTCTGATGGCATCTTGCTGAGGACGCTCACGGCGCATACAGGTTTAGTGAGGAAAGCTGCGTTTAGTCCTGATGGCACTCAACTTGCCTCCGCCAGCGCTGACCAAACCGCGATTTTGTGGAATGTGAAGCGAATTCTCAATACAGACCCGTTGGCTTTTGGTTGCGACTGGGTGCGGGATTATTTGCGAACAAATGCCGATGTGAAGGAGGAAGACAGACATTTGTGTGACCATATTAGTAATTGACCTTTATAATCATATTAAATTGAGGTTAATCACTATGAGATTTATCAGCCCTAAAACCGATTTTGCCTTCAAAAAAATCTTCGGTTCAGCCGAAAGTAAACCAATTTTAATCAGCTTTCTGAATGCCTTAATTTATCAAGGCAATCCCGTCATTACAGATTTGCAAATTATCGACCCTTATCAATCCGGTCAAAGGCCGGAATTGAAAGATAGTTACCTGGATGTTAAAGCTCAACTCAACGACGGTAAATACGTGATTATTGAAATGCAAGTATTGAACGTATCCGGATTTGAAAAACGTATTTTATATAATACTGCCAAAGCTTACATAAATCAACTTGCTTCTGGTCGAAAATATGGCGAACTCAATCCCGTGATTAGTCTGACAATTACGGATTTTAAGATATTCGATCGCCCTAGACTTATTTCGACTTTTGTCTTTAAAGAAGCAGAAGATTTGGTTGATTATTGGCGAGAGATGACTTTGATTTTTGTCGAATTACCTAAATTCCAAAAGTCGCTAGAACAGTTAGAAACCCTAACAGATAAATGGATTTACTTTATTAAACAAGCACCGAGTTTACAAGTTGTCCCTGACTCTCTGGGAACTATACCAGAAATTAACATGGCTTTGACAATTGCTAATCAGGCTAACTTGACTACGGAAGAATTAGATCGGTTAGAAAACCAAATGTTTTTTATCGAAGACCAACAAAAATTGATGGAAGAGCGCCAAAGAATCGAAGCCGAAAGCCAAAGAATCGAAGCCGAAAGCCAAAGAATCGAAGCCGAAAGCCAAAGAATCGAAGCCGAAAGCCAAAGAGTCGAAGCCGAAAGCCAAGAATTACAATCGGAACGCCAAGAATTACAATCGGAACAACAAAGAATACAGGCACAACAACGGCAGTTTATCTTACGACAATCTACGCGGCGATTTGGGGACTTAGAACAGGCAATTTCTAACCAAATTGAACAATTATCAATGGAAGAGTTAATTAATCTAGGAGATGCGTTACTAGATTTTAATGAGGTTTCTGATTTAAGTAATTGGTTGGAAAACTTGAGATAAGTAGGAGGTTATAAACGTGAGTCTCCTGTATCGCAGCTTCTCGCTTCCAGGTTAAACCTGGGAGCGATATAGGAGGCTCTGCCTCCTATATCGCAGCTTAACTTAGTGCCATTCGTTTTAAACATAATATGGATTAAGCTATTACGCATCTAAATCGAATACAAGGACGGGCAGGATGCCCATCCCACAAGAAGCTTAGAAAAACTGACTGTAAAATTAGATGCGTAGCAGCTTACCTAAATGTTTGCGAAAGATGTAAGTAGGGTATTGATAAACGCAGATAGGCCCGGCGGGTTTTGACTGGAGTTAAACTGTTTTAGATCAAGCACTTTGGCTAAACCCGCCCCTACAAATCCACCTTCGTTTTTTCATCCCTACCTACTTAAGTAGGTGGGTGTAAATAAACTGAACTCCAAGAAACCGGGTTTCTAAGGGCCTGGCAGCTTTGTAGGTTGGGTTGAGGCACGAAACTAGGGTGTGGTGAGGAAAGCTGCCTTTAGTCCCAACTTGCCTAGAGAAACCCGGTTTCTGAGGTGTACTTCATCCAACTGCAAGCCGCTATAAATCACGGTTTTGCGTAATAATCAGAAACAGTGTGAGCATATATTTGCAAAAGTGAGATGCACCCAATCCTATGTTTGAAACCTTACCAAAAACAACAAGTTTTGAAGATTTTCTGGAATGGAAACCAGACGGCAGCCTCTATGAACTACACGATGGAGTAATTGTTGAAATGCAGCCAATAGGAGAGCATGAAGAAATTAATGGGTTTTCAGCAAAAAAACTAAATGTCCAATTTGAACGATTAAACCTCCCTTACTTCATCCCCAAGCAAGCATTAATTAAGGTTCCCGATCGAGACTCTGCTTATTCGCCTGATGTGCTAGTTATCAATCAGAAAAATCTGTCATCAGAACCGATGTGGAAAAAGTCATCAACCGTTACTCAAGCCGCATCCGTTCCCCTAGTTATTGAAGTTGTCAGCACGAATTGGCAAGATGATTATGCCCACAAGCTGGTTGACTATGAAACTTTTGGCATTCCTGAATACTGGATTATTGACTATTTAGGTTTGGGTGGTAGACGGTACATTGGCAATCCCAAACAGCCGACTATTTCCATCTATTACTTAGTAGAAGGTGAGTATCAGGTCAACCAGTATCGAGTGGATGACTGCATTGTATCCCCGACATTTCCAGAATTGAATTTGACTGCCAAACAGATTTTTGAAGCTGGACGATCGCCAGAAGACGAACAATTGTAATAAGTTGTAGTTTTGGTTGAGGAACGAAACCAAAACTACACAAGTCATCTCTTGACAGTAGAATTAAAACAATTCAAACTCCCTTACCTCCAAGTGAGTAATAATTAATAGATTATTGCCATAAAGCATGAACTATGAACACTTACCAATACCAAATCGGCGGCAGCCTGACAACAGATGCGCCTACTTATGTTGAACGTCAAGCTGATGTCGAACTATATGAAGCTTTAAAGCAAGGCGAATTTTGCTACGTACTCAACTCCCGGCAAATGGGGAAATCTTCACTTTTAGTAAGAACGCGACATCGCCTTCAAGAAGAAGGATTCCTCTGTACCACCGTCGATATGACAGCTATAGGCAGTGAAAATATCACGCCTCTTCAGTGGTACAAAGGAATAGTAACTGATTTATGGTTGGGTTTCAACCTGTTAGGAAAGTTTAACTTAAAAGCTTGGTGGCGCGAAGAAGAAGACTTGTCTTTACTCCAGAGATTGAGTCGATTTATTGTCGAACTACTGCTTGTGCAATTTCCTCAAGACAGAATCTTTATATTTATAGATGAAATTGACAGCATTCTCGGACTAGATTTTGCGATCGATGATTTTTTTGCTTTGATTCGCTATTGTTATAACCAAAGAGCGATGGAACCTGCCTACAATCGCCTCACGTTTGCGATCTTCGGAGTAGCCACACCTTCAGATTTAATTGCGGATAAAAATCGGACGCCATTTAATATCGGCAGAGCGATCGAACTCCAGGGGTTTCAATTGGATGAAGCCACACCATTAGCAGTAGGATTAGAAGGAAAAGTCAGTAATTCAAGAGCAGTACTCAAAGAAATATTAACTTGGACTTCAGGACAGCCATTTCTCACTCAAAAACTCTGTCAATTGCTGGTAAGACTGCTAGAAAACATGGCGTTTGAGTCGGATGAGAATAGCGAAAATCTGAAAATTATCCCAGGGACAGAGGCATTTTGGTTAGAAAGTGTGGTGCGATCGCACATCATCGACAAGTGGGAAAGCCAAGACGAACCGGAACATTTAAGGACGATACGCGATCGCATAACTCGAAACGAACAACGCGCTGGCAGATTACTCGGCATTTATCAGCAAATCTTACAAGAATTTGAAGTGCCAACCGATGACAGCGGCGAGCAAATCGAACTGGTGCTTTCTGGTTTAGTCATCAAACAACAAGGATTGTTGAAAGTCAAAAATTCCATTTATCAAGAAGTTTTCAACCTCGAATGGGTAGAAAAACAATTAGGCAAACTGCGTCCCTATTCTCAAGCTTTTGATGCTTGGATCGCGTCAAAACAACAGGATTCTTCGCGACTGCTGCGCGGACAAGCATTGATTGATGCCCAAAATTGGGCGCAAGGGAAAAGTTTGAGTGATTTAGACTATCAGTTTTTAGCTGCTAGCACCGAACTCGACAGACGAGAAGTGCAACAAGGTTTAGAAGCAGAACGAACTAAAGAAGTGGAAGCGCGACTGGCAGAGGAACACAAAAGACTTGAGCAAGAGAAAAAAGCTACCAAACGACAAAGATTTTTGCTGTTTACCGTGAGTGGTGCATTGCTGCTTGCCAGCGTTTTAGGGGGTGACAAGTTATTTTCAATACCGACGAGCCGCTATTAGTGAACTTGAAGCTCGGATTAGCGAAATTCAAGCGCTGGTTTCTTCCTCTGAGGGACTGTTTGCCTCTAATCGCCGATTGGATGCACTAATAGAAGCAATTAAAGCTAAAGGTAGAATGCAAAAGTTAGGCAAGATCGACACAACTATTGAAAATCAAGTTATTAATATCCTGCGGCAAGCCGTTTATGAAGTAGATGAATATAACCGTTTATCGGGGCATAAAGCGGCAGTTATGACCGTCGATATCAGTCCTGATAGTAAGCTAATTGCCTCTGGAAGTGTAGATAAAACTATCAAACTGTGGGCACAGAACTGACGACATTTAGAGGTCACAGTGCTGGGATTTGGGGGATAGCTTGGAGTGCTGACGGCAGCTTTATTGCTTCTGCGGGTGCAGAAAACAGCGTCAGACTGTGGCAAAGTCAAAATCCATTGCGAACGATTATCACGGCACATAAAGCCGGGATTTGGGCTTTAGATGTCAGTGCTGATAGTTCTATAATCGCTACAGGTAGCGAGGATGGCGCGACTAAGCTTTGGAGTCGGCAAGGCAAATTGCTGGCGACTTTGAGTGAACAAGATGCGGCGATTTATGCAGTTGCTATGAGTCACGACGATCGCAAGTTAATTGCTTTTGCCAGAAACGATAATATTGTGAATGTCTGGGATCGGAACGGCACTTCGATCGCAAGTTTCGTAGGTCATACCTCTAGGCTGACTGGATTAGCTTTCAGTCCAGACGATCGCACGATCGCTTCCGCAAGTCAAGATAACACGATTAAGCTTTGGCGGCGCAACAGCACTTGTAGGTGGGGCGAGCAGGATGCCCGCCCAAAACCAATGGCAGGCAAGATGCCTGCCCCACAAGAGTTTTTGGCGATGTCTAATGGATGCTTCGCCCCTAAGACCCTGATAGGACATCATGCTCCTATTTGGCAGGTGGTATTTAGCCCGGACGGTCAACTAATTGCCTCAGCAGGGGGAGATGGGACTGTGAAGTTGTGGAAGCTTGATGGTACGTTAGCGAGAACTCTCCAAGGTCATCAAGCTGCGGTATGGAGAGTAGCCTTTAGCCCAGACGGTAAGATGGTTGCTTCTGGCAGTGGGGACAATACGATTAAGCTTTGGACAATTGATGGCAAGTTGTTAAGAACGATTGAAGGTCATCATGCTGCGGTGTGGGGAGTGGCATTTAGCCCTGATGGTCAAATTATTGCTTCTGGGAGTGTGGACAATACGGTGAAGTTTTGGAAGCTTGACGGCACGGAATTAACGACTCTCAGAGGTCACAGTGCGGCGATTCGGGGAGTGGCGTATAGTTCTGATGGAACGTTTGTGGCTTCCGTCAGTGAGGATAACACGCTGATTCTGTGGAATGTACAGCGTATTCTGAGTCTAGATTTATTGAGTTATGCTTGCGATCGCGTCCAGGATTATTTGCGGACTAATACGGATGTGGAAAAGAGCGATCGTCATTTGTGCGATCGAGACGGCAGTGGTAGCCGATTTTAGGACGGCGCTACGAGGTTAACTCACACCTTATCCCCTTTACTTACTCTTGTGTTGCTGTTTCTTCCCGATCTTTGAATAATTCAGCGATTACAGTCATTGGCAAAAACAGTCGCCAAGGGTGATTTGGAAAACGAATAAAATTATAATGCTCATAAAAAGAGCGGGCAAGGTCGTCTTTGGCCTCCACAACTACAGATGTTGAAGCGATTTCATTTTGTAGGCTTCTATACAGTGCATCCATTAAAAGCATCTCACCTAGTTTTTTACCTCGATAGTTGCGATCGACAGCTAATCGACCAAGTAGAGTTGCCGGAAGAAGGGGATATTTTGGGAGTTTTTTAGCTATTTCGATCGGTAATTCGCCTGTATTAATGCTTGTCGCAGATAGCGTATAATACCCGGCGACAATACCAGAATGTTTTTCCACTAAAACAAAGGGTGCAGCAACATATTTTCGGGCGTCTTGTTTCGCTTGTTGGCGAAAATAACGATCTAGAGGCTCGACACCGCAACAAAAAGCCGCCCGGTCGTGCTTTAAGAGCGGCTCTATTAAATAATCAAAGGTCATTTATACACCCATGTTTTGTTTGTAGCGTCTCGCTGCGGCCCGCAATTTGGTGCTGGGAGATGGAGGATTGAGCAATGCCTCAACAAAAACTTTCCGATCTCGATCGCTTAAAATCATCATCTCGTGTCCTTGGATAGCCTGCTTTGCGGCGTCTTGAGCGCTGCTAACAACAAAATCCGTTAGTGTTCGACCTTGAATATCGGCGGCTCGCTGGAAGAGTTGCTTTTGTTCTATACTGATGCGGGCTTCCAAACGTTCCGATTTGGAATGCTCCTGTTTTGTTTTGGCGCTTTGAGTCGCTCTGGTAGCCATAACAGCCTCTAAGTTATTACATAAATTGTATGCTGTATGTACGGCGTATTGCCGTACAAAATACAAATTATCCGGGATATCCACGACTGCACCGAAGCGATCGTAAGGCGGGACAAGGGGGATAAGCAGACGATGAACAGTTACGAATACCAGATTGGTGGTAGTCTGAAAAAAGATGCTCCTAGCTATGTGGAGCGGCCAGCTGATGGCGAACTGTATGAAGCCTTAAAAAAGGGAGATTTTTGCTACGTCCTCAACTCTCGGCAAATGGGAAAATCCTCCCTGCTGGTGAGAATCAAGTATCGCCTCCAACAAGAAGGATTCCGCTGCACTGCGATCGACATGACTGGGATCGGCAGCGAAAATATTACCCCACTACAATGGTATAAGGGAGTAGTTGCTGACTTATGGTCGGGGTTCAATCTCGTTAAAAAACTAAATTTTAAAGCCTGGTGGCGAGAGGAAGAAGAACTTTCTTACCTCCAGAGATTGAGCCGGTTTATTTCTGAAGTGCTGCTGGTGCAATTTCCCACAGACAGAATTTTTATATTTGTTGATGAAATAGATAGTATTCTCAGCCTAAATTTTCCGGTAGATGACTTTTTTGCACTGATCAGATTCTGCTATAACCAAAGGGCGATCGCGCCGGAATACAACCGGATTACATGGGTCATATTTGGGGTGGCGACACCTTCGGATTTAATAATAAATAAAAGTCGCACCCCGTTTAATATAGGCAAAGCGATCGATCTGAATGGATTTGCCATTGAAGAAGCCGCGCCATTAGCTAAAGGATTAGAAACTTATATTGAAAATACCCAGACAGTATTAAAAGAGGTATTGAAGTGGACAGGAGGACAGCCATTTTTAACGCAAAAGTTATGTAAGTTGCTTAGAGGTAGTTGCGAACCGCTCAACGATGTTTTGAATATTCCTACGGGGATGGAGGGATTTTGGGTGGAGTCGGTGGTCCGATCGCGCATTATCGACAAGTGGGAATCCCAAGATGAGCCAGAGCATTTAAGGACGATCCGCGATCGCCTCCTCAGAAACGAACAACGCGCTGGCAGATTGCTGGGCATATATCAGCAAATCTTACAAGGTGTGGAAATACCAACAGATGACAGTCGAGAACAAGTAGAACTTCTGCTGTCAGGTTTATTGCTAAAAGGGCAAGGTTTTCTGAAAGTAAGAAACCCGATTTATCAAGAAGTTTTCAATCTGGAATGGGTCGAAAAACAACTCAATTGTTTGCGTCCTTACTCCCAGGCTTATGACGCTTGGATGGCTTCCAAACAACAGGATGGTTCGCGACTGTTGCGGGGACAAGCTCTTAAAGAAGCCCAAATCTGGACGCTGGGGAAAAGCTTGAGCGACTTGGATTATCAATTCTTAGCTGCTTCTGTTGAATTAGACAGACACGAAGTTGAAATGCGGTTAGAGGCAGAACGAGCTAAAGAAGTTGAAGCCAGACTGGCAGAAGAACAAAAAAGACTGGAAGTAGAGAAAAAAAGCGCATTCCGACAAAAGTTCTTACTTATTGTAATTACGATGGCATTGCTGCTTGCCTGTCTGTTGGGGATGGCGACTTATTCTCAGTACCGTCAAGCCACAAAAAGCGAGATCGAAGCGCTCGCTAAATCTTCTCAAATTCTCTTTGCCTCGAATCAAGGATTAGATGCGCTAGTAGAAGCAATCAGAGCAAAGCGACAACTGCAAAAACTCGGTGGTACAAACGCAGAGATCGAGCATCAGGTTGAGGAAGTTCTACAGCAAGCAGTTTATGGAGCCGTTGAGTACAATCAGTTGTCAGGGCAGAACAATGAAGTTACTAAAGCAGTTTTCAGTCCCGATGGCGAGCTAATTGCCTCCAGCGCTGGGGATAACACCGTCAAACTCTGGAAACGAGATGGTACCGCGCTGAGAACCCTGAAAGGTCATAGCGGTACTGTTTGGGGAGTGGCGTTCAGTCCTGATGGTGAGCTAATTGCCTCAAGTTCTAGGGACAAAACTGTCAAACTCTGGAACATATGTAGGGGGGAAGCATTTGAGGTGACAACTTCTGGTAAAGACACAAATCTATCGCCCAAATGCTTCGTTCCTACAACTTTAAGAGGTCATAGGGCTACAGTTTGGGACGTTGCTTTTAGCCCTGACGGTCAGCTGATTGCCTCTGCGAGTGGAGACAAAACCGTCAAACTCTGGCAGCGAGATGGCAGGTTGTTGAGAACGCTGCAAGGGCATCAGGGAGAAGTTTATGCGATCGCTTTCAGTCCTGACGGTCAGCTGATTGCGTCGGCGAGTCAAGACAAGACGATCAAACTCTGGAGGATTGACGGTAGACTGCTAAAGACTCTGCGAGGACATAGGGATCGAGTTTACGGAGTTACTTTCTCTGCTGACGGAAAGATATTTGCTTCGGCAAGTTGGGACAAGACGATCAAACTTTGGAAGATTGACGGTAGTCTGCTAAATACCCTCCAAGGTCATAGCGATGCGGTTTACCAAGTGGCAATTAGCCCCAACGGTCAACTCGTTGCTTCTGCAAGTGCAGACAGAACTATCAAACTCTGGAAGATTGACGGTACTTTGTACAAGACCCTTGATGGAACTGGGGATATAGTTCACGGAGTTGCTTTTAGCCCTGACGGAAATTTGCTCGCCTCAGCCAGTTGGAATGGGCCGATCAGACTTTGGAAGATTGACAGCGCTTTGTACAAGACCCTCAAGAGTCATACGGCTCCGGTTTACACAGTGAAGTTTAGTCCTGATGGAAAGACAATTGCCACAGTTAGTGGGGACAAATCCATCAAACTCTGGCGGCGAGATGGTAGCCTGCTAAGAACTTTCCAAAGGTATAACGATAAACTTTTCGGAGTTGATTTCAGTCCTGATGGAGAGACAATTGCTACGGGCGGTTATGACAACACCGTCAAACTCTGGCGACTGAATGGTAGCCTGCTCAAGACTTTCCGAGGCCATAGCGATCGCGTCTTCAGTGTTAATTTTAGCCCCGACGGTCAGACTCTAGCCTCGGCGAGTGCGGACAAAACTGTCAAAATATGGAAGATTGACGGCACCGAACTCGCCACCCTTAAAGGTCATAAAGATGAAGTTTACGGAGTCGCGTTCAGTCCCGATGGGCAGACTCTAGCTTCGACAAGCTTGGATGGTACGGTCAAGCTTTGGGGACAAGATATTACGGTTGTAGCCGACGGGAAACCGCACTACGCGCTTCTACATACCCTAAGCGGACATGGTAACGAGGTAGCAGGAGTGGCATTCAGTCCTAACGGAAAGATAATTGCTTCCGCAGGTTTAGACGGCACGGTCAAACTTTGGCACACGGATGGCATAGAGCTTTATACTTTTAGAGGCCATAGCGCTGGGGTTTGGGGAGTTGCTTTTAGTCCGGACGGTCAGATAATTGCCTCGGCAGATTTAGACGGCAAGGTCAAACTTTGGCAGAGTGATGGTAAAGAGCTTCGTACCTTAAGGGAACATAGCAATGGGGTTTTCGGAGTTGTCTTTAGTCCTGATGGGAAGACGATCGCTTCGGCGGGTCAGGATAAGACGGTGATTTTGTGGGATGTGGAGGATATTTTCAATCTTGACCCACTGGGATATGGTTGCGATTGGGTGCGGGATTATCTGCGAACGAATGCAAAGCTCGATCTGAGCGATCGCCATCTGTGCGATGGAGTGGGTCACTGGTATAGAACCTATGCGAAAAATATTTGGATTCGCGATCGCACTCTGACTGTCCCACCATCAGGGCCATATTCTCAATAGCTGAGGAAAGGAAAAGCGCGATCGCTCCTTCGTCCTCTCATACCAAATCCGGGTTGGTTACACCCTTTAATTTTTGGCCTAAACATTGTAGGGACAATTCATGAATTGTCCCTACAGCCGATCGACATAAAGGGGGTAATCGTTGCGGATTTGGTATCAACTACTAGATTACCCACCAAACCTAGCCACTATTTCCTGACGAGAAAGTGTCAGCAGCAGTCGAGTCAACTCTTCTGGCGACAACTGTAACAAAGGCGTTATTGTTCGGGAAAGTTGCTCATCAAGAGAATCAAATCGAACCCTCAGAAGGTTTTCAACCATCTGCTGCCGTTCTTCCTGTCTGCCTTCCTGCCGACCTTCTAATCTGCCTTCTCGTAAAGTATCTTCCCGCCAACGTACATAGGCTGATGAAAAGTTCATAAGTAATTCCTCCTCTTCTTCATTTAAATTTTGACTTATTTCTAGGCTGATCCGCCAGTTAGCCACAACCTCTAAAATGTTTTTCTTGAACGGATGGTTTTCCGGCAGTGCATTCACCTCATTCACCGCCTGTTGCTGAACCCTTTTACGTCCCAAAAGTCTCAACCACAGCGTTTCTTCTGTCGCCGGAATTTGGTTAATTGCTACCAGGGCCGATCGCAATCCCGCTGGCAGAAAATAAACCCCACTAGGCCAATTTCCTTCAGGGTCAACTTTGGCACCAAAGGCATCTAGTACATTCTCAGAACAGGAAGGCGATAAAATCCACAAACGAGGCAGTTCATCTTCTGTTACGGATCTTTCTTCGCGCCTTGCTTCACGCTGGAAATCGCCTTGCATGGCAAATAATTTAATCTGGCATCGACGCACTTCCGACCAGTTTGGCGGATTGCGGAAAGGTTCGATCAGACAGGCAGTTGAAGCCATTTTAGCAATCAAACCCAAAAATTCCAAGTTTGTTTTCGGTGCTGTGCCTGGTGAAAACCAAACATCTATTTGACGAACTTCAGCAGTTACTTCTCGACTGACTATTACGTCACCCAGAGGCCCTAATAGTTCGCTGAAATAGTGCTTGGCAAATTGATAGTGAAAGTTTCTAGTCATTCTCCTACCTTCATTGCCGAAATAATTGCCTGCTGACTCACCGCCTTGTAAACTGTATCCAAATACTGCATCACAGCCTTAGCTGAAACAGTATTAGATTCGGGATTTTTCGTGGCATCATTTGCTAAGGGGATATTTCCCAAAACATCTAAAACAGTCTCGTTACTCGGCGGCGGTACAATCACAACTAGGGAAGATTCTAAAGGCTCATCATATTGCCAAAAATGGTCAATTTTTAGAGAATATTGTGGTTGTAAAATAGGAGTTTCTCCCTTATTCCCCCGCTCAATAGATCCTCGACTTCGCATCTGCCGGAGTGCTTCGATAATTTGTTCCTTAGTGCGACCCCGCAGCTGAAATAATACAAAGGGGTCTTCGCTGAAGCGATCGGCTAACAAATAGTAAACTGCTCCAATATGTTTGCAGGGATTAGCTTGATCGGGACAACTGCACTGGCTGCGAACATCATCCAGTCTGAATGGAAACAAACTTAAACCATTTCCAGTGAAAACTTGCTCAATATTGGTTGGCATTTCTCCTGCTAATAGTTTAGCCGAAAATATCGCCTTTTGCGACATTGTTTCAATTACATATTGCCACTCTTCATCGGTGAAGGATTCCAGCCATATAGAAACTTGATAAGGTTCTATTTCTGTGCCCTGAACTCTGGCAAATACTTTTTGTCCTTGAAAATCGATGCTGAGGACGTTTCCCTGCCTTGCATAGACCCGCGCACGTTCCAAACGCTTTTTGAAACGGTAGGAATCTAGTAGTTCCAGCCAGCGTTCTACCCACCATTCGCGACTAGGCAGGAGTGCTGCGCCGTCATCCTTATGATATATATTAGAAAGGCGGTTCATTTTTATACTCGATTATGGTTTAAGAGCTAGTTTTTGAAGCTGATGACCTAAAGCTTGTAGGAGATCATTTACCATGATACAACCAAATCTGTTTATTTTTGGTAGCGAACGCAGTGGAACGACTTTATTATGCGCTCTTTTATCTGAACATTCTCAAGTTTTTGCTCTCAACGAAAGCTTTATATTCCACATATATGCCCGGAGCAAAGGTTTTAGAAAGCTGTCTAATGCTTGGATTTATGCAGTCTTATCTCAGTTGCTACATCTGCCATCGGCTGAATATCTAGTTCCCGCAGTGGAGGCAAAGAAATATTTAGCTAAACTGCACGATAGATATTATTTAAGCGATGTTGGACAAACTCAAGAGAATTGGTTGACACAGTATTTGGATTATCTCGATCCTTCCCCGATTTTAAGTAAAGCTGAAAAAGGCGAACTTACTCTAATTGAAATGTTTAACACGGTCTATTCCCAGCTGGTTCCTAGCGCACATAAAAATAAGATAATTTTTGGAGAAAAAACTCCTTATCATCTCTATCTTTCCCCTTGGATTTGCTCTCTTTATCCCCAAACAAAGATCGTCACCATAATTCGCAACCCGATCGCTAATATAGCGGCAATTTATAAACGCTTTCCCGGAGAAGATCTGCAAACAGCCATCAACTTATATTTAAGTTATCACGATCGTAGATTTAACTTTTTGTATGAAGGCAATAAATCCTTAGTCATTCGCTATGAAGATTTAATTCTAAGTACTGAAGCCACCCTTACTAATATTTATCATTACCTCAATACCGAGACTGTAAAAATTAATAGGGAGTTTAATTATTACATAAAACAAGGGTATGTGGGAAATAAAATTGATGTGGGACGGGATTTGAGTTTAAGACAAGTGTTTAACGAAAAACAAAAATTGTTGATTAGAGATAGGTGTAGACCAATTTTTGAAAAATTCTATTCAGAAGAACTTGATTGAGTTTTGAGCTTTGAGGGTGGACACCAATACTTTTCTGTTTAAAAATTGTAGCTCACATTCCGCACCCTCTACTGTCACATTCGGTTTTTTCGGTATTTAGAGCGCGTATTCTGTAATTTAAAGCATATTTCAATACGGAAACTCTTCTACCCAGTCACCAGTCACCAGTCCCCAAAAATTCCTGGTATGACACTTGAGGGTGCGGAATGTAGGTTACAATTATTCATACAGCGGTTCCCGCTGTAATGCGGTACACCTTAATAAGTCGTCAAGATTTGATAGCTTCTTTGCTAGCTGATTCTACTGTACCTCGTAACAGCGGGAACCGCTGTAAGTCAAAACTGATTTCAGTATAGCTGTTTGTCATTCTGCCTCCTCGTCAATCACAGCACTGCGATCGAGCAATAGTAAGTTACGCAATTGATCGGTATCCAATTCGGTCAGCCAATGTTCGCCAGCACCTACAACTTGTTCGGCTAGTGCTTTTTTACTTTCAATCAAATCGTGTATTTTTTCTTCCAAAGTGCCATTACAGACAAATTTATGCACTTGAACGTTGCGAGTTTGACCGATGCGAAATACCCGGTCTGTGGCCTGATTTTCTACAGCGGGATTCCACCATCTGTCGAAGTGAAAAACATGATTTGCTCGCGTCAAGTTAAGGCCAACACCACCAGCTTTGAGGGAAAGAATCATGATTCTTGGCCCTTGCGGATCGTTTTGGAATCTGTCTATCATTTCTTCTCTTTGGTTTTTGGTAGTGCTGCCATATAAAAACAGGACTTCTCGGCCAAGTTGCTTTTCCAAATGCGGTTTGAGCAGTTTTCCCCATTCGGCAAATTGAGTGAAAATTAAGGCGCGTTCGGCGAAGCCGTTACGTAGTGAATCGCCTTCCAAAATTAATTCTTCTAACATTTCCTCCAGACGTTGAAGCTTTCCAGAACGATGTCGATCGCCTACTGTCGCTTCTTTTAGAAATTGCGCTGGATGATTGCAGATTTGTTTCAATTTTACTAACAGCGCCAAAATCATTCCTCGTCGTTGAATACCATCAGATTCTTCTATTTCAGCTAGAGATTCTTCGACCAATTTTTGGTAAAGCGCTGCCTGTTCCTCAACCAGACCGCAAAATACGGTCATTTCTTGTTTTTCTGGCAAATCTTGAATGATTTCGCGGTCACTTTTGAGGCGACGGAGGATAAAAGGTTGGACGAGCGATCGCAGTGTCTTTAAAGAGTTTGTATCGCCATACTTTTCAATCGGAATTCCAAACCGGCGCTGGAAGAAATTACGCTGCCCCAAATAACCTGGATTGAGAAAATCTAAAATTGACCACAGTTCTTGCAGCCTATTTTCCACTGGCGTTCCTGTCAGGGCAATGCGAAATGTACTTGACAATTGCCGCAAAGCTTGGGACTGCTTTGTTTCGGGATTTTTGATGTTTTGGGCTTCATCTAGCACTACACCCTGCCAAGAAATGCTCTGCAAATCTTTGGCATCTCGAAAAGCTAGTGCATAACTGGTGATAATCAAATCTTTATCTTCGATCGCTTTAGCAAAGACTTTTCCTTTAGCGCGTTTATCACCGTGATGCACCAAAACTTTTAAAGTTGGGCCGAATTTTTTTACTTCTCTTTCCCAGTTACCTAAGACTGATGTTGGGCAAACTATTAATGTTGGTTTTTCCAGTGTGTTCTGTTCTTGCAGATAAAGTAAAAATGCGATCAACTGAACGGTTTTTCCCAATCCCATGTCGTCCGCGAGACAAGCACCTAAGCTCCAACGCTCTAAAAAAGCTAGCCACCCAGCACCTAATGCTTGATATGGACGCAATTGACCTTGGAAACTAGCAGGAACTGCGATCGCTTCTACCTTCTTATTACCAGTTAGGGTGGTAATCAACTCCTGTAGGGCCCCCGATGCCTCAAAGCTGACAACTGGCAGTTTTTCAATTGTCTGAGTATCGCCACTACCAAGGCGCAGAGCATCTTCCAGGGAGAGGGCCACCTCGTCTTTGCGACTGACAAAAAATGCTTGTGCTGCTTTGATATCTTGCGATCGCAATTCTACCCACTCCCCGTTAATTTCCGCCAGTGGAGTCTTAAGCGCTACCAAGCGATCGAATTCCTTCTTCGATAGTCTTTGTCCGCCAATAGATAATTCCCACTTAAAGTTCAGCAGACTCTGCAAACCCAAACGCTCATTCTTTTTGATTTGGGGAGTATCTGCTTTTATACTCAAACCTAAACGACTTGCCCATCCGTCGCGATTTGCTAAACTGGGCGGCAAAACTACCCCCAATCCGCTATCCTGAAAGCGCCAAGAACCTGTTTTGATAAATTCGTATGCTTGCAAGGGATTGAGGCGACAAGACTGGGGAGATGGAGTTTCCAAACTGGGTTCAATAACAGGCATTAGTCTAGCAGCTAAACCCAAACCTCTAAGAAAAGTTTCCTGGGGTAATTCGATATTTCTTCCTTGGAAAACCAGATGCTCAACTGCATTATTCCAGATAGTTGCCGCATCTACCAAAAATTCTGGGTCATCTACAGCTTGCAAACAATATTCTAATGTCCAGTCTGTCTCGCCCTGTCTTGGAGGATGAACTTTAAAGCAGGTGCAAAACAAACTTTGACCAGTCAAAAATGGTTGAACTGGCGCAATCCAGCTATTGAGGGTTGCTTGCAAACGTTCTGCTGCTTGGGCTTCTGCCGTTATCATACCAGACTCGCTTCCCAACCCTTTCAGCCACTCTCCCACAACCGATTCTGTAGCTGGTGGAGACTGTGTACTTGCAACATTTCGCACTTGGGCATCTATTGTGTTACTTAAGAATTGCAGCAACAGTTTTTTTGGTTCTAGCGGCAAATCGATACTGGGATCTGAAAATTTCTCTCCCAGTCCCTGATAAGTGCGGCAAGCGGCGGGCATCTGCTGGGCGAATTTTTGCAGGCGATCTCGATCGGCAGCGCTATCGATAAGTGGTTGCCAACGAGCGATCGCATTCCCATCTTCACTTTTGTTAAGTACTGGTAAAAATTTACACCTAGCTAGTAAATCAATACTCCACCGCGCTATATGCGACCAAAAACGTAAATCTCTGCCCAAAAACGAGTCAGATCCATTAACTGAGCCAAGAGGTAAAGCAGTCAAAAATGCGATCGCTTCCAGAGAATTCAGACAAATTCCCTCAACTTGCCAAGGATACAGATATTGCCAAGACGAAGTATCCTCACCTGTACTTTCAGAAAGTGCAGTCCCAGAATGCCAGGGAGAAATTGGCTCGTTATTTCCTTCATCGATATGACTGGGTAATGCCAAAGTTTGTAATTGCCATCGTCTCGAAGATGGAGTGCGATCGCTGCTGGCAACCTTTGTTTTTCGACCTTGCCTGGTAACAGTTTTACCTGAAGAAGAAGATCCTTCATCTGGCAGAAAAGCATCATCAGGCAAAACCTGGCTCAGATGAGGTAAAGATTTCAAGTAAGCAATCAGATCCGCTGGATTCATCGCCAATGGATGAGGCGGCACAGTTCCAGATTGAAAAGACGCTCCAGCAGCAATTCTGCGCCAAGTTTCTCCCCAAATGAATAGATAGCCACCCTGAGATTGAACTAACCAACTACCGTGTAAAATTGCCATTTACAAACTTCTCAAACTTTCCTTTAAACAGTTTTTATCATTAGCGATCGATAGTTAGCGATCGACAGATGACCAGACTTAGAGCAATACCCAAAAATCCGATTTTACTTGCATACCCCACGATAATTCTAGATCTACATCTGTGTTCATCTGTGGTAAAAAATATCTACTCTCCCACTCTCCCACTCTCCCACTCTCCCACTCTCCCT
>CASBRD010000237.1 GCA_949128025.1 Oscillatoriales cyanobacterium PMM_0008 | reverse complement strand
GAACCGTTCCCAAACGTTAGCGCTTGAGCGCTGTTGAATGGTGGTGGTCATGTGTTTATGATTGCTATGTATTTTTCGAGGTGCGAGGTAGTGTTTTCTCTACCTGTTTATAGATTAAATGGTTTGTTTCGTTTTGTAAAGGGGTTGTTGAGGTTTATTATCATTGTTTAATTTTATGAGTGGTATTAGGGCAGCTTATACCAGGTTCGGCAACTCTTTGACTCAAACCTCAGACAGAAGCCCAAACTTAATACCTGAGAGGGTTTGCTTCATATCCAAGGCCAAAAATCGCTTCACTGGCAGATAAACCCAGTGAATAGTCCTTTGGGTATCCTGGTAGGTTTTTTGAAATCCTAGAGCCCGCCGCATTTCTTCATAGACAGGATTTAGGGATACAGTATATAAATCGCAGAGATTGGGAAAGTCAGCTTGCATCAGCACCAAAGTCTTCTGCACATCCTCTGCAAATTGACAAACAGTGACTTGCTGTATGTAAGGGTTATCGATCAGCCAAGCCCGCAGATACAGACAAGTGCAATCTAGATCTCCTGGATGAGCGATTTTGAAGCTATCGGTCTGGATATCTGAAGTTATGAAGCGAGTTTTGCTGGGAGGTTGAAAGAAGTTGACCTCCGATTCGCTGGCTGTGGGGTAGAGAATGTAGATTCCGACGGGATTGTGATTGTCGCAACGACGCAACACCCGCATACCTGTGGAGTATTGCCCCGCCCAACTACGTAGTACTCTGACCAGCTTGTGAGGAGTAGTAGAGCTATCTTTTGCCAATCGGTTATAGTGGTGAGCGATCAAATTGGCAATGGGAACTCCGTCTGTTTCGGGGTTGAAGTCATCTATCTGGATTTGGATGGGTTCTGCTGGCTTGAGGGGGTCAACCAGATCTGGTAAAGGCCAAATTTGGATACAAATTGTTTGGCCGTCAAATTCTTTTTCGAGCAAACCGATCGCAGCTAGTTGGTCTATCATCATGCCAGCCGCGCGATCGCTTCCTCGCTCTTTGTCAGCGTAGAATAACTCGGCAGCCTCTCTATGGGTACAGGAAACCGATCCTTGCGGCACGTCCAGTTGAGTCAACGGTTGCACCAAGCGCTTTCCTCGTTCGTGCTGCTGCTTGAGCAGTAAATAAGCCCACAACCGGACAAAGCACTCCGCCCGACGGCGGGTAAGTCCAGCCTGCTTGAAAAGCCTGGAAACATAGCTGTGCTGTTGCTCAAGGGGAAACCACTTGTCTAAGTATTCGGGTTTCATACGATCGCACTTTAAAGTAACGGTATCAAGATGCACCCCAACGGGTGAACTGTTTCACGGCAACCAGGCCGAAAATTTAGATCGAAGCATCTGCTTTTAGTTTACTCCCAAAGAAAACTTCACCCTACTTCAGGTCGATTCCCTCTCCTTGGGCCTCTCCGGTTGAACTTCAACAGTCTGGAGAGGTATGCAGCTTACTCATTGCAGCTTCATTTTTAAGGCGATGAGAATAGCCTTAGATTTGAGGACGATAACTAATGAAAGCTAATTCACTCACCTTAACTGCTTCCCAAGAGATCCCGACGCTAAGTTCAAGGACAAATCATCGCTTTGCTACCGAAGCAGTTTCCCAAGCAAAGCCGGATAAATTGGAAGCTAACGGCGTTGCTACACTATTCGATTCACCCTGGATAGCCTTGGCTGAGTCATTGCGGGAAGGTGTCATGGTGATTTCCCGCAACACCAAACCTATGTACCTGAACCAACAAGCCAAGGAAATCTGCCAAAAATTGGCTTTGATCGATCGCCACAGTGCGGGTATCCCTTCGGTGGTTTCGGAAATTTGCCATCGCTTAATCAGAAATGGCAACTCGGATGCTACACCCCTAATCGTAGAGTGCGAAACTGCTGAGGAAGAGACAATTCGCATCCGCGCCAGTTGGCTAAACTTGGGGTTAGGTGACGCCACCAGCCAGTATATCTTGGTGTTCTTGGAAAACCGCAACCAACTCTTGCAAGAAGAAATACAGTTTGAACAGCAAAAATACCAGCTAACCGATCGCGAAATGGAAATCTGGTCGCTGCTGCGTCAGGAATACAGCTACCAAGACATCGCCAAAACATTACAAATCACTCTTAACACGGTGAAAACCCACGTCAAAAACATCTATGCCAAAAAACGTTGGAGTCAAGTAAAAGAAATAAGGAAAGTCTCTTGATTAGTTGTAAAAACTGGGCTGGGCAAATCGATTTTAGATTTTGGATTTTGGATTAAAATTGTAATCCAATCTCTAAAATCTTAGATTTGTTAAAATTTTAATATTTCGTGTTGTTTTTACCAGCAGATGACATTATCCTTTTCTCGCTCGATCACCTACAGCCCAGCCTACACCCTAGTTCCGACTTATGAATGCTTTAATCGATGTTCGTACTGCAATTTTAGAACAGATCCCGGTAAAAGTCCCTGGCTGACATTGATGGATGCTGAAAAAGTGCTGAAATCCCTTCAGGATAGAGGGATTTGCGAAATTCTCATCCTCAGCGGCGAGGTACATCCCCACTCGTCACGGCGACAAGCTTGGTTTCAACATATCTACAATTTATGCGAACTAGCGCTGTCAATGGGATTTTTACCCCACACCAATGCTGGGCCGATCGGTTTTGAGGAAATGGCAAAACTCAAGAATGTTAATGTTTCGATGGGGCTAATGTTAGAACAGCTAACACCTAAGTTATTAGATACCGTTCACAAATACGCTCCCAGTAAATTGCCTGCACTGCGTCTGCAACAGTTAGAATGGGCGGGAGAGTTGGGCATTCCATTTACCACTGGCTTGTTGTTGGGAATTGGAGAAAGTGCGGTAGATTGGTGGGAAACTTTGGAGGCAATTTCTCAAGTTCACCAACGCTATAATAACATCCAAGAAGTGATTTTACAACCTCACAGTCCCGGCAGTCAACAAACTTTGGATGCGCCAGCTTTCGATCCGCATCAATTACCCGAAGTAATAGCAAAAGCTCGTCAGATATTGCCATCAGATATTACTATCCAAATTCCGCCCAATTTGGTCAAAGAACCAAGTTGGTTATTAGCTTGTTTAGATGCGGGTGCGAGAGATTTGGGAGGCATCGGGCCAAAAGATGAAGTGAATCCAGATTATCCGCATTTGGAATATCAGAAATTGCAAGAAATATTAGAGCCTGCGGGGTGGAAATTGGTAGCGCGTTTGCCAGTTTATCCCCACTATGATAGTTGGTTATCGGATGAATTGCAAAGTGATGTAGGAGCGTGGCGAAAAGGTATATTAGTATCAAATTAGATATTATCATTAAATTAGAGTCTAATTTTAAGTTGGAAAATGCAGGTTTACCTAGAGTCAGAACAAGTCACTGTCTACCAAGGAGATTGCTTGGATGTGTTGCGATCGGTTCCCGATAATTCAGTTAATCTCATCCTGACAGATCCACCTTATCATTCTACCAAGAAAGAAAATATAACAGGCGACAGAAACTTTAAGAATGATAAAGACTACCTAGATTGGTTAGACACCATAGCATCAGAATGGGAAAGAGTATTAACTCCCAACGGTTCTCTCTATTGTTTTGCCTCTCCTAAAATGGCAGCAAAAGTTGAGGTGATGTTAGATGAACGGTTTAATGTACTAGGATCAATTACTTGGACAAAACCAAATGATCCGGGCTATGATGGTTGGAAACAAAAGACAAAAAAGGAAAGTTTGCGGAGTTGGTATTTACATACCGAACGGATAATTTTTGCCGAGTCAGCGTCTAAAGAAGATCCAAAACAATCAGCATTTGGTAGCTTACTAAAAAAAACACGCTTGGCAGCAAATTTGTCAACTATTCAACTTACAGAAGCTATTGGTGAATATGGCAAGGTAAATCATGGTGGTGCAGTATCCAATTGGGAAACTGGCAGAAATATTCCAGATCCTGAGCAATACGAAAAACTAAAATTAGCTTTTTCTAAACTCAGTCCGCAAGTTCCAGAATTACCTGATTACGAACAAATAATCAGACCTTTTTATGTGACGTCTGATATACCCTATACCGATGTTTGGGATTTTCCAACAGTCAAACCTTATCCTGGTAAACATCCAGCCGAAAAGCCACTAGATTTAATTACTCATATTATCAAAGCCAGTTCTTATCCAGGTGACGTGGTGCTGGATTGTTTTGCTGGATCGGGTGTTGTTGGACAAGCTGCTAAAATCTTAGGTCGTCAAGCGATTTTGATTGAGATTGAAGAGAGCTTGTGCGAGCAAATAGTTGTGCGCTGTTCAGAGCCATTTAAGTCATTGCCAAAAGTTAAAAAACAACCTTTTGATTGGCAGAAAGAACCTTTGTTTCAGTTATTGACAAATGAACAACCTATGTAATTTATCCTACTGAATAAGTCTATTATTTCGGAGAATATCTTCCATCCATTTTAGTGTGATATCAACGCCCCAGTCTCTAGCAGCTGCATTACAGTGATGATGCCCCCATCCCAGGTTATAACGCCTATGGTTATATACTCCTGCTCTTAGTTCTTTAACATGAAAAAGATTAGCTGTTGTTACTGTCAAATCCGGCACATTTCTACCTTCTGCTTGTTCAACACGGGAAGCAAGTTCGCTGGCAAAGATAGACTTTAGACAGAGAGGGCAAACTGTACGACTTTGACTATCGAGTATCCGATTTTCCTGAAGAAGTTTAATATCGGCAATACCCATTTCTGCACATTTTTCGTCAATTCTATTCTTACATTCTTCAGGATTGGATATACCCTCTTTACGAGCCATATCAATAATTCCTTCTGTTCGCCAAGCAAGAAAAGATAATTGATACTTGGTCGCCTCTATTTCTTCAGAAGAAGCATACTCATATACACGAATTCCTGCCCCTTGACCACCAGTATCTTTATCTATATATCCATGCCTTATTTGAGAGTCTTTAGAACTGGTAGTGTCTGGTACACGGGCAATGTATTGCCCCCCTAGCGGTGCAATTCGGGAAGTGGCTGGTTTCCAACTGTATTTATTGGGATTATAATAGAGCCAATGAGATCTTTTTTCATAAAGAACTAATAAATTTTGTCCAAGATTTAGGTTGTTTGGTAAATCTGGTTGAGGAGTTGGAGGATTGTCGGAAAAGTATTCTTCTGGATGGGCTAGAACTATATAACCATTTTCAAAGCCGTTTGGTGGTAAAATAAAGTTGGTTTTCCATGAACTGATTGGAATTAAAACAGTACTGCATCGACGCACACGATTTTGGTATACAGTATCTTTTTCTGCACCTCTTGTTTGGCCAGTTTTCTCAATCTTCGTCGCTATTGCTGCTGGCAACCCAATTTTATAATTTAACTTAGTCTTTTTAGCCTTCACTCTTTTACCTCAATGCCATAGTTAGCAAAGAGATCGGCAATAGATATATCCAGTGCTTTGGCTAGTTTTTCAATATTTTCTAACGAAGGATTGCGTTCCCCTCTCTCAATACTTGAGATGTAGGTACGATGAATTTCAGCTATCTCGGCTAATTTTTCTTGGGAAAGATCTAGTTCTCTCCTACGTCGCCTAATAGCTTTTCCAAAGCGCTTTTTAATATCCGGTTGACTCTCTTGCTTCACAAAATAATCATCCAGGAGTGCAGACAATATATCTACATACGATAAATAACATTTTGTAGACTATAAGTAACAAAAATACTTCAGCATATAAGTCTGCGTGCTGCTATGACCACTTATCGGGACTTAAGTGACACATTGAGTTGGCTCATTTGTCTTCGGGTTTTTCTTAACAATTTTCTATATTTATTTTGAGGCTTAACGATATCCAAAGATCGATCGCATCTTGTGGTATAAATACATCTAATTAAATGAATTGAAACGCCCAATTCCTGAGCGAGGGAACCGATGATGAGCCTAAACCGCTACAAGGAGACAGTTGTTAATTGTAACAAAGCTCTAGGAATTCACGCGAATAATCACAAACTATGGTACGATCGCGGTGATGCCTTGGCTAACTTAGGTCGCTATGAAGAAGCGATCGCCAGTTTCGACAAAGCTTTAGAACTGGAACCTCAAGACTACGCAGCTTGGGTATTTCGGGGTGTTGTGCTGATCCATCTCCACCTTTATGAAGAAGCGCTATCCAGCTGTAACAAGGCTCTGGAAATTCAACCAGACGATCGCGAAGCTTGGACTTTCCGAGGTGCAGCCCTATCTCACTTGGGACGCTACGAAGAAGGATACCATAGCTATGACAAGGCATTGGGGATAGAGGAAAAATCCCTATTCAGAAAACCGATCCAAAGGTTGATAGGATTTTTCAACAGGAGAAATTAATCGGAATCATTCCGTAGAGTGAAGGTGTAAGTAGGTTTTTAGTTAAAATAGATGAGTAAAGAACTTACAGCACTTTTCAGGTATAGCAACCGCCAAGGCGACTCTTGACAGTAGGGGCGAACGCGAGTGCGTGCCGGAGGCATTAGCATTCGGGTAGTAAATCTTCGGTTTTAACCAATAAATTATATGCCCGAATGCTT
>CASBRD010000236.1 GCA_949128025.1 Oscillatoriales cyanobacterium PMM_0008 | reverse complement strand
TATAGCAACCGCCAAGGCGACTCTTGACAGTAGGGGCGAACGCGAGTGCGTGCCGGAGGCATTAGCATTCGGGTAGTAAATCTTCGGTTTTAACCAATAAATTATATGCCCGAATGCTTCGCCCCTTGCCCAGATTTATGGCTTAACCGACGAAAGCGGTTGCTATACCTTACGCGGCTGGAAGCCGCTGTATAAAGTTTAAGTAAAACAACGTAGACAATATTTAAAGATTCTGTAAAGACTGATATGTTAACCGTAATTTTAGGAAAACTAACAGTATATTTACGGAAAAGAGCCATAATAAAAACTGAGGGATTAAGTAATTGCCCTCAAGTCATTACCTCAAAGCCACAGGCAAACAAAGGCATTCTCGGTGTAAACAAGGAGCTAAGGTCATCTAAGTAGGTCGGTGCAAATAAATCATTATTGGTACGTAGTTGCGCTTTAGGGCTAAAGCGCTAAAGCGCAACTACGTACCAAATCCAGAAAGTTTACGTTTCTTTAAATAGCTGGGTTTTTTATTGGCGACCTACTTACTCAAGTTTGACGGTTTCAGATTTATAGACCTACGAACTTGATTGCTTAACCAATCCCAGGAATAGCCAAGACTTCATACGTAAACCATTAGTGAATCAGGATTGCAAACTATGAGTATTAAAAATTGCTTGAACCAAGGTGTGGACAAGGCTCAGCAAGGAGACTATCAAGGTGCCATTGAAAAATTTAATCAAGTTCTGCGCCTTGAACCGAATCATCTCAAAGCCTATTACAACCGGGGCCTTGCCCGCTATGACTTGGGAGATTACAAAGAAGCGATCGAGGACTTTAACCAAGCTCTGCGCCTCCAACCTGACTATCTGGCAGCCTGTAACAATCGGGGTAATGCTTATCATAGCGTGGGAGAATATCACAGAGCCCTAGAAGACTTTAATCAAGCAATAGAACTAAATCCAAACTTTTCGATCGGTTACATCAGCAGGGGGCTAGTCCGGTTTGACATGAAAGACTTTCCAGAAGCGATCGCAGATTACGATCGCGCTCTGCGGATTGACCCCAACCTAGCTGAAGCTTATAATAATCGCGGTATGGCTCGATTTCAGATGGGGGACTCAAGCGGAGCTATTGAGGACTTTAATCAGGCTCTAGAGATTGAGCCAAACTTGGTCGAAGCTTACAACAACCGGGGTCTAGCTCGCTTTGAAGTCGGGGACTCAAAAGGAGCAATTGAAGATTTCAAATTGGCACTGGCAATGGATTCCAGTCTAGCCGAACTTTACTACAACCGAGCTTTTGCCCGCTGTAGTCAGGGAGATCGCAAAGGTGCGGTTGAAGATTACGATCGAACGCTGGGTATCAATCCCAACGACGCCGAAGCTTACAATAATCGAGGTAATGCCTGCGCTTTGATGGGAGATAATCAAGGAGCGATCGAAAACTATACTCAGGCGATCGAGATTAATCCCCATAAAGCTAATGCTTATTATAACCGGGGGCTGACCCACTATGCTGTGGGAAATCATCACAGAGCGATCGCAGATTTCGATCTGGCGCTCAAGCTTAATCCCGATTATGCAGCAGCTTACAACAATCGGGGACTTGTGCTTCGCGACAAAGGAGACATCCAGCAAGCTTTGGAAGACTTTAATCAGGCATTACGACTAAATCCTAACTTAGCTGAAGCCTATGTAAGCCGGGGTTTGGGACGCTCCGATCTGGGAGATAAACAGGGTGCGATCGAAGATTTTAACTACGCATTGCAACTCAATCCCAACGATGCCAGAACTTACAATAGCCGGGGATTTGCTCGTTACAGAATGGGCGATAATCAACAAGCAATTGAAGACTTTAACCAAGCTTTGCTACTGAATCCCAATCTAAGTGCAGCTTATCTGAATCGGGGTCTAGCTCGTTTTCATCTGGGCGATCGATTAGGTGGAATTGAAGATATTAACTACGCATTACATATCAATCCAACTAATATCCCCGCTAATTGGCAGATGAGTATCAATCTTACCAATACTTTTTTCAGCCAAAGGAGTAATATTAATCCCACCTTGACTGAAGCCTAAAATCCTATAAATGCACATCAATCGGAGTAGCATTTTTTTGTAGGTTGGGTTGAGAGAAGCGAAACCCAACCTACGAATCTACGAATCTGAGTTAATATTAAATAAGTATTCCATTTTGATCGATTAAATAGGAGATCGAAAACAATGGTGACAGAAGCGCCTCCCCTATTCAGAACAGCCCCACTCAAAATCACCTGGGAAAAACTACCAGACAACTATAAATTAGACGAGGAACCTGTGGACAATACTGGTCAGCCCTTGATTGCTGGTGCATTACGAGAAACCTTAGAATTAATCGGTTTTATCAAGCCAGAAATGTTAATCGCCACCAATTTTGGACTCTGTGCCACGATTGATGAACAGTTAGTAATTAAAGCCCCAGATTGGGTGTATGTTCCATCCGTGAAGCCGCTGGCAGTGCCAAAATACCGGAGAAGTTATACGCCAAATTTAGAGGGGGAAGTGCCGCTGATTGTGATGGAATTTCTCTCGGAAACTGAGGGCGGCGAATATTCAGTTAAACGCACCTATCCGCCGGGAAAATGGTTTTTCTATGAGCAAGTTTTGCGGGTTCCAATTTATGTAATTTTCGATCCTGAAGGTGGACTTTTGGAAGTTTATCGCCTACACGGAGAACGGTATGAATTAGAATTGCCGAATGAAAATGGCCGTAATTGGATTCCTGAAATGGGGTTATTTTTAGGAACATGGCAGGGCAAAAAGGAAGAAGAAACGGGTTATTGGTTGCGTTGGTGGGATGAAGCAGAGAATTTGCAACCTTGGGCACTTGAAGAAATTGAAATTGAACGTCAACGTGCGGAACAGCAAGCTCAAAGGGCGGAACAGGAACATCAACGGGCGGAACGTTTAGCAGAGTATTTGCGTTCTCAAGGCATTGATCCCGATAAATTGAGTTAATTAGCTGTCGCGCATCTAGGTACGTTGTTGCGCTTTAGCGCTCTTATCCCAGTTATAATAAGAGCGCTAAAGCGCAACAACATACCTTTATGTGTAACCCGTTTGGTGTAATATTTAAGTAGGGACACGGCATCAACAGGATTGGTAGCCTAACTAAAAATATTGGTCATGCCGTGTCCCTACCCCACATCCCTAGAAACCGGGTTTCTAATCCCACCCAAAATCATATCAATATCAAAGGCGATATTATACAATGAAAGTAAGCGAATTCTAGATTAAGAAATCCTATAAATACACATCAATCGGAGGTTTTCATGCTGAGTAGATTATTTGGGAGTAATTAGGGAGGAAAATAAATGATGAATTTAGAACAAGCAGTTTTAGATAAGTTGCGGTCATTGCCCCCGGATAAGCAGCAAGAAGTTTTAGATTTTGCTGAGTTTCTTCAACAAAAAAATCTTCCTAAAAAACCGCTAAAAAGTGTCAAAGGAATGTGGGCTAATTTAGATATCGATATCACGGAAGAAGATATCGCCGAAGCTAGAAAAGAAATGTGGGGCAATTTTCCGAAAGAGGATATTTAATGACAGCCGTTGTAGCTGAAACTCATTCCCCGATATGCCAGATAGGATTATTGCCGCGACTGCTTTATCTTTGAGTCTGCCCTTAGTCACCCGTGACGGGAAAATTCAAGCTTTAACTACTATTCAGACAATTTGGTGAATATGATAAAATAAATATCGGTGTTACTACCTACCCCCTGGCCATCATGGATGAAACCCGCGCCCAAGCTTATCTAAAATTGATTAATTATCATCTAACCCTAATCTAATCCATGAAAACCGATAGCCTATTTTACAACATATTCCAAGAATTTCCCTTTGTGTTCTTCGCCCTCCTGGGCATACCAGCCGAAGCTACTAACCAATACCAATTTACATCCCAAGAGGTTAAACAATTGGAGTAATTTGAGAGATGTAACAGTAACCTAGTAACTATGATTACTTGACAGCGAAGATGAGTGGAATTGAGTGTGAAATTACCCTGGAAACTAGAACCAGTCTTATTGACAAACATCTACCCGGAACCCAAAAAGCCCAAAGCGAACTTGAAAGCGAAGGAATTGTCCATCTCTTTAATGATAGAGAGACAATGGAAAGAGTAGCCGCAGAAATTAAGCTAAGAGGGGAACGTACAGGAGAGGACGATGCAGAGGATAATTATGAACGTTATGGATTGTACTTTTCAGAACCAATTGGTTATATACTAAAAGCAGACGGAACTCGGACACCTCTAAATTACGGTGAAATAAAAATCAAAAAAACTACAGGTAAATATCATGTCATACCTCGCACAAGATCCCGTAAAATCTATTGAAGTTACGCAAGAATTGGAGCAAGAAACTGAGTGGGAGTTTGCGGAAATATGGGCAGATACTCTGATATCTCCTCCTTATATCCTGATGTTAGTCAAGGAAAAATCAGGGAAGTTTTGCATTCACAACCCGGCACAAAACTATAAGGTTATTTTTACCACTGACAATTACGATGATGCTAAAATGTGGCTCTTAGAGGATGAATATGAACGTTTGAATAGTCGCATTTTACAAGAAGTATGAAACCTAATAAAAGCTGGCGCTTTAGCGCGACATCGAAACAGGTCTTATCTAGATTTTACTACTGGGCAAAAAGAAATCCTGCTATTTTGAAAATTGTCCGGATGCACAAAGCCAAAGACTGAATGGTCAATAACCGATACAAAGCATCTGACCCAAAATATATGAGTAAAGGATTCGGTACGATAAAAATAGACCGACAAGTCTATATGAAGTTTTTAGATAAGGTATTGCAGGCGGTCGCAAAATCCGGTGTGGACAAACAAAGAGTGTACGCACTGCTGCAAAGAAACCTAGAAAAGCTGGATGATGGCTTCGCTGATGCCTTGCACCTCTGGGCAAAATCTAAAATGGCTAGGGTTATGCCAACAGAAGCAGGAAACATTGCAGCTAATATTGGCATTTTTAGTACTATGATTGGACAGTTTCCGCAAGGCAACAGAGCAAATAATTTAGAAATTGCTATTGCTGGGTATGAAATATGCCAGACTATTTTTAGCCTCGATTTTTTGCCAGAAAATTGGGCAGATACCCAAATTAATCTTGGTAATACTTACTCTTATCGCCTACGTGGTGAGACAGCCGATAACTTAGAACAAGCTATTCATTATTATAAACAGGCATTGTTGGTATTCACCCGCCATGCTTTTCCAGAAGGTTGGGCAGATACCCAAAATAGTCTTGGCGCTGCCTACCTTTATCGTATCTTTGGGGAAGAATCTGTTAATTTAGAAAAAGCTATTCACTACTTTAACCAGGCATTGCTAGTATTCACCCACGATAGCTTTCCAGAAAAATGGGCAAAAGCTCAAAATAATCTGGGTGAGGCGTATCGTAACCCCTTGCTTGGCGAAAATGTTTCTAATTTAGAACAAGCTATCAACTGCTATCATCAGGCACTTCTGGTAAGCACCATCGATGAATTTCCAGAGAATTGGGCTGACACTCAAAATAACCTGGGTGAGGCGTATCGTAACCTCAGTCGCATACTTGATGATAGAGTTTCTAATTTAGAAAAAGCTATCCATTGTTATAAGCAGGCACTTCGGGTATTCACCCGCGATAAATTTCCAGAAAAATGGGCGGTTACCCAAAATCATCTCGGTATTGCTTATGGCGACTTAATTAGTATACCAAGTATTCCAAATAGAGCAAATATCCTTGCTTCAGCGATCAAATGTTTGACAGAAGTTTTGCAGATAAACACCCGCGATGCTTTTCCTTACTACTATGCAAAAACTAAATTAAATTTAGGGCTAGTCTATCAAGAATATAATCAGTTGTCTTTAGCTTACGATAACTTTGCTGATGCGATTGACACTGTGGAATCCCTTCGCAATGAGATAGTAAAAGGCGGGGATGAAGCGAAAAAGAAATTAGCAGAAGACTCGATACCTCTATATCAAAGAATGGTGGAAGTTTGCATAGAACTAAAAAACTACACCGCCGCGATCGAATACGTCGAACGCAGCAAAGCCCGCAACTTAGTTGAACTCCTCGCCAACCGCGAAATCAAACCCAAAGGCGACATTCCAGAAACTGTTCTCAACGAACTCTCGCGCCTGAGTCAAGAAATTTATACCGAACAAAGACGACAGGAAATTGAAGAAAGAAATCGAAATATCTCACGCACTATGATGTCAGAAACGCGGTTTCTGGGCTACCGCACTCAGATCAATCAATTACAGCAACAACTCAATGAATTGATTACCCGCGATATCAAACCTATCGATCCTAACTTCAGCCTCACCCAAAAAGTTGAACCAATTCCCTACAGTGAAATTCAATCTTTAACAGGTGAAAAAACCGCTATTCTTGAGTGGTACATCACAGAAGATAAATTTCTCACTTTCATCATCACTCCGCAATCCCCAACACCCATCATCTGGCAATCTTCAACAGCAGACTTGAAAAAATTGATAAGGTGGGCAAATGGATATATTCAAGCATACCGTAAGAAAAAGAAAGACCTCTGGAAGCGGCGACTGACTTTGCGATTGCGTCTGCTAGCGAAAATTTTGCATCTTGATGAGATTTTAGAGAATATTCCGAAACAGTGCGATAGACTCATTTTAATTCCCCATCAATTCTTGCATCTTTTCCCCCTTCACGCCCTACCTGTCAGCCCAGAAACTTGGTTACAATTTAACCCAAACAGCGATTCCTCACCCGCCAATCCTTATCTGTTAGACTGCTTCGTTGGTGGTGTCGGCTACGCGCCCAGTTGTCAATTGCTGCAAAAAGCACAAATGCGAAAACGCCCTAACTTCTCCCACCTATTTGCTATTGCCAATCCTACCAAAGATCGCTATTTACTTGAACTGCAAGCCGCTAACATCAGTCATCAATTCCAATCTAATGATTTCTTAGCAAAAGATGATGCTAACAAAAACGCAATTCTCAACGGGAAACTCAACTTTGCTAACTGCGCCCATTTCGGTTGTCACGGCAAGTTTGAGCCTAATTCGCCTTTGGAATCAGCCCTGAAATTGGCAAATAACGAACGTTTGACACTATTGGAAATCTTGAATCTTGACCTAAATCAATGTCGCCTTGTCACCCTCTCCGCCTGCGAAACTGGATTGACAGAATCCAGTACCAGCGATGAATATATCGGCTTACCTTTTGGCTTTCTCTTAGCAGGTAGCCCTAGTATGGTTAGTACCCTTTGGGAAGTGGATCAACTAGCCAGCACTTTGTTACTAATTCGGTTCTATGAAAACCTAAAAACTCTGTCAACGGTTACTGCTCTCAATGAGGCACAACAATGGCTGCGGAATTTGACTTCAGAGGGGCTTGAAGCCTTATTGAAACGGCTCAAACCCGAAATCGATCGAACTTTTGAGCAACTGTCTCGAAAGGAACGCACACTCTATGTTGATGCTCGTCTGAATGGCGCACGTAATCGCCAGCCGTTTCCTTTTTCTGAACCTCATTACTGGGCTGGCTTTATGGCAATTGGTGTTTAACAATCTTTACAAAACTCATCCACACCCCTCGTACTTATGTAAATAACTACCAGTGTTACTGGTACTGCTGGGTAGGCGGCGACAGCCATTAGCCACCCCAATGCAACGGCAGAACCTTGACTCAATACGTCTTTAAAGGCTTGCGTACAAATATGAGGACGCAATTTATCGGCTGATTTTTCTAACCAACTAGGCTCATTTGGGTCTTGGTCACTTAGATCGTCCGGTAATTCTCCTGTCTCAATTGCTACGGTTTGGGCAGCATATTCTAAATCGCCTTCACACGCTTCAAGCATATCAATGGCTTTGAGAGCATCGGGATATGCTTGTAATTGGGAGCGATATTGCTCAATTTCTGCTTGGGTAACGGTAGTCATCTGGATAATAGCGATCGCGTGTGAGCAATTCTCATTTTGCCAGAAGCTCTGCTTCTTTTATTACATGGCTAACACTTCACCGCACAAATTCAGGCAGACTTAGGCTATTTTAGACATGGGGGAGGCTTCTGAACAGCGGCTCAACGGTGGCTGTCGCCCTCAACACCGCCCAAACTTGGCTGCGGGATGCCGGGGTATCGCCTCCGGGTGGATGTGCCGCAAAAGCTCGATCGCACGAGTCAAGCAGTGGTTGCGATTCTGAATTGGCCTCCACTAACCCCTTCTTCTACTGCCTCGCCAGTCAAACTGAAAGCGCGAATCTCGGTGATTTTCACTTGCACTGACTTACCTTTTACTTTAGTAATATCGCCAGTGAAAAATGTCAAGCGATTGCCTCTTGTTCTCCCCATTACTTGAGTGGGGTCTTTGGGATTTTGGTCTTCTACCAGGACTGCTTCGATGCGATCGAGATAACGGTGCGATCGCTCTGCTGCCTTAATATTAACTAAGTGATTGAGCCGTTGCAATCTGTCTGCCTTCACCTCTTCACTTAACTGATTCTCCCACAACGCTGCTGGTGTACCCGGACGCGGTGAATAAGCAGCCGTGTTCAACAGGTCGAAACCAATATCTTCAACAATTTTAAGCGTATTTTCAAACTGTGCTTCTGTTTCGCCAGGGAAACCGACGATCGCATCCCCACTAATCGACGCATCCGGCATATAACGCCGAATCGTATGAATAATGCGGCGATATTTCTCCTGAGTATAACCCCGCGCCATCGCCTTCAGCAATTCGTTATCCCCAGACTGGAAGGGAATGTGGAAATGTTCGCAAACTTTCGGCAACTCTGCACAAGCTTTGATCAGGCGTTCTGTGAAATAGCGGGGGTGACTGGTAGCAAAACGAATGCGATCGATTCCCGGCACATCATGTACATAGTAAAGCAAATCTGTCAAGGTGTTTTTATGACGACCTTCTGCTGTCGATCCTGGCAAATCCCGACCGTAGGCGTCGATATTCTGACCCAGTAATGTGACTTCCCGATAACCCTGACGCCCCAACTCTTCCATTTCAGCGCGAATCGCCTCTGGTGTGCGAGATTGTTCAACGCCGCGCACATTGGGAACTACACAATAGGTGCAGCGTTCGTTGCAGCCATAAATCACATTCACCCAAGCACTAACGGTGCTATCCCGTCGCGGCTTGGTGATATCTTCGATGATGCGAATAGGTTCTGTGGCTACTACTTGATTTCCGTCAAATACCTGTTCGAGCAAATCTTTGAGGCGATTGGCGTGTTGCGGCCCCATCACCAAGTCTAACTCTGGCACGCGCCGCAGCAAAGCTTCCCCTTCTTGCTGGGCGACACAACCCGCGACAATGAGAGTAAGGTCGGGTTGTTCGTGTTTGCGCTTGGCTTGTCTTCCCAGGTAAGAATAAACCTTTTGTTCGGCGTTATCCCGAATCGTACAGGTATTGTAGAGGATCAGACTGGCATCGTTGGGGTCTTCTGACCACTCAAAGCCCATATCTTCCAGGACGCCAGCCATGCGTTCGGAGTCGGCTTTGTTCATCTGACAGCCGAAGGTGGTGATGTGATAGCGGCGAGGGGAGGTGGTCATGGAAAACTACGCTGAATCAGCCAAAAGAATAGTGACACTTTATCTATTTTATTGTGAAATGGTGAAAAGTTGCTTTTTCGTACTCGATATCGATGTATGGGAAAGTACTGAGTGCTGAGTACAAACACAGTCTCAGTCTTGCTTTGAGCGTTTAATAGTGTCCTAATAATATCTGAGATACCCGATTATGTTGGACATCAGCCCGTTTTTTAGTGAAAGCTATTACTTGTCGCAGAACCAGGATGTACTAGCAGCAGTTAACAGTGGCGCTCTTAGCAGCGGTCTTCAACACTTTAACTCATTCGGTAAATTTGAAAGTCGCGACCCCAGCCTGCTATTCAGTAATAGCTTTTATCTACAGCAAAACTCGGATGTAGCAGCGCAGGTTAACGCTGGCGTTTTTAGGAGTGGCTTTGAACACTACGAATTATCCGGTCAATTTGAGAAGCGTAATATCAGCCAAGTATTCGATACCCGCTATTATTTAGAGCAAAATCTGGATGTAGCAGCAGCTGTCGAAAGAGGACAAACGACTGCGATCGCACACTACCTAAATTCTGGTCAATTTGAGGGTCGCAACCCCAGCCGTTTGTACGATAACAGCTTGTATCTATCTCAAAACCCTGATGTAGCGGCAGCGATCGGTACTGACTCGCTTACTGGTATCAAACACTATTTAAATTCAGGTCAATTTGAAAACCGCAGCCCCAGCGCTGAGTACAGTAACGGTTTTTATCTACAGCAAAACCAGGATGTAGCGGCTGCTGTCGGCAGTGCGGCAATACGGAGTGCCTTTGAACACTACGTTGAATATGGTGTAGCAGAAAGACGCTTCGGCAATGATGTCTTGCTGAATCCTTCAGCTATCTACGTTTCTAATAACGGTACTGGTAACATTGGAGATGTCGATCGCACGAGCCCCGATTTGGTAGTCCAAAAGCGGTTTGTCGCTGGAAACAATGAAGGCGTTGAGCTTGATGTTTTAGGAAATCTTTATCAGGCGGGAGACGTAACTCCAGGCGCAGGAAGCATTCGCATCATTTCTGAAATAGGCTCTAGACTTGACGGCGACGTATTTTCAACTATAAGGGATCGCCAGATCGGAGGAGCTACGACCGGATTGGTTAATCCTAAAGGATTTGCCATTGCCCAAACTGCTGGTTTTCTGATTGTCAGCGACAATGGCGCTGGAAACCTCAAAGTATTCGGAACAGCCACTGGTGGTGATGTGTTCCCCGTGGCAATTACAAATCTTCCGGCGAATCCTTGGGACGCTGCCTACGATGAAGAAAGCGATCGCTTATATGTCGCCTTAGTCAATGGCACCGTCAGCGTCTTGGATAACTACATCGGTAACGGTACGAATATCGGTGCTGGCGGTATATCCCGGACTATTACCCCTGTAAATGCTCAGGGAACCAAGGTTTCTACCAATCTGCACGGCATTGTCTATTCTCCCGCACGAAATAAGTTGATTGTGACTGACGTTGGGGCGGCAACTATGGCGCAAAGTCCCAACTTCAACACTGATGGGCGAATTTATACGATCGACAACGCCAGCAACGCCAATGGCAATGTCATACCTTCCCGTACTATTGAAGGGTCAGCAACCCAGCTGGGCAATCCAGTAGATCTGATCTTAAACGGTACTGATGTCCGAGTAGCGGAGAAGGCAAGAGATCGACTTCTGACTTTCAGGAACATTTTTGATGGGCCTAGCGGAGATATCGCTCCCGATGTCAGCGTCGCGGAAATCAAGCCAGAAGCTTTGGTGGCGGATGTGAGTGATGGGATGAGGAATCGCGGTGTAACTGATATCGAGACTACAGCTACTATAATCGATGCGATTTTTACCACAAGTAACCCCCCAGCCGCAGGTTCGAGCGATTTCGTGGCTAAGCTTTCCAGCAGCTTGCAAACCGAGACAACATTTAACACCTCCAACGCAGTCCCAAGCCTGGAAAACATCACTTTCGATTTGGCGGGTGATGCCTTTATCACGTTTGATAGCAATGACACAAACGGCGGTATTTTAATTATGAATCGGCTTGCCGATGGCCGAAACGGTGGTGGAGTTAATCCCTCCAGAGACCGGACAATTACTGGTGCTAATACGGGGATTGTCAGTCCTAAAGGCTTGGATGTGGCAGATGGTTTAGGGCTGGTGTTTGTCACCGAAAATAATGCCGCATCTCCAGCTATTCTTGCATTCAGCACGCAAGCTCAAGGTGATGTTGCACCAGTATTCCGTACTTCTAATCTCGGCGGAAAGCGTCCTTGGGATGTTGATTACGAACCGAATAGCGATCGCCTATTCGTAGCCGCAACTGATGGCACCGTACTCGTCTACGACCAGTATGTAGCTACCCAAGGTGCGAGTGGCCCGACACGAGTAATCACACCATTCGATCCTACGAGGACGAATAAGGTATCTGTTAACCTGCACGGGGTGATCTACGTCGAATCATCCGACACATTGCTGCTTTCCGATGTCGGCAGTGCCGCGAGTCCAACTGACGGACAACTCTTTGTAATTAACAACGCTAGCACCGCAAACGGTAACTTTGCCGTTCAAGCCCAAATCGGCGGGGCAAATACTAGGTTGGGGAATCCAGTTGACATTACTTTCGACGGTGGCAACCTTTATGTAGCTGAGAAGTCAAATGATGCGATCTTGCGCTTTGATAACATTCTCAGACAGTCGGGTGTCCTCAATATTGCAGCCAATCAGACAGCGAACAGGAACAAGCCTGAGTCGGTAGCTTTAGCTCCCGATTACCTCTCAGCTCGTCCGGTATAATCGTCAAATTGTCTGTTGTCATCGTTGGTTAAATTTTTACCGCAGATGAAGACAGATGAACGCAGATGAACGCAGATAAGAGAAGAACGCGGATTTTTTAGGTAACCGATGCGTAAGTCTTGTATACTTCTTCCGATTCATCTGCGTTTATCTGCGTTTATCTGCTTTCATCTGCGGTAAAAAATCAGAGATTCATATTTTGGCAAGAAATATATGTTCCAACATTTTGTAGGATGAGTTACTGAAAGTGCTTTGAGGGGAGGGGTGGGAGATAGCGTTTCTGCCGAAGTTGAAAGCTCCTCCAAAGTAGCACACAGCCAAATATCAAAGTTGAGAGTAGCACAACACTGGCTCCAGAGGCGATATCAAAGTAGTAGCTCAGGTAAATGCCCATAAATGCGATCGCAGCTCCTAAAACCCCCGAAATAATCATCATCAAACCAAAGCGATTGCTCAAAAGTCGGGCGATGGAAGCCGGAATCACTACCGCCGAGATAATCAAAGTCACTCCCAATACATTGAGCGTCGCCACCAGTAAAGTCGCCAGCATCAAAGCAAACAGGGTATCCATCGCCCATACAGGCACCCCATGAACTTGAGCCACTTCGCGGTCAAAACACCAGAACAGCAATGGACGATAGAACAAGAAAACCAAGCCCAGAAGGACAACGGTAACCCCCGTTACCACCCATAAATCCGTAGGTGAAACGCCCAAAACATTACCAAACAAAGCCGCTTCAAAGTTTTGGCTGAACTTGCGATAGGTGCTGATAATGGCGACTCCCAAGGCAAAACTAGCTGTAGTGACAATGCCGATCGCAGCATCCGAGTAAACTCTGCGACTGGTAAGATACTGAATCAGCAACGCAGCTGCAAATCCCCAAATCCCCGAACCGATATAAAAATTCAAGCCTAGCACGTAACTCAGCACGGCTCCTCCCAAAATCGCATGGGACAGACCGTGGGCAATATAGCTCATGCGGCGAGTTGTAATATAAACCCCCATCACGCCACACAACAGTCCTGCCATCATGCCGACTAAGATAGCACGGCTGAAAAATTCGTAGCGAAACGGTTCAAGCAACCAATTCATGGGAATTTTGGATTTTAGATTTTAGATTTTAGCAATATGCTCTGGATGTTGGTTGGGATGAAACTGGGTTGTCATGCTGTTGGCAATTAAAACCCGGCCTTCGTGGTGATAAACTACCATTTCCGCTCCAAAAGTACGCTCAAGATTGGCAGGTGTAAATATATCGATCGGCTTCCCCTGGCAGATTAAACCGTGGTTAAAGCACACTACCCAAGGCAAATGGGTGGCGACAGAATTGAGGTCGTGGGTGGAAAGCAAAACCGTCAAGCCTTGTTGGTTTAGCTGAGATAAAAGATGTAACAGTTCGTGCTGAACCCGCAAGTCAGAGCTGCTGGTCGGTTCATCGAGTAGAACGATATCTGGCTTGCCAATGAGCGCACGCGCCAGGAAAACTCGCTGCTGTTGCCCTCCAGATAACTCACCGATCGCTTGTCCTGCTACCTCTTCAATGCCAAGTCTGGCTAGCAATTCTCTGGCAGCTGCCTTGTCTTGTTCGGAAAGCCAAGGCCACTTATGCTGATGCCGATAGCGACCCATCATTACCACTTCAAGAGCCGTGACTGGGAAGTTCCAATCTACCGTTTCTACCTGGGGTACGTAGCCCACCTTGGGGGGAGAATTTCCCGGTTTGAGGGGGATACCCCGAAACAAAATTTCTCCCTCCCAAGGTCGATTTAACCCCAAAATCGCTCTGATTAAGGTGGTCTTGCCACTGCCCGAAGGCCCGACCAGACCGCAGAATTGACCGGGATAGAGGGCTAAATTCACTTGCCTAAATACTGGCGCGGTCTCATAGCCACAAGTCAGATTTTTCACTTCGAGTAAAGGTTCCATCAGCAGTCATTAGTCATTGGTCATTGGTCATTAGTCATTGGTCATTGGTGATTCTTTCCCCCACTCCCCCACTCC
>CASBRD010000235.1 GCA_949128025.1 Oscillatoriales cyanobacterium PMM_0008 | reverse complement strand
GGGAGGGAGTTGGAGTTGGAGTTTTCTTGTCCCCCCCCGTTGACGGCGAGTGAACCTTCACCTTCTTGTCCCCCCCCGTTGACGGGGGGGTTAGGGGGGGTAATCACAACCTTAATCGCCAACTGTTTTTCTTGAGCAAATTTGAAGTCCCGCGTATCATGTGCGGGTACACCCATTACCGCACCCGTGCCATACTCGTACAAGACGTAATCGGCAATCCAAATCGGTATTTCTTCACCAGTAAAGGGATTAATTGCTTTACCGCCGGTAGGAATACCGCGTTTCGGTTTATCTTCAGCAGTTCTTTCCAATTCGCTTTGATTGGCAACTTCTTTAATGAAACTTTCAACTGCTTCTTTCTGTTCCGGCGTAGTAACTTTTGGTGTTAAAGGATGTTCTGGTGCGAGTACAACATAGGTGACACCATAAACCGTATCCGGACGAGTGGTAAAGACGCCGATTTTCTCATCCAATCCAACTATCGGAAATTCCAGATAAGCGCCGACCGATTTACCAATCCAGTTGGCCTGCATTAACTTTACTCGTTCCGGCCAACCTGTCAACTTATCCAAGTCGTTGAGTAATTCTTCGGCGTAGTCGGTAATCTTGAGGAACCATTGACGCAATTTTTTCTTTTCCACTATTGCGCCGGAACGCCAAGAACGACCCTCGCTATCGACTTGTTCGTTTGCTAATACTGTTTGGTCGATGGGGTCCCAGTTGACGGCTGCTTCTCTTTGATAAGCTAGTCCTGCGTGGAGAAATTGCAAGAATATCCACTGCGTCCACTTGTAATAGTCGGGGGAACAAGTGGCGAGTTCGCAATTCCAATCGTAGGATAGGCCCAAGCGCTTTAATTCCGATCGCATTTGAGCGATATTGTTATAAGTCCACTTGGCGGGATGGGTTTTATTTTTGATGGCGGCATTTTCGGCTGGGAGTCCAAACGCATCCCATCCCATCGGATGCAGTACCCGATATCCCTGCATTCGGTGTACTCGCGCGATCGCATCCGTGATAGTATAGTTGCGGACATGGCCCATGTGCAGGTTGCCCGATGGATAGGGAAACATCGACAGCGCGTAGAATTTGGGCTTATTGCTGTCTGTGAGGGTTTCGTCCAAGCCTTGTTCTGCCCAAGTCTTTTGCCACTTTTCCTCTATTGCCGTTGGGTTATATCGAGATTCCACAATCTAGAACTCCTGCTGGGTCACAAATCAACTACATTTTCTCATTGTGGCACGAATGGGAGTGGGAAGTGGGGAGTGGGGAGTAGTCCACACCCGCCAGCGATTCAAATCGCTGGCTAATAGCGAAAGTCAGTTCAAACGGACTGGAATATTTAGTAGACTAGATTGTTAGTTACTTGGTGAAGTCAGCATGAACCCACAGCTAACACAGGTTTTTGAACTAACCCTCTCGGAAAAATTGCAACTTGTCGAAGATTTATGGGACAGTATTGCCTTAGATCCCGATCGAATTCCTGTACTTGAATGGCAAAAAGAAGAACTTGCGAAGAGGAAAGCAGCCTATTTGCAAAATCCAGCTTCAGGGAGTTCATGGGAAGTAGTTAAAGAACGAATTCGTAGCAAAAATTATGGTGCTTAGAAATCTAATTATTCTGCCAGAAGCAGAACAGGATGTTACGGATGCTTATGTTTGGTATGAAGAAAAGGAACTTGGTTTAGGTGAGGAATTCCTTCGTTGCGTCGATGCTTGTATTCAATTTATCCGGCGAAATTCAGAGATGTATCCGATAGTTCACGAGAGCTATCGAAGGGCTGTAATTAGACGTTTTCCTTACGTTATATTCTACGAAGAAGTGAACTACACAATTATTATTTATGCAGTTTTTCACTGCTCTCAAGATCCACAAAAATGGCGTAGTCGGTTGCCATAGACAACAAAATCACTATAATAAAAGTTTAGTTGAAGAGAGAATTTGGAACAGATATCTCAACACTTATGCTGGAATTACAGAACCCCTACTTTTAGCTGTTGAGGTAGCATCAAGTAACTGGGATGATGACTACATTGACAAATAGGATAAATTTTAGCCTTTCTTAACCACAGATAAACACAGATAAACACAGATAGCTCAAATACATCTGTGTTTATCTGTGTTCATCTGTGGTTTTTTTTCTTCTTTGTATCCCCTTGCGGGGAATATTTTTTTAAGCCCCAAGCACTTCGCAACTATTGCTCATACCCGGATTCTTCTTTGGAAACTTCCATGATAAACAGAATACTGTAAATGGCTAGAACTGTCAACTTTTTACGCTCTCTTCGTATGTTGTGCGATCGCACTTGCGCTTTCTGGTAAAATACTATGATTTGAAATATTGTGTCTGCGCTGTTAGTCTATCAGGGATTAGAATCCCTGGCGGGTTGTGTTCTCAGGTGAGAGATTTGTCAATATAGTATAGATTGATGTTAAGAATTATAAAAACGCTGAAAACCTTGTAAATGTTAAAAGTTTTTGTCTACGGCACGCTCAAACCAGGGGAATCTAACTATCTGCGCTACTGCGCTGGTAAAGTGGTAGAAGAGGAAAGATCGATCGCATACGGTCAACTTTTCGCTCTACCTGTAGGATACCCTGCGATGACCATCGGCGATCGCCCTATCCAAGGCTATTTACTTACCTTAGCAAACCCCAATCTTCTAGAAACCCTTGACAATCTGGAGGATTACCACCCCCATCGACTATTAGAAGAAAACTATTATAACCGATCCGAAATCGAAATTTTTGCACCAGACGGCCAATCTCTTGGTTTAGCCTGGGCTTATTTTATGACCGTAGAAAAAATACAAAGTTTGGGAGGTATTCCCATACCCTCAAACTGCTGGAATCCCACGTAAGGAATTTTAGATTTTAGATTGGGGAAAGGATGAAGGATGCAATTGCTCTTTAGTACGTTGTTGCGCTTTAGCGCTCTTATTAAAGCTAGGATAAGAGCGCTAAAGCGCAATAACATACCTTTATCCAAATAACTAGCAACTTGCGTTACTTACCAGGAGTATAGTAATTATAGTAAGAACCACTTGGGTTCAACTGGTTGACAGGAGACGCGATCGGTGCTTTGGGAATTTCTACAACAGCTTCGTTCAAAGCGAGCATTAATGGTTCGGAGGTCACTGCCGGTGTAGGAGATTGAGCTAACTGAGGCGAGAAGGAATTACTACCTCCGAACACGCCTGAGACAGCACCGATGAAGACGGCTGCGATCGCAGTTCCACCCCACATTAGCATCTGCTTGTGCCGACGGCGGTCAAGGCGGGAAAACACTTGCGTTACAGTTGCTTCCACAGGTTGCTCAGACGCTTGCACAGGCATCGTCCGTACCCCTTTGCGTAGCTTCAAGAGTCTGGCATACAAACACTGTACTTGGGGGTCGCCAGCCAGCCATTCTTCTACTTGTCGGCGTTCTTGGGCGCTCACCTCTCCATCTAGAAAGGCACTGAGCAATTCAAAGCGATCGCGCTTTTGAGTATCGATAGCACCCATATTCCCCGCTGGCGAATTCCCCAGGAAATTCGGTTCTGAATTATTACGGGATTCAAAGTCAGGAGTCATACTAATGCTTGAATGCGTAGATTTTTGATAATTAAGTCGATTCGCAGGGACGATACCCTTTGCCCAGCCAGGTGGAGAAATACTGCCTTATTTCAACTTGGTGTTTTATGAAACCAGTATGTTACTACACAGCTATGTCCGCTCAGCACCCTGTAGAGCCTAGTCTACTACATATTCTCAACAAGCGGTTGAGGGGTCTGAGCAACAGGAGCCGCTCTTTCTAGTCCGGTACAGGTGCGCCTTAGAAGGGATAGCACAACGGGGAGCTTGACTTCCTTGCTAACTATCCAGATAATTTTGTAGCTGAGACTGGAGTCGTTGACGGGCTCTGGCGATGCGCGACTTCACGGTTCCCAGAGAAACCTTGGTGATCTCGGCAATTTCTTCATAAGCCATACCTTCGATTTCTCTGAGGACGATCGTAGTCCGAAAAACCTCTGGCAGATCGGCGATCGCAATATGCAGTTGCTCGTAAAACTCGCGGGTACTCAAATCTTCGACTGGCCCCGGTTCGTCCGCCGCAATTTCCCAATCCATCTCGCCATCATCCAGCATTCTGGGTGCATCTAACGAGAGGGGTTGAGCTACTCGCTTGCGTTTGCGTAACTCATCATAAAAAAGATTGGTGGCTATCCGCGTCAGCCAACCCCGAAACTTCACAGGTTCGTTCACCCGCTTAATATTGCGGTAAACCCGAATCCAGACTTCTTGGGCTAAATCTGCTCGATCTTGCCAATCAGGTGCTAAGTGGTACAAAATCTTGTCCACGTGGGACTGATACCGACGCAGCAGTTCCGCAAATGCCAAGCGATCGGGCCGATGCTCGGTTTGACAGCGCAAAACTAAGTCATAGTTAGATAGTTTTTCAACTGGCTCCACTATTGCTTGAGGAAAGCTTACCTCACCGCTAGACCAGGATACAGAAATTGATTGACTCATTGACCGAATCCGCTTTAAAACATCCCTCCCCACAAGACGCGGCCTATATTTAAGAAGTTCCCGCACTTTTACCATAGTAGAGTTTTGGGCTATCTTTCACTTCCCTGCGCCTTTGCGCCCCTGCTTCCCGGCTTGTTTCAAGGAGCGGTAGCGTCACCGTAAAGGTGGCTCCCTGGCCTTCTCCTCCACTTTCTGCGCCGACTTCGCCACCGTGCAGTTCGACTAAGTGCTGGACTATAGCCAATCCCAGTCCGAGTCCGCCATAAGACCTTGTGGTTTGGCCATCAGCCTGACGAAAGCGATCGAAAACATAAGGAAGAAAATCTGGCGCGATCCCAATGCCTGTGTCAATAACCTTTATTTGGGCGCGGTCACCAGCACACTCCAGTTGCACCCTAACCTTTCCTCCTTCAGGAGTGAATTTGAGCGCATTGGAGAGTAAATTCCAGACAATTTGCTGTAAGCGGTTGGGATCGCCACAGACGGTATTTATTACTGTATCAAGTTCGGTTTCCAATTGAATTGCTTTACTTTCTGCTTGAGGAGACATGGCATCGATCGCGCCTTTAATAATTGCTGTAAGATTAACTGTGCATATATTCAGACGCAGCTTGCCCCGGATGATGCGCGAAACATCCAAGATGTCCTCGATCAATTGCGCTTGTAACTTGGCGTTGCGTTCGATAGTTTCTAGGGCGCGAGTAGTCGTCTCTTCATCAAAATTGCGAGTGCGGAGCAGGCGAGCCCATCCCAGTATGGAGTTAAGGGGAGTGCGGAGTTCGTGGGAGAGGGCTGCTAGAAATTCGTCTTTCAAACGGTTCGCTTGCTCAGCTTCCTGTCGCTTTATCTGTTCGCGAAGCAACTTATTGCTTTCTTCCTCAGCTTGCTTGCGATCGGTGATGTCTTCTACCGATACCACATGACCTACAGGGTTGCCTCGATCGGAAAGCATGGGAGACGATCGCACGCGAACCCAATGAATAATGCCGGGAGGGGTTTGGAAGCGAAACTCGTCGGAGTATTCATTGCCTCGATGTGTGTAGGCAAACCAATCTACTTTTACCCGTTCTCGGTCTTCCCAATACACTGATTCTAACCAACCGTTTCCTAAGCTTTGCTCTAAAGTAAAGCCACAGATAGCTTGGCAGCGCGGGTTGGTGTAGGTACAGCGCCCTTCAATATCTGTCATAAAAATACCGATTGGGGAGGATGCACTCAAACAGCGAAACCGCTCTTCACTTTTCCTAAGTTCGCTGTTAATAGCTGCAAGTTGTGTTGCTTGTCGTTTGATCTCCTCAGTCTTCTTAAACAGGTCAACGAACACGACTACTTTCGATTTCAAGATTTCTGGGTCGATCGGTTTGAGCAGATAATCTACTGCGCCCAAAGAATAGCCTTTGAAGACGAAAGAGTCGCTGGTGCTAAATGCTGTGAGGAAAATAATCGGGGTCTGGCGCGATCGCTCTCGCAGTCGAATTAGCGTTGCCGTTTCAAATCCATCTATCCCCGGCATTTGAACGTCAAGTAGAATCACAGCAAAATCCTGCCTGAGCAGACATTTCAAGGCTTCTTCACCCGAATAGGCTTTTACCAGATTCTCACCTAGACTGTCTAGTATTGCCTCTAGCGCTAGCAGATTTTCTGGATGGTCGTCAACCATCAAGATGTTTACTTTTTCTTCATTTTTCATTGGTCATTAGGGGATAGGGGCTAGGGGCTAGG